>MNXW01000168.1:20034-21819 GCA_001871515.1 Comamonadaceae bacterium CG2_30_57_122
GCTCCCCGCCACGGCCTGGCGGTAGCGCAAGCGGCTGGCGGGCTGCACCAAACCGGTGGCGGCCATGTCGCCCATATTCATCATCACCCGCGGTGAGAAGTTCATGAAACCCGCACCACGGTCGGGTTCAAAGACCAACACCCGCGTGATGCGCAGGCTGCTGTCGCCCAACAGCAGCGCGTCGCCCACCTGCAGGTTCAGCGCCTCCAGCACCGCCGCTTCGACCCAAACATGACCCGAGGGTGGTGCGGCGCGCTCAGTGGTCACGGGCGCGCCCGGTGCGGCGCTCAGACTCAAGCGCAGGTTGCCGCGCAACGGGTAGCCGGCTTCAACCGCTTTCAAAGCCACCAGCTTGATCTGCCCACCCTGCGCCTCAGTCGCACGCGCCATGGTCGGAAAGGTGAGGTTTTGTGCCTGCTGCAGGCCCAGTGTGCGGGCTTGTTCAATGAAAGCTGCAGGGATCGGGTTGTCGCTGACCACCACCGCATCGCCGCCGAGCAGTTGACGCGCGTCGCGCTGCAAGCCCCCTTTGAGCCGGTCGGCAAAGAAACCGACAGCAGTCAGCGCCGCTACTGCGAGGGTCACGGCCACCATCAGTAGCCGTAGCTCGCCAGCACGCAGGTCACGCTGCAGGCCGCGCAGGCCCAGGGTCAGGAAAGAAATTGTCATGTGCTGACGATAACCGAACTCGCTGCCAGTGGGCTGTCACGCCAGTTGCATTCCACTTGGGGCAAACGGCAATTCAACGGGCGAACAGGCAGGCTCAAACCAACCCGATGGATTAAATCAAAACCGCAAGGTCAAAGCTTGACTGATTGCAATTTTTCGACCCCGGCTTTCGTGTTTTTCAATTGACTATTGCACGAATGGCGGGCAACCGCTTGATCAATTCAGGCAATGCGGTTGCGCATGCCTTTCATGCCTCGCCATGCAATCTCAGGCTGTTGATTTACAAAAGCCTCTTCATCTTTCAGCAACTTGGTGGCCTCTTCGCCAATGATGATCAGATTCAGGATGACTGCCTGTTTGGCGCGTTTGTCTTCCTCAAAGTCTTCTTGCGCCAGCCCTTCAACATACACGTACGCCTGCTGTGCCGCTTCCAGCATGTGATCCAGACCATCGGCAACGCGGCTTGATTTCATACGGACCGAGCCTGCGCCAGCACTTGCGCTCTGCACTTGATGGGCAAGTCTGCGGGCGTGAGCACGTCCACGGGTACACCCAACATGGCTTCAAGTTCAACCTGCAGTCCACCCAGATCAAACAAGGTGGTACCTGGCAAGGGATCGACCAACAGATCAAGGTCACTGCCATCGGTGTCATTGCCATGCACGATCGAACCAAAAACACGCGGATTGGTCGCTTGATAACGCATGGTCGCCTCTCGTATGGCGTGGCGTTGAAGCTCCAAAGTTGCGGATGGTTTCATGATGTTGCAGGTGGGTAAAAGCCTGAAATGGTAGCTGATCGCGCCAGGTTCAGCGCCAGCAAGCGCTGCAAAATCTCATCGTCGGGCATGTCGGCACGGTAGTCAGCCCAGCCATAAGCGGCGGCCACGGCCCCATCGAGCTGCTGGTGCGCCAGCGTGAGCCAGGCGGGGCGGGCGTTGTAGAGGTTGGTGAGGGTGCGTTTTTGCAGGGCTTTGCGGTCGGCCTCGCTGATTCCCGGTTTGGGTTCGATGCGGTCAGGGTACGGCGACTTGTCCATGCCAAGCGGGGTGACTTCGGGCACACGGTGCGTCCACTCCGGCGGGTTGAGCCAGTGCTCACGCCGGTTGTCCAGGCG
>MNXW01000058.1 GCA_001871515.1 Comamonadaceae bacterium CG2_30_57_122
ACGCAACCTGGCCAGAAAAGACGCGGCGAATCAAGTTCAGTTTGACAACACGCCAAACCCCAGCCCCTGCGCCACCCACCACGCGCCCGCCAGCAGCATCACGGTGGCAAACGTGCGCCGGCCCGGCAGCCAGGCATCCCAGCGCGAAAACTGCGCGATCATGGCGCTGGCCGCCGACGGCATGGCGCCAGCCAGCAGCAGCAAGGCACTGTGGCCGATGCCGTAGGCCAGCAGCAGCGCCGCGCCCCACATCATGGACGCACCCAGGGCTGCACCGGACCCAGCAATGGCCAGCGCTGCGCCCAGAGCTGGTGTGGCGCACGGGCTCATCACCGTGCCAATCAAGGCACCCAGCACCAGCGCGCCCCATAAACCAGAGCGCGCCAAATGCTGCTGCAAGGCGCTGGGTAGGCCGACGCTGCAAGAACTGCCCGCACGCCACAGCCAAACTGCCAGAGCGATCACCAAAGCACCGACCACCACCAGCCAGGGGCCGGGTAGCGTGCCCATCATCAAACCCAGCCGTGCAGCGGCCAGGCCCATGCTCAGCAAAGCGATGTTCATGCCCGCCACAAACGCCAGCGACAAGGTCCAGGCGCGACGTGGGCTGTTGGCCTGGCCGCCAACAAAACCAACGGCCACCGGCACTGCGGCCAGCACGCAGGGTGAGGCGGAGGTCAGCACGCCGCTGGCAAAAGCTGCGGCCAGGCCTTCAAGGCCAGTCACAGCGCGGCTTTCGGTTTGATGGCGTCGGTGGTCACGGTAGCTGGCGTCATACCAAGGTTGGCCAGGATGGCTTCAGCGCTGATCTTGCCCATGTGGCGACCGGTCTCAACGCCTTGGGCGTTGTAAAACACTTGTGTGGGCATCAGACGGATCTGGTATTTGCCGATGTACTCGCGCTCTTTCAAAATGTCGACATCGGCCACGGCAATGCGCGCGTCTTGTGCCAGGGCGTGCAGGATCGGTTTCATCTCGCGGCAACTCACGCAGTTGTTAGCACCAAACTCGATGATGGTGGGCTTGCCAGCACGCAGCACCACCTGAACCGCATCCGCAGTGCCGATGCCAGCGGCAGTTGGATCGGAGCCCTGCGCGCTGCTGCCCGCGTAAAGCCAAAAACCGGTGAGCGTGGCCGCGATGGCAACGACGATGACGGATGTTTTTCGAAAAGACATGACACTTCCTTGGCGTACTTGACTGCTTGGAGACGCCGCAATCGGCAAAAAGACGCAGATAAATGCAGGCTTTGCAAAAAAATCCATGCTCAGTGATGTTTCGAAAACGAAACAAGGTAATAGGTTTTATTACGAAATTGACACATTCAAAAAGGTTGAGCTTGGTTAACTTATTGATTTAAAACAAATTTGAACTCAAAAATTATCTGGCACAACTGTTGCATTTGATTTATGTCAACTCACCACAACAGGAGATAGCATGGAAGATGTGAAAGTAGGTCGCCGGTTCTTTTTGAAATCAGGCGGCGCAGCGGCGGCCGTCGCCAGCTCGGTAGTCATCCCAATTCATAATGCCAACGCAGCCACGCCAGCCAACCCGGCGCTGGGCAGCACCACGGCGCTGGCTTACCCCGCAGTGGCTGTGGGCAAAGTCAAAGGCATGCCAGTCAACGAAGCGGTGAGCTTTAACTACCCCGACGACAGCTCCATGTGCTACGCCATCAAGATGGGCGTCCCGGTTGCTGGCGGCGTCGGCCCCGACAGCGACATCGTGGCCTACAGCGCCATGTGTACCCACATGGGCTGCCCGATCCAGTACGACGGCGGTAGCCGTACCTTCAAGTGCGGATGCCACTTCTCGATTTTTGACCCCGAGCAACATGGCCAGATGGTGTGTGGCCAGGCCACCGAAAACCTGCCTGTCATCAAGCTCAGCTACGACGCCAAAACAGACACCGTGCACGCCGTTGGCGTGGACGGTTTGATCTACGGTCGTCAATCCAACATTCTGTAAGGAGCACACCCCATGTCAACCAACATAAATGACCGCATTGCGCTGCCCCCGAAGGATGCCCAAACAACCAACATGACTTGCCACTTCTGTATCGTGGGCTGCGGCTACCACGTCTACAAGTGGGATGCCAACAAGGAAGGCGGGCGTGCTGCTGACCAAAACGCGCTGGGTCTGGACTTCACCACACAGTTGCCACCGATGCAGGTGTGCATGACCAAGGCCATGACCAACACCATCACCGACAAGGCCGGCAAGCGCTGGAACATCATGGTGCTGCCCGACAAGGAATGCACGGTCAACAGCGGTTTGTCTTCCACCCGTGGCGGACGCATGGCCAGCTACATGTACGCGCACGACGGTGTCGGCCGCGAACGCCTGAAAACACCGCGTGTCTTCAAGGGCGACCAGTGGTTTGACACCGGCTGGGACAACGCCATGGCGCTGTACGCCGGTTTGACCAAAAAGATTCTGGACAACGACGGTCCGTCCGGCCTGGTTTACGACTGCTTTGACCATGGCGGTGCAGGCGGTGGTTTCGAGAACACCTGGGGTACCGGCAAGCTGATGTTCAGCGCCTTGCAAACGCCCATGGTGCGCATTCACAATCGCCCGGCATACAACTCCGAGTGCCATGCCACGCGCGAAATGGGCATTGGCGAACTCAACAACAGCTACGAAGACGCGCAGTTGTCTGACACGCTGTTCTGCATTGGTGCCAACCCTTACGAAACCCAGTCCAACTACTTCCTGAACCACTGGATTCCGAACATCACCGGCTCCACCTTGGACAAGAAGAATAAATGGTTCCCGGGCGAGACCGCAGCGGCAGCCAAGGTCATCATCGTCGACCCGCGTCGTACTGCGACTGTGGCCATCGCTGAGCAAGTTGCAGGTAAAGAAAACGTGTTGCACCTGGACATCGAGCCGGGCTCGGACACCGCTTTGTTCAACACTTTGTTCACCTATGTGGTCGCGCAGGGCTGGCAAAACAAAGACTTCATCGCCAAGCACACGGTCGGTTATGACGCTGCGCTCAAAACCAACCACATGACGCTGGCAGAAGGTGCCAAGGCCACTGGTATTTCCGTCGCCAACCTCAAAAAAGCAGCGGAGTGGGCCTACAAGCCCAAAGCGTCTGGTCATGCACCACGCACCTTCCATGCCTACGAGAAAGGCATCATCTGGGGCAATGACAATTACAACATCCAGAGCGCCTTGGTGAGCCTGGTGATTGCCACGCAAAACGTGGGGCGTCGTGGCACCGGTGTCTGCCGCATGGGCGGTCACCAGGAGGGTTACACCCGCCCACCGTATCCGGGCAACAGCAAAATCTACATCGACAAGGAAATCATCAATGGCAAGGGCTTGATGTACACCATCTGGGGTACCAACCCGTTCCAGACCACGCTCAACGCCGAAGAGCACCGCACCGTGTTGCGCCGCCGTGCCCGCATCGTCAACGATGCCATCTCGCGTGCCAAGGGTGTCAGCACCGAGCAACTGGTGGACATCATTTACAACGCCTGCAAATACCAGGGCGGCTTGTTTGTGGTGTCGATGAACCTGTACCCCACCGTGGTGGCAGAAGACGCGCACATGCTACTGCCCGCTGCCCAACCCGGTGAAATCAACCTGACCTCCATGAACGGTGAGCGCCGCCTGCGTTTGTCTGAAAAATTCATGGATGCGCCGGGTACGGCCAAGGCCGACTGCCTGATTGCCGCTGACATTGCCAACGCCCTGAAGGCGATGTACACCAAGGAAGGCAACGCCGCCATGGCCAAACGCTTTGAAGGCTTTAACTGGAAGACCGAAGAAGATGCCTTCAACGACGGCTTCCGCCGCGCCGGTCGTCCGGGTGTCGGCCCAATCGACAGCCAAGGTGGCGACACCGGTTACCTGGCCACCTACGCGCTGCTGCGCAAGGCGGGCAACAACGGCGTGCAGCTGCCGATCAAAAAGGTCGAAGGTGACAAGCTCATTGGCACGCCCATCCACTACGCAGACAACAAGTTTGATACGGCCGATGGCAAGGCACATTTCAAACCGGCACCCTACACCGGTCTGCCTGCGCGTGTGCTGGAACAGAAGAACAAGCACGCGTTCTGGATCAACAGCGGCCGCGCCAACGAAGTGTGGCAAACGGCGTACCACGACCAGTACAACACCTTTGTGCGCGACCGTTATCCCATGGCCTTCATCGAGATGAACCTCGACGATGCCAAGAAAATGGGCGTCAGCGGCGGCGATGTGGTGGAGGTCTTCAACGACTTTGGCAGCACCTACGCCATGGCCTACCCCATCAAGGCGCTCAAGCCGGGGCAAACCTTCATGCTGTTTGGCTATGTCAAGGGCGTGCACGGCGATGTGGTGACCGACTGGACCGACCGCAACGTCGTGCCGTACTACAAAGGCACTTGGGCCAGCATCAAGCGCGTGGGCAGCGTCGATGAGTACAAGGTCAGTGTTTCGTTCAAGGATCGCCGCGTCGGTTGATCTGGCACAGCTAAAAAAGGGAGCTTACGGGCTCCCTTTTTTTATGCACTGATGTCCAGCCGCCGCATTTTGTCCCACAGTGTTTTGCGCGAAATGCCCAGGGCTTCAGCGGTTTTGCCAAGATGACTGTCACAGTGCGCCAGTGCTTTGCGAATGTGCACACGCTCTGCCTCATCCACCACCGAGTGCAGTTGCGGCAATGACCCGGCAGGGGTGGTCAGCATGCTGCCCGCCTCGCGCGCCCCCGGGTGGCTGACTATGGGCTGATCAAGAATGCCGCCGTCACTGAGCACCACTGCGTGCTCCAGGTAGGCGCGCAGTTCACGCACATTGCCGCGCCAGTTGCGTGCCATCACGTCACGCATGAACACCTCGGACATGGCAATTGGTGTGCCTTGTTCTGCCGTGATTTGCTGCAGGATCAGCTCGGTTAGCCAGCGAATATCTTCCGGGCGCTCACGCAGCGGCGGAATCTCGATGCGGATCACGGCCAGCCGGTAAAACAAATCCTCGCGAAACTTGCCGGCCTGCATGTCGGCGTACAGGTCGCGGTTGGTGGCGGCAATGATGCGAAAGTCGCTGTGCGTGGTGCGCTCGGAGCCCAGCCTGAAAAAACAGCGCTCCTGTAACACCCGCAGTAATTTGGCTTGCATGCTGGCAGGCAGGTCGCCCACTTCATCCAAAAACAAGGTGCCACCATCGGCGCGTTCAACAAAGCCCTTGTGGGCCCGCTGTGAACCCGTGAACGCGCCTTTTTCGTAGCCAAAAAACTCGGCCTCCATCATTGACTCAGGCACCGCTGCACAGTTAACCGGTACAAATGTTCCTTTTTTGCTGCGCATGTCGAGGTTGTGGATCATCTGGGCGACCACCTCTTTGCCAACCCCCGATTCACCATTGATGAGAACCGACGTTTTCTGTTTGGACAGCTTGTGCACCAGTTCTTCCACATGCCGCATGGCAGGTGAAATGCCCAGTACCGTGGTGGGCATGTCCAGATGAACCGACACCGACTCCATCACGGCAACGACCAGTTTCTCGGTGTCAAAAGGCTTGGTCAGGTACTCGCGTGCGCCAGCCTGCAACGCCCCTACGGCGTCGTTAACGCTGCCGTAACCCGTCAGAAAAAACCAAGGCAGCAAGCGAATCGGTGCCGGTAGCTGGGCAAACCATTGCGTCGCCAGCCCGTCAGGCAAGCGCACGTCACTGACCACGGCGCCCCATGGCGATTCAATGTGCATTTGCGCTTCGGCCAGGCGGCGCAGCCAGACGACCTTGAGGCCTTCAAGCTCGAAGCGTTGCACCAGCGATTCACCCAGGATCAGGTCGTCTTCAATCAGCAGCAGATTTTTGTGGGTCATGGCGGGCAAGGTTGGGGAGCCAGAAATTCAGGCGGGTGGTAAAGGGCGGGGGGATATCGGCCGCTTGGTCAGCGGTGAAGCCGCCGCCATAGCGCACGGCAAATTCATGGCAGATCCACAAACCAAAACCGTGCGGGTCATTGCCGTCGTTGGTCATCAGCCGCTTTTGCAGGCGCTCGTCGGAAAAATGCTTGCCGGTGTTGGCCAGGATAAAGCTGACTTTGTCTGGGGTGACGAACAAGCGCGCATGAACTTGACCGTCCTGCCCGGCGGCTCGGATGGCATTGAGCAACAGGTTGAGCATGACCTGGCGGAACACGGTCGATGGCACACAGAGTTCAGCCTGCACATCTACCTCAGAGGTGATGATGACGAGCTGTTGCGCTGCCGTGGCGCGAGCCAACGTGAGCATGTCGTCCAAATCAGCCGGTGTCATACAGCGGTCTTCCACCTTGGCTTGAGGCAGCAGCGCCGTGGTGATGGTGCGAACCTGCTGCAGGCCCCGTTCGATCAAGCCCAGGCTGCGGTTGCGTGCCTCGGGCTGGTCGCCGTGCAGACGCAAGGTGCGTGTGGCGGTGATCAGACCCGCCAGGGGGTTATTGATTTCGTGTGCCACGGCTGCAGTGATGCGTCCCACTGCTGCCAGGCGCTCGGCCGAGAGCGCGCGCTGGGCGTTGGCCTGACGTGCCGAAGTTTCTATCAGCAGTTGCCGCACAGCCCCGGCGATGCGCTCCAGTTCAGGGTCTTTGACATACGGCAGCAGCAGCTGAAGCTGCTCTGGGTCGGTGTGGCCGATCTGGGCAATGCACTTGGCTGTTTGCGCAATCGGGCGCGCCATGCGTCGACCCAACAACCAGCCCAGCGGCACTAACAACAGAATGGCCAGCGCCGCACCAATCACCGCTGGCGTTGAGAGGGCAGCCCAATCCGGGTCAAAGGCTGCGGCATCAACTTCGGCAAAGACAAAACCAATGACTTGCGCATCGTCGCTGCGGATCGGCTCAATCAAGGCCATGCCACCATCGGGTGCCGTCAAGGTTTTGGTGCGTGTGGCATCACTCACTGTTGGAAGTAAACGGCCGTTGATCAGCACCCCTAAGGCCTGCTCGCCGGTAGGCAATCGACGGGGATCGGAGGCTGCCAAAAAGCGACCCTGGGCATCCAGCAGCGCGGCGCGCGACTGGCCTTTGGCGGTCTGGGGTAGCAAGGCGGATGCGTTGCGCAACAGGGTGTAGGCGCGCCAAGTGTCGTCTTGCGCCAGCAGTGGCTTGCCTTGCGCGGCTAATAATTCCACGATGCTTTGTACCCGGTTGACAATTTCAAGTTGGGCGTTACGCGCAGAAATTCGGGCCGCGACAATGCTGACCAACAGCACCGACAGCGTCACCGCCAGCGCCAAGCCCAGCGGAATTTGAACCCGGTAGGGAAATCTGGGCAGCATATGCAGACCGTGCCGTCAGGCGCGCAACGCGCCCACGCTGGCCGCCAGTGCTTTGATGGGTTCAAACAAAGTTGCATCGGGTGTGGCAAAACCGGACAGGTTCAAAGCCTTGAGCAAGCTTTGCCCTTGCGTGTCAGTGAACATATTCTGTAGCGCCGCGCCAAACGCTGGCAAAGCTGGATTTTTGTTGCCCAGCAGGTTCACCATGGGTGGAAAAGCGTACCAGTCTGATCGCCAAACCACGCGTGTTTGCGCCGCTGCCGCCATGTTTTGCAGTTGCATGGTGTCCCAGACGTAACCGTCAATGCAACCAGCCTGAGCCAGTCCGGAGGCCACGGCCTCAGCCACGTTGCGGTGGCCATGGGCAAAAAAAGAACGACGCAAGTCTTTTGACGTCAGACCTGCGCGGCGCAGCTGTGCCTGTGCCACCAGCCAGCCAGAGTTGGACAAAGGGTCGGAATAGGCCAGTACCCGGTTTTTCAGGTCGTTCCACCCCGTGATTGCGGAGGCTTTGTTGGGTTGTCCAATCAAATACGACTGGTAATACGGTCGGCCAGCGAGCAGGGGGATGGCCAGCAACTGCAATCGGCTTTGGTGCATCACGTAGGGGTAGCCGCAGATCCAAGCAGCGTCGAGTTGCTCTGAAAACAGCAAATCCAAGATGGCTTGGTATGACTCGCGCGCCACGAACACCACGGGTAAACCCAGACGCGCGGCCAGATAGTCGCTCCAGCGCGTCAGAAAAGCCGCCTGATCCGCCAGGATCACGGCGGTCAAGCCTACCCGCAGCGGGGCTGTAGAGGATGGTTTGTGTGTTTGGGCATGACCAGCGGTGCTGAGCACACTCCAAACAGCAGCTGTTTCAAGCCAGGTTCTGCGTTGCATGGTGGTTGGTAAAAAGTCCAGATGCTAAGTAGATTACAAATTCGAAACACTCTTCCTCGGTAGAAACCCGTAATTTGTTTCATTTTTGTAACAATCGAGCGACGATCGAGTTCTTTGGGTGCATTGACACGCATGTCGCTGCAATCGCCCCGGTTAGCGAGAACAAATATCCGCGTGCTCTCTCGGTGGGATAAACCGATTAGTCAATCAAACCTTGCCTGTTCAGTTTGTTGCCAAACATTGAAGCTGTTGAAGACGGTGTTGCCCTTTGTGGGGTGCAGTCCCCCCATACGGCGGGAAACACACCGTTTCAGCTCACCGGGAGGGAAGTTCGCGGATCATTGTGGGATTGCTGGTGGGGCAGGGGAACTCAATTTGCAGCAGACCAGATAGGCAAAAAAAAGCAATGGTGCAGGCTCATCGGAAAACCCACGACATGGTTCCTGGTTTGGAACTCACCAACGGCCAAGCCACGCCCCCGCTGCGGCGCATTGTTTCGTCTGTCAGCGCACGAAACAGCCATTTGCTGTATCAACCTGGGAACCATTGCCACTTTGCCATCAGTCAAAATGCAGGTGGAAATGTCGGCTTTAGATGAGGCAGTTCTGAGAGTCGACTGTCGTCTTTGTTCTTTTATGCAGAGATGTGCATAAGTGCCCGTTGAGGTCAGCCAGGATGGGCGGCTAGATGGCTTTCAAATTCATGAAATTGATTTGCCCGTAAGCTGACACTGGCATCAGTCTGTTTGACGCGGTGTGTTGTGAGCGGATCGGCATCTGCCAAACGTCGCGGTGTTAGAGTCACAGTGCCGTGCCATGATCATCGATAGGTCGGCAAGATGATCGAGTGGTTGACCATGACGTTGAAAGCCATGCCAGGTCGAACTTGCAGTGTGGGTGAAATGTTCAAGCTTTTTTGCAAAATCTTCGAGCTCACGTCACTCAAGGAATTCATGGCGGCAGCAGCCGCTTGAGCCGAGCCGGATTCGCAGAGAACTAAACGTCAAAATCAAGCCGTTGCGCGCTATAACGTTGGCCGTAAGTGAACCACAACGGCGCACTCAGCACTTAAGAATGGCGACCGCATCGGCCGCCGTTATGGGTTCAATCGACGAACCCGTTAACGTGAAACAACACCCACAGCCGACAAGAATGGCGTGTCGTAGGGCCGACTTAAGTCGGCCATGGCGGGTTGAAACCCTTCCCTACGCAGGGCACGCATGTTTCATGCTTTGGGGTGTCCTTGTTGAACATGGACGTTAGACAGCTTGAGGCCAATTGATTTGCACTTTGCGGCTATTGGCAAGACAGTCGCGCAGGTACAAATTAATGAGACTTTGATACGGAACCCCTACCTCATCGGCCATGCCCTTGAAATACGCCACAACATCTTCTGAAAGTCGCATCGTGACGGGCTTCTTCAGCTTCGACGCATACGGGTTTTTTTTGAACTTCAATTTGGAAAGATCGTATTCTGCTTTCATTTAGGTGCACCTCGATAGAACGCGCTCTCGCGCTTGGTTGCCTTTCGTGCCGAGATGATGCGAACAACTGCACCATGCTCCCGCTCGCAATGACACACGATGAGCAACTTTGCCCAAGAACTCATGCCAAGCATCAAGAAGCGATCATCGTTTGATGGATGCTGGTCGTCGAAGAACTGGATACCAAATTCGTCGAAGAATACCGACTTGGCTTCTTCAAAAGAGACTTGATGCTTCTTGAGATTTGCAACGGCTTTAGGCTCATCCCATTCAAACGTAATCATGCATACATTGTATTTATGAAACTTTGCAAGTCAAATCGAAGAATATGAAGCTGATGAACGTTGGCGCGCCCCAATACGCAGCCAGCGCCGTGAGGCGGCATTTTGCGACTGCGTGTCCAAGTCAAGCAAGCTGTTAGCCCACTGCGCCCGAAACCAATAGAAATAGCGATGGGTTTCGAATGGACTGTACCGAAAGTCCGACAGCCTCCTAGGCCACGGAACTTCAGAAATCTGTTCGATCATCCCCTTTCTGAACCCAGGAAACGGATAGAAGGGCACGAGCAACTCCTCATCGGCAAGCACAAGCCAAAATTTAGCTTCGCCATCATCTCAAACCCGCATGAACATTCTCGGTTCAATGAATCGCCGCCGCCACAATGATGCAGATGCCCAGCGACATGGCGGCCACCACCATGCCGAGTGCCTTGTTTTGCTTTTCCACAATCTCTTCCCACAGGTTGTAGGGCGTGAGCTTGTCGATGACGATGAAGCACAGCCAAAAAATCAGCACACCCAGCAGCGCGTACACCGCCGAGCCCAGCAGCAAGCCGGGTTTTAATGATTCAAATCCCATCATGATCTCCATCAAAAACAAAGAAACACCTTGCGCTGCGACACTTAAGAAATCTAAAGGCTTGTTCACAAATAACATGCACATTTGACTCGCTAACTTTGGGCGTACTGCGTCGTTGCAAATCGCTTGTGCAGCAGAGCTGCACGGCACGCTTTGCGCCTCGCATTGCATCCCAAATCCGGCGGCCAAATGTACAGCTTCTTCATGAACAAGCCCTAACCATGGCAAGGAAATCCAAACGAGCTGCGTTGGTGTTGACATCTGAACAAAGAGCCACACTCAAAGCATTGACCACGTCGAGGACGGCAACGACACGAGATATCGAGCGAGCAAAAGTGATGTTGGGCTACGCCGATGGTGCGTCCATCACCGAGTTGAAGTGCTTGCTGGGGTTCAGTCGGGCGACACGGTGTCAGGATCGAGAACATAGCCGTTCGCACTGTTCGGCAGTGAGCCAAGCGCTGCCGCCGTACGCGAAGGCAGAACCCAGTCGTGATCCACGCGTCGCCAATAAACATAAATGCAAAAGTTTTCGAGTTATTCCTTTTTGGCCAACCTTACAATTGTTTCCCGCCTTCGCGCTAAAGACTTCAAAGCCAACATTTTTGAATGAAACGCCACACTTGATTATGACTACTGTTCGCTCTTCAATAACCACTTCTGAAGGCATCAACCCCCATGCAGTCCAGCCTACGTCAATCGTGGCGCTGGGCAAAAGCTTTTGGCGCAACCGTCAACTCATTGGGCAAATGACCAAGCGTGAAGTTGTCGGCCGTTACAAAGGGTCGGTGATGGGCTTGGCCTGGTCGTTCTTCAACCCCGTGTTCATGTTGCTGGTTTACACCTTTGTTTTCTCCGAGATATTCAAATCCCGCTGGGGCGCTGGTGATGACAGCAAGACCCAATTCGCACTGGTTCTCTTTGTCGGGATGATCGTGCTCAGCCTGTTTAGCGAAGTGCTCAACCGCGCCCCCGGATTGATTCTCTCCAACGTCAATTACGTCAAAAAAGTTGTTTTCCCGATTGAAATATTACCAGTCATCACCATGGGTGCGGCCTTGTTCCATAGCCTGATCAGCTTGGGTGTGCTGTTGACAGCCTTTGCGCTCTTCAATGGTTACCTGCACTGGACGGCGGTTTTTACCCCTTTGGTGTTGCTGCCGCTGGTCATCCTGACAACAGGTCTGGCTTGGATGTTGGCATCTTTAGGAGTTTTTTTGCGTGACGTTGGACAAACCATCAGCATCATTACAACTGTCTTGATGTTTCTTTCTCCGGTGTTTTACCCCATGACTGCGGTGCCAGAACGGTTTCGTTCGATCATCATGGCTAACCCGCTAACCTTTATTATTGAGCAAGCGCGTGAAGTGCTGATCTGGGGGCGTTTACCTAACTGGCTGGGACTGGGCATCTATACCCTGGCGGCAGTCGCCGTTGCCTGGTTGGGCTACGCCTGGTTTCAAAAAACCAGAAAAGGATTTGCGGATGTCCTGTGACAATATCGCCATTCGCGTTAAAAATCTTGGTAAGTGTTATCAGATTTATGACACCCCGCGTGATCGCCTCAAACAATTCATCTTGCCGCGACTGCGCGGCACAAAGGGTCAAGCCCGGAAGCAATATTTCCGTGAATTCTGGGCGCTCAAAGATGTTTCATTTGAGGTAAAAAAAGGGGAAACATTTGGTTTCATCGGACGCAATGGGGCGGGCAAATCTACGTTATTGCAAATTCTCTGTGGCACCTTAACACCAAGCAGCGGCTCCGTTGAAATCAACGGGCGCGTAGCCGCTTTATTAGAATTGGGCGCTGGATTCAATCCGGAATTTACCGGCCGAGAAAATGTTTACTTGAATGCCTTGGTGCTGGGATTATGTAAGGAAGAAATCGATACGCGTTTTAACAGAATTATTGAATTTGCTGATATCGGTGAGTTCATCAATCAACCCGTCAAGACCTATTCCAGTGGCATGTTTGTTCGCCTGGCCTTTGCAATTGCAATACATGTTGAACCAAGCATACTCATTATTGACGAGGCGTTGAGCGTTGGTGACATCGCGTTTCAGAATAAGTGTATTTTAAAAATCAGGGAGCTTCGTGACAAAGGCACAACGCTTTTGTTTGTGACTCATGATTTAAGCACCATGCAGTTGATCTGTGATCAAGTGGCCTGGCTGGATTGCGGTGAGATTGTCATGATTGGTGATCCTGTGCCAGTCAGTCAAGAGTATTACGTCAAAACCACGGGAGTCCAAACTGATCGTAAAATTTTGGCTACCGTTATTTCCCAGAAGCAGACGGGCATGGCGAAATTCATTGAGGCCAAGCACGATATTCCAGAAAGCACCACAAAACCTGTCTTTAGTGTCGGCGACACCATCCGTTTTAAACTTGCAGTGCAAGCGGTAAAGCCGATGGGTCGCACAGTTTTTACAATCAGTATTTTTAGAGCCGATGGCGATTGGGTCGTTGGACAAACCAGCTTGGAGGCAGGTGTATTCTGGGAGCCACAAGACGTGGACGGCATCCAGCGCGGGAGGTTTGTTTTGGAACCCAACTGCCTTGCGCCTGGCGATTACCTGGTGGCATTTGGGGCAAACTCAGAAGACTTATCAGTGTGCTACGCACTAACCGACCTTGCCTTGCCTTTCTCTGTACGCTGGAATTTCCCAACATGGGGAAAATTTATTCATCCATGCCAGTGGATTCCATTGAACTCGGGGCACAGCGCACCATAAACACCCATCACGCTTTCAATTCAATAAGCCAAGGTCAAATGTGCACACCCAGCGAAGCAACGCCGTGTGCCACTTGATATGCAATGACATGACCGAAATGCAGCCTGCAAACACCAAAAACCAACTTACCGTAAATTCACCTGCCGCCAGCACAACACCAGCCTGTCCGATTTCAAAGTCGACTGATGTGCAACCCTTGTGTCAGGTCGACGGCTTTGCTGTCTGGCGCTGCCCAGAGTCAGCCACTGATTTTGTATGGCCCATGCCAGACGACAAGACACTTAAAGACTTGTATGACCGTGAAGCCTGGTTTGAGGGGGGCGAGCGCGGCGGCTACAGCGACTACGACGCCCAAACCGAGCCCTCCCTACACTTGGTAAAAGAGCTGCTGGGGCGATTTCCTGATGGGAAAGGTAAGTTGACGGTACTTGACGTGGGTTGCGGCTACGGCACGCATCTGCGACTGGCTGCCGACCAGGGTTGGCAGTGCTTTGGCATCGAACCTTCTGCGCACGCACGCACCATGGCGCAGCAGCGCCATGCTGATCGCCTAACCGTGGTGGAGCAGGCCGAAGACCTTTTCCCCATACGTTTTGACCTGATTCTCATGTTCGAGGTCATTGAGCATTTGCAAGACCCCTACAAATTGTTATTTACGCTGTTTGGCAGAGGGGCGATCGGACCCGAGACACTGGTGGTCATCAGCACGCCCAACGCGCGCAGTACCGACGCCGTCACTGATCCTGCTGGCTGGGCGTATCGACATCCGCCGTCACACCTTGTCTTCTACTCAGCGAAGTCATTTCAGGTCTTGCTGCGGCGCTTGTTGTTCAAGGACATCAAGATTTATGGGGTGGTCAAGCTGCCCGACCAACCGGCGACACGCTTCGAAGACGAGCCGCCGTCAATCAATGACGAGTGGGGCGACTTCCTTGGCATCGTCGCCGAGGCCAGTGGCAGCGAATTCAAAGAATTCATGCATGAGCGCTACGTTCCAGATTCGTACTGGAAGCTCACAGAATACGAGCACTTTCCGCGTTACGGTTTGGCGACCCACATGGCTCAAGGCGCGAGAGTGCTTGATTTCGGCTGTGGCACGGGCTATGGCACCGCCTTGCTCGGGGAAGTTGCTGAATCTGTGGTGGGCATGGACATTGCCGACAGCGCAATTCAGTGGGCCAGGCAGACCCACCGCAACCCCAAACTGAGTTTTGTGCAGCGCGCCGATCTGGGGCGTGGTTTGCCGCCGGGTTCCTTTGATCTGGTGACCTGTTTTGAAATGATTGAGCATGTCGACCATGCGACGCAACTGGAGACCATCCGCAGTGTGGCGCGCCTGCTGACTTCTGGGGGCAAGCTGGTCATTTCCACACCAGACCCACTGTTCACGGCTGCTTATGGGGACAATCCGTACCATCTGCGCGAGATGACAGAGTCGGAATTTATGGAGTTGTTGCACGAAGGCTTCAAGCACGTGACGATGCTCAAGCAGTGGGTTCGCCCAAGTGTTTTGATCGGCAAGCATTCGGTGCCAGGCATTGAATCGGTCATGTTCGATACGCTGTCTAAGGATGTATCAGCGGACGCGCCCGTAGGTTTTGTCGCTATATGCTCAAACCAGCCGATTGAAAACCCACCGCAACTCTGTCAATTCGACACATCGGTCGACTTCAATCGTCAGGCCCTCGAAACAGAGCACCAATTAAACCGTCTTCGTTATGAAAACTACACGCTAACGACCAGCAAGCAAATACGCGAGAACAGCGTCGCCGAGCTACAAAAACAAGTGCAAGCACTGAATGGCAGCGCGGCCTGGCTGGAGTCCCAGCGCGTGGCTTGGGAAAAACTTGCCAACGAACGAGCGCTTGACATTGCGCGCCTCAACGCTGCGCTGCAATCGCTTGAAACAAGTGTTGCATCACTCGAAGCGCAGCAACTGGAGCGAGACAAGCACATCACTGCGCTCAATGCAGAACGTGACTTTATTTTCAGATCAATGAGTTGGCGTCTCACAAGACCGTTGCGGTATTTGCGGCGCAAATTAATCTCTCAACCACTGGGTTTGATGCGTCAGAAATTTCGACACCTGCAAGCGCCTGGTGGCGAATCACCGGCTGTAAGTGGCGGTATCAATACTTCAGAAAACCTGGGTGAAAAGCACAAGGTTCTGCTGGTGCTGCACGAGTTCTCTCGCACGGGTGCGCCGCGCGCGGTTCTTTTCTTGGCCAGGGCACTCTTTCTGCAATATGGTGTACGACCAGTCGTCATGGCATGTGTCGACGGGCCTATTCGGGAAGAGTTTGAAAACGAAGGGTTCCCTACGCTGGTTCAACCACAGTTGTTCGATTCCAAAGACCGTACGCCGGCAATCCGCGAAATCATTGCGGGGTTTGAAAGAGTCATCGTTACACCTCTGGCTTCCTTCCCGTTTGTTCGTAACTATGCAAGTGTCGCCAAGCATTTGACATGGTGGATCCATGAAGAAGAAAAGGGCTTTGCCTATGTCGCCGACAACTTTGCGCCGGACCTGGCTGCGCTCTTCTGCGCATGTGAGTCCATCTGGCTTGGCAGCCCCTTGTGTTTTGCCCCGGCTTTGCAATACGTCGCCAAAGAGAAGTTGCATCTGTTGGTTTACGGCTGTGACGACATCGCGCTGCCCCATCGTTCACCTCCGCTGGAGCGCATGGTATTTACGATGGTTGGCACGATGGAACCGCGCAAAGGGCAGGACATTTTTCTTGATGCCATCAAGCTGTTGCCAACTGAACTAAGGCACAAAGCCTTCTTTCGAATGATCGGCTCCCCCTACAACGATTGGTCAGCCAATTTTTACAAGCAGGTGTGTTCCGATGCTGGCCTGATTCCCGAAGTGGAGTGCCTTCCCAATATGCCATTTTCACAATTGCTTGAACAATATGCTGAAACAGATGTCGTGGTCTGCGCCTCGCGGGCAGACCCCTTGCCAATCTCGATTACCCAGGGACTCATGTTTTCCAAAACATGCCTATGTTCATCGGTGATTGGACAGGCCGGCATGTTGGCGGATGGGGAAAATGGCTTGATCTTTGAAAACGAATCTGCCGCAGCCTTGGCGGAAAAAATATCGTGGGCCATACAAAACCCACAAGCCGTCACTGCCCTTGGTATTGAAGGCAGAAAAATCTACGAAGAGCACTTCCTGATGAGTGGTTTTGCGTTCAATGTTAAGAACTTGCTGCAAGAACCCATTCCTACTATTCCTAAATCCAGCCAAATAGCATCATGAAGATTGACTACAGATTATTGACAATTGTTGCGTGTGCTTTTGTGGTTGCAGGCGCGGCAATCGTCATGACACGACAGGCGACAAATTCCGCTGTGGTGATGGAGATTATTCCGCCCAAGGGAGTGGCCATGACCGACCGTGTACACGACGGAATGCAGTTGGAAGTTACCGCCAAAGGGCTCACGTTAACGCTACCCAAATGTAATCTTGATAAATACCAGGACAAATTTTTTCTGCACTTGTATACCCGATCTGGGTTGGAAAAGAACCCGCCAGCCTTCATCAACCTTGACTTCTTTCTTGCCCAGGAAACAGGCTTGGCGCAGCAGATTCAGGGCGAAAAGTCCTGCGTCTATCTCAAGCCATTGAGCGATTTTTCACCCCAGCAAGTCAATATTGGTCAGTTCACCGTCCCAAATGGCAATTGC
>MNXW01000029.1 GCA_001871515.1 Comamonadaceae bacterium CG2_30_57_122
CCGTCGCTGGGTTTGAGGCCGATGTTGCGCACAAAAGACTGGTCAATTTTGAGCTGGTCCAGCGGCAAACGGGTCAGGTAGCTCAGGGATGACTGGCCGGTACCAAAGTCGTCCATTGAAAAGCGCACGCCCAGGGCTTTGAGTGCTGTCATTTTGGCAATGGTGTCGTCAATGTTGTCCAACACCAGGGATTCGGTCAGTTCCAGTTTTAGCCCGTGGGGCTGGATGCCGGTTTGCCCGATCACTGCTTTGACCAAGGCCACAAAATCAGTTTGTCTGAATTGACGGGCACTCACATTGACGGCCAGCTGCAGTTGTGCCGTGGACGGGTCTTGCTGCCACTGGCCCAATTGCTGGCAAGCGGTTTGTAGCACCCACAGGCCGATGTCGTTGATCACATCACTTTCTTCGGCCACCGGAATGAATTGCACTGGGGGCACCATGCCGCGTGTGGGGTGCTGCCAGCGGATCAATACTTCAGCGCCCATCACCACCCCGTGCGCCGTTACCTGGGGCTGGTAAAACAGCACAAACTGGTGTTGCACGACAGCTTGCTGCAAGTCGGCTTCAAGCGCGGCGTGGGCGCTGATGTCGGCCTGCATTTGCGGGTCAAAAAAGCACAGGTCGTTTCGGCCCTGTGCCTTGGCGCGGTACATGGCGATGTCGGCCTGTTTGAGCAGTTCGGCGGCACTGGCGGAGTCAGCGCCAAACAGCGTGGCACCGATGCTGGCGCTGCTCTTGTGGCTTTGTGAAGCCAGTTCATAGGGCAGAGCCAGTTGGCTGGACAGGGTCTTGCCAATACGCTTGGCCAGTTCTGCTGCTTCAAGCGAATTTTTTGACAAGTCTTCGAGCAACACCACAAACTCGTCGCCCCCCAGGCGGGCTACGGTGTCGTGGGCGCGCACGTGGCTGGTGAGCCTTAGCGCCACTTGTTTGAGCAGCAGGTCGCCTACGTCATGGCCCTGGGTGTCGTTGATGTTTTTGAAGTTGTCCAGGTCCAGAAACAGCAACACGCCAAACGTCTGTTTGCGCTGGCTATTGATCAAGGCGTGGTTGATCCGATCCGTCAACAGCAGGCGGTTGGGCAGGTTGGTCAGGTGGTCATAAAACGCCAGGTGTTCGATTTCGGCTTTGGAATGTTTGATGGTCAGGCGGGCCTGAGCCATGCGTGCCAGATACCACACCGCAAACCCACCAGCAGCCAAAATCATGGCGGCAAACACCAAGGCAACCAAGACAATGAAATTGCGTTCCGCGCGCCAGGATGCCAGCGAGGCCTCCAGCGGAACGCTGGCGGCGATCAGCACGTCGTCGTACAGGATGGATTGGGTGCTCACCAAGGCCGGCTGCCCGGTCAGTCTGGCCGGACGACTTTGTGTGTCCAACAGGCCTTGTGGGAGCGCATGAGGCAACAGCGTGCCCAGCAACTTGTCTTGCGCAGGCATGCCGGCCAAGAGTTGGCCGTTGCTGCGTTCCAGGGTCACTTCCAGGCCACTGATGTCAGCGCCTTGCACCATGATGGTGTTCAACTGCATCACCAGTACCTCGGCCAGTGCCACTACCCGTGTGCCATCGGCCAGTTTGAGTTGGCGTGCCAGAAACAGCACGTGCTCGTCGTTGCTGTTTTCACGCACCGGCGCGCTGATCTTCAGGTCGAACACTTGTGGAGCCGACACCCGGGTTAAAAAATCGTCAGGCAAGGCTGGGATGGTGCTAAAACTGGAAGCGGCCAGCACGTGGGACTGCGCGTCAAGCAAGGCCAGGCGGCGCAGCATCAGGTTGCGCCCGATGATGCTGCGCAGCATGGCGCTGGCTTGGGCGGTGTCAAGGGTGTCTAGGTGCTGTTCACTGAGCGCCAGGGATTCTTCCAGGCTGGCCAGCAGCACGTCAATGCCCAGCAGGGTACGGTTCAGTGCCGCCACCGCTCCGCCGACAAAGCGGCTGGACTGGGCTGCACTGTTGCGCAGGGCATCTTCATGTTCGCGCCAGATCAGGCTGCTGACCGCCAAGGTGAGAGCCAGCAAAAATGCCATCACCACGGCCAGCACAGTGAGTTCAAGATGCCTGGTTTTCAACGGGCTCATGGTTTGAGCAGCAGCGGCGGGTTCAGGCTAGCGCCAATGGTTTGGTTCCAGACCAGGGCGCAAGAGGCGCCGCAGCGCTTGAGCCAGCCTGGCAGCACGGTGCTAAGCAACATTTGCTGGCGCAGGAGATCATCGCTGGTGCTGAGTGCCACTATTTGCATCTTGCCCTGGATACCCGTTTTGCAATTTGGTCTGCCAGTGTTGCAGGCCAGACCCTCGGCAGTTTCATGTTCACTGGCGCGCCAAATGCTCGCTTCTAGCTGAGGCAACTCACGGCTAAGCAGAGCCTTGAGGTCGGGGGGCAAGGCATCCCAGGCGGTTTTGTTGGCTCCAAACACGGCCAGTCCCCAGGTGATGGGCAGGCTGTGAATGTGGCTGGTCACGCGGTGCAGACCCAGGGTGTTGCCCGACATGGTGCCGGTGATGGCGCAGTCGGTGTTGCCGGACTTCATGTTGGCCATGATCTCGCCAAAACCCGTGCGCACAGGTGTCGCCCCCAGTGCTGCAACAAAGTCGGACTGGGTGGCAGACGACACCCGGACATGGCGGCCTGCCAGATCGGTCAGGCCAGAAAAGGCCTGCTTGCAGAACACCACTTGGGCCGGATAGGTGTACAGCGCCAACATCTCGACGTTGTGGCGTTGACGCAGCTCGTTTTCAAGGTAGGGGCGAAAGGCAGCCACTGATTTTTTCAGGCTGCTCAGGTCGGGGTTGAGTCCGGCCAGGTCAATGGCAGCATAGACGGAGTAAGGTTGCGCCAGGCTACTGATCAGTGTGGTGCCAAACGGCATCACCCCCAGCTGCATCAGCCGCAACATGTCATTGCCGGGCACGCCCGCGCGGTCAAACGGCACGATGTCGGCGCTGTATTTGCCGTGGCTCAAACGCGCCAGTTCACGGCTCCAGAACGGTTCTTCTTGCTGTGTGTATTGGTTGAGGCCGCCCAGGCCGCCCACAATGCGCAGTTTCAGCACCGGTGCGGGTTGGGATACAGCGGTTTGTGCGTGGCAGATGCTGGCGCTGCACAACAGAGCCAGCACGACCGCCGTGTGACGAATATGAACTGAAAAGGAGTTAAGTTGAATGGTTCGCAAAATAAGTCAACGTGGTTTTAGCCTATTCACATTTTGGCAAGTCAAGTTGGTTTAATGGTAGCCCGTTTTTTGCACGGTCTGCCAGCCCTGAGCAAAGGCCTGTTTTCCGTGGCAAGATTTGCTCTTTTTTAAACGAGGCAAACCATGACCGCACCCTTATCACGCGCCATCCGCATTGACCAACATGGCGGCCCTGAACAACTCAAACTGGTCACGGTGGCTGTGGGTGAGCCCGGTCCGGGCGAGATTCGCATTCGCCACCAGGCGGTGGGGTTGAACTTTATCGACGTGTACCAGCGCAGTGGCCTGTACCCCATGACGCTGCCGCAAACCCTGGGCATGGAAGCCGCTGGCGTGGTGGAGGCGGTGGGCGCTGGGGTGACGCACTTGCAGGTGGGCGACCGCGCCGCCTATGCCAGCCAGCCACCGGGCAGCTATTGCGAGCGGCGGGTGATGCCTGCCAAGTGTGTTTGCAAGCTGCCCGATGCCATCAGCTTTGAGACCGGTGCGGCGATGATGCTCAAGGGCTTGACGGCGCAGTATTTGCTCAAACGCTGCACGCCGCAAGGCGGTTTGCAGGCCGGTGACTTTGTGCTGTTTCATGCCGCTGCCGGGGGCGTGGGGCTGATCGCCTGCCAGTGGGCTCGGGCGTTGGGACTGCGTTTGATAGGCACTGCAGGTTCAGATAAAAAATGTGCTCTAGCCCTTGCCAATGGGGCAGAGTTTGCTATCAATTACGCTAGCGAAGATTTCCTGGTGAAGGTTAAAGCCATCACCGGTGGCAAGGGGGTCAAGGTGGTTTATGACTCGGTGGGCAAGGACACCTGGGATCAGTCGCTGGACTGCTTGGCGCCCTTTGGCCTGATGGTCAGCTTTGGCAATGCGTCCGGCCCGGTAGCGCCGTTTGCGCCTGGCATGCTGGGCCCCAAGGGCTCGCTGTACGTGACCCGGCAAACGCTTTTTACCCACATCGCCACGCGTGAAAGCACCCAGGCCATGGCGGATGAGTTGTTTGCGGTTGTAACCAACGGCCAGGTCAAGATTCTCATTGACCAGCACTACAAGCTTGAAGACGTGCAGCAAGCCCACCGCGATCTGGAAGCGCGCCAAACCACCGGTTGCACGGTGCTGACCCTGTAAGCTGGATGGTCAACAAGGCCATGCGGTTCAATTGGGCAGGCTCCAAATGCGTGGCGTGCAGGTAATGTGGCGGGCTTTTAAAGCGCAGGGTTTTGACATCTGCCCCAAGCGCAAAAACGCAGCTGGCACTTAACATGCCAGCTGTTTAAATTTTGCAGGATCGGTTTGTCATGAAAAAAATCTCAAGCTTTTTGTCCGCAGTTCTGGGCTTTTGTTTGCTACTGGGTACGCCAGCGGTCATGGCGCAAGGCAAGTCCAAACTGAACCAGGTGCTGGAGCGGGGCACGCTGCGCGTGGGCACCACGGGCGACTTCAACCCGATGTCGGTGAAAGACACGGCCAGTAACAGTTACACCGGGTTTGACGTTGAAGCCATGACCCAATTGGCTGCAGACATGGGTGTCACGCTGGAGTTTGTGCCAGCCGAATGGGCTACGCTGGTGAACGGCATTGCGTCGGATCGGTTTGACATTTTCTCGGGCGCGTCGATCAGCATGGCGCGCGCCAAAACGGTGGCTTTTTCCAATCCCTATTTGTATGCAGGTGCGGTGCCGCTGGTGGGGCAAAAAGCTGCGGCCAAGTTCCCCACCTGGGCCAGTTTGAATCAGCCCAATGTCACCGTCGCGGTGCTGATGGGCACCACCTTTGAGCAACAGGCGCGCCAGCATTTCCCCAACGCCAAAATTCGGGCGGTAGAGAAGCCCGCCACCGGTTATCAGGAAGTGCTGGCGGGGCGCGCCAACGCCACCCTCACCAGCAATGTGGAAGCCGCCACCTTGATGAAAACCTACCCCAACCTGCACAGGGTGGGCAGCAGTGCCGACATGCGCAACAAGCGCCCGTTTGCTTACCCCCTGCCTCAGGGCGACGATGTCTGGCTAACCTATGTGAACAACTGGATTGCGCTCAAACAAGCCGAAGGCTTTTTCGACACGCTTGAGGCCAAATGGCTCAACGCCAAAAAATAGCCCTCATTTACATAGGTCTGGCGCTGTGGCTGGGGCTGCTGACTGGTTGCAGCACCCAGGCCAGCGCGGGGCAGACATACCAATGGGGTTGGTACATTTTCAACCCGCTGCAAGGCAAGGGCGCCTCCAACCTGGCATTTTTGCTGGGCGGTTTGGCCGACACGGTGCTGGTGTCGCTGAGCGCCATGCTGGCCTCCGTGCTGCTGGGCTTGCTGGTGGCACTGGCGGGACTGTCACGCCAGCGTTGGCTCAAGGCGTTCAACCGTGTCTATGTCGAGGTGTTTCGGGCGATTCCCCTGCTGGTGCTGTTGCTCTGGGTTTTTTATGGGCTGCCGGTGATCGTCGGGGTGCAATTGGGCGTGTTTGCCACCGGCGTGTTGGCCATGAGCTTGAGCGACAGCGCTTTTGAAGCCGAGATTTTTCGTGCCGGCATTCAGTCGGTGCCGCACGGACAGCTTGAGGCGGCAAGAGCCCTGGGTTTGCCTTGGCGCTTGCAAATGCGGCTGGTGGTGCTGCCGCAAGCGCTCAAGGTGATCTTGCCGGCGCTGGGCAATCAGCTGGTTTATGTGCTCAAAATGTCGTCGTTGATCTCGGTCATTGGTCTGTCAGATCTGACCCGCAAGGCCAACGAGCTCAACGTCAATGAGTACCGCCCGCTGGAGATTTACTCGGTGCTGGTGCTGGAATATCTGGTACTGATCTTGCTGGTGTCGCACGGCGTTCGGCGCATGGAGCGGCGTTTGGCCACGCCGCATTGAGCCTGTGAAGTACGGCTTGGCGCTACATCCACAGCGCCCGCCACAGCAGCAGCGGCACATCCCACACACTGAGTTTGGGGCGTGTGCGCCAGGTGGCAAAGTTCAGCGCTTCAATTTTGTCCAGAATGCGCAGGCCGCCTTGCACCACCAGCCGCAGTTCCCAGCCCGCCCGGCCTGGAATGCGGCAAGAAAGTTGTGAACCTTTTAGCATGGTAGCCCTTGCTACGCTTGAGTAAGAAGCTATTAACTTTGTAGCGTTTTCTGACATGCTATCGGCTTGCAAATCGGCATCAAGCACGCCAAATTGCGCCATTGCCTGCTGGCTCGGATACCAACGGCCACGGGCTACGTCTACGCTGATGTCTTGCCAGAAGTTGATGAGTTGCAGCGCGGTGCAAATCTGGTCGCTTTGCGCCAGTGAAACAGCATCGGAAAAGCCATACAAGTGCAGCAGCAAACGCCCTACCGGGTTGGCCGAGTGGGTGCAGTAGTAAAGCAACTCGGCATCGGTGGCGTAGCGGCGACCAGCGGCGGTGTAGCGGATGTCTTGCTCAAACGCATCGAGCAAATCTGCCAGCAGCGGCACGGGCAGTTGAAACTGGCGGATTACTTGGCAGAGCGGGCCAAACACCTGCGGCCAAGTGCTGCTGACGTGTTGTCCGGTAGCGACAGCTTGCAGGTCGACGCGGTAGCGGCCCAGGTCGGTCAGGCGCTGCGCTGCGCTGGCATCGCCTTCGTCGGCGATGTCATCAGCGGTTCGGGCAAAGTGGTAAATCGCGGCAATGGCAGGGCGCAGCCGGGGCGGGCACAGCATGGATGCGACCGGAAAATTTTCGTAGTGTGCCATTGAGCCGGATTGTGGGGAGGAGAGGCTCATACGCCAGCAGCCCCTTCAGGGCAAGCCGACTTGGGCGAAAAACGCGGCTGCTGGTGGGAATAAAGTGCCCTTGAATTGACAAGCCGGACGAAGTTATTAGAATTAATAACCCATTGGTCATTAATTTGATTTGTCTGAAAGAGCGTGTTCATGAATTCAATTGTTCTTGGTGTGCGGCCGAGCCGTCTGGTGATCACTATAGCGGCTGCGGCGCTGCTGGCGGCCTGCAGCAAACCTGCACCACCTGCGGAGCCGATTCGCGCGGTCAAGGTGCAAACCGTGGGTTTGCAAGATACCCGCAGCACGTTGGAATACGCCGGTGAGGTGAAGGCTCGGGTGGAATCGCGCTTGGGGTTTCGTGTGGGTGGCAAGATCATCGAGCGGCCGGTGGAGGCTGGCCAACGCGTCAAGGCGGGCCAATTGCTGGCGCAGCTTGACCCGCAAGACCTGAAGTTGGGCGCAGATGCAGCACGCGCCCAACTGGCTGCGGCGCAGACCAACCGGGACCTGGCAGCGGCAGATTTCAAACGTTTTTCGGCCTTGAAAGCCCAGAACTTTATCAGCGGCGCTGAGCTGGAGCGGCGTGACACGGTGCTTAAAGCGGCGCAGGCGCAGCTGGATCAGGCGCACGCTCAGCTCAGCGCCCAAGGCAACCAGGCGGGCTATGCGGTTTTGCGTGCGGAGGTTGCGGGCGTGGTGACGGCGGTGCTGGCGGAACGTGGTCAGGTGGTGGCCGCAGGCACGCCTGTGCTGCAGGTCGCCCAGGACGGCCCACGAGACGTGGTGTTTGCCGTGCCGGAAGACAAAGTGGCAGCCATCAAACCAGGCTCGGCGGTGCAGGTGCGCCAGTGGTCTGGCCCCGGCGAGTTCAAGGGCGTGGTGCGCGAGGTGGCCGCCAGTGCCGACCCGGCCACACGTACCTTTACCGTGAAAGTGGCGTTGAGCAGCCCCAACGATCTGCCCTTGGGCAGCACGGTGTCGGTGCTGCCCGATGCGTTGCAACATGTGGGGGTGCCGGTGTTCAAGCTGCCCACCAGCGCCTTGCGCCAGGAGGGTCAGGCCACCGCCGTGTGGCTGCTGGACGTGCCCAGCATGACGGTTAAATCGCAAGTGGTGCAAATTGCTACCGCCGATGGCAACGAGGTGGTGGTAGCCAGCGGCCTGCAGCCGGGGATGCAGGTGGTGGTGGCGGGTGTGCATGTGCTGGCCCCCGGACAAAAGGTTTCTATTTATAAAGAAAATAAGCCTCTAGCCCTTGATAATAAAGGGCAAACAGCTCCTGGAAACATAGCAATTAAAACCCCGGTAGCGGCTGCGTCTGCAGCCTCTAAGTGAGCCTGCCATGAGTGAACACCACCTGCACCCTGAAAAGGGTTTTAACCTGTCGCGCTGGGCCATCGAGCATGCGCCGCTGACACGGTTTTTGATGGTTGTGCTGATGGTGCTGGGCGTATCCGCCTACTTTCAGCTGGGCCAGGACGAAGACCCACCGTTTACCTTTCGCGCCATGGTGGTTCGGGCTTACTGGCCGGGGGCTACGGCGCAACAGATGGCCGAGCAGGTGACCGACAAGCTGGAGCGCACCCTGCAAGAGGTGCCCTACGCCGACGAGATTCGCAGTTATTCCAAGCCGGGCGAGTTGCTCATCACCTTCAAAATCAAGGACTATGCACGGGGCGCCGAGGTGTCCAATGTGTGGTATCAGGTGCGTAAAAAAATTGGCGACATGCGCGGTAGCTTGCCACAAGGCGTGCTGGGGCCGTTTTTCAACGATGATTTTGGCGATGTCTTTGGCGTGATCTATGCCCTGCAGGCAACCGGTTTCAGCTACGCCGAGGTCAAGGACTTTGCCGACGACGTGCGCCAGCAACTGCTGCGTGTGCCTGACGTGGCCAAAGTTGAGCTGTTTGGCGTGCAGGACGAAAAGCTGTTCATTGAAATCTCGCAACAACGGCTGGCTCAATTGGGCTTGGACATGAATGCGGTGCTGGCGCAGTTGGGACAGCAAAACGCGGTGGAGTCAGCAGGTGCGGTGCAAACCCCGCTGGACGTGGTGCAGGTGCGCGTGGCCGGGCAGTTCAGGGCGGTGGATGAGCTGCGCGCCATGCCAATTCGCGCCGGTGGCAAGCAGCTGCGTCTGGGCGACATTGCCGATATCAAACGGGCTTATGTGGACCCACCAGCGGTCAAAGTGCGCTTTCAGGGCCAGGAGGTGATTGCGCTGGGCGTGTCCATGACCAAGGGCGGCGACATCATTGCGCTGGGCAAAGCGCTGAGCGCTGCCACCCAGCACATCCAAGCGAACTTGCCGATTGGCGTGACGCTGGGGCAGATTCAGGACCAGCCCAAGTCGGTGGCGACCTCGGTCAACGAGTTTGTCAGTGTGCTGATTGAGGCGGTGGTGATTGTGCTGGCGGTGAGCTTCATCAGCCTGGGGCTGCACAAGCGCCCGGGTCAGCATCCGCTCTTAAAACGCTGGACGCTTGATGCGCGCCCGGGTCTGGTGGTGGGCATCACCATTCCGCTGGTGTTGGCCATGACCTTTTTGGCTATGAACTACTGGGGCATCGGCTTGCACAAAATCTCACTGGGCTCGCTCATCATCGCGCTGGGTCTGCTGGTGGATGACGCCATCATTGCGGTGGAGATGATGGTGCGCAAGATGGAAGAGGGCTTTGACAAAGTGCGTGCGGCCACCTTTGCCTACGAGATTACCGCCATGCCGATGCTCACCGGCACGCTGATCACCGCCACCGGCTTTTTGCCGATTGGCCTGGCCAAGAGCGCCGTGGGAGAGTACACCTTTGCAATTTTTGCGGTGACGGTGATTGCGCTGTGCCTGAGCTGGATTGTGTCGGTCTACTTTGTGCCTTATTTGGGCACGCTACTGCTGAAAGCGCCACCGCGTGAGCAAGTGCCTGCCACCGGCGAGCATGAGCCGCATGACATGTACGACACCCCGTTTTACACTGCTTTTCAACGCGCGGTGAATGCCTGCATCACCCACCGCTGGCTCACCATTGGTGCCACTGTGGCGCTGTTTGCGCTGGGGGTGGCTGGCATGGGCAAGGTGCAACAACAGTTTTTCCCCGATTCAAGCCGGCCAGAGATCACCGTGGATTTGTGGTCGCCCGAGGGCACGGCGTTTGCTGCTACCGAAGATGTGGCCAAGCGCGTCGAGGCGCGCCTGATGGCCGAGCCTGGCGTGAAGTCGGTGACGCAATGGGTGGGCTCGGGTGTGCCGCGCTTTTATTTGCCACTGGAGCAGGTGTTTCCGCAAAGCAATGTGTCGCAATTGATCGTGTTGCCGCAAGATTTGCCCACGCGGGAGCTCTTGCGCAAAAAGCTGCCAACCTTGCTTGCGCAAGAGTTTCCTGAGGTGCGTGGCCGCGTCAAGCTGCTGGCCAACGGACCGCCGGTGCCCTACCCGGTGCAGTTTCGCGTGATTGGCACCGACCCGCTGGTGCTGCGCGAGCGTGCTGACGAAGTCAAGGCGGTGTTGCGCGCCAGCCCGAATACGCGCGGCGTGAATGACAACTGGAACGAATCCATCAAGGTGATGCGTCTGGAAGTTGACCAGACCAAGGCGCGCGCGCTGGGGGTGACCAGCCAGTCGATTGCCCAGGCTGCCAAAACCATTTTGAGCGGCAGCACTGTAGGCCAGTTCCGCGAGGGCGACAAGCTCATCGACATCGTGCTGCGCCAGCCACTGGTCGAACGCAATGCCATCACCGACATTGCCAACGCCTACCTGCCCACTGCGTCGGGCAAGTCGATTCCGTTGACGCAAATTGCCAAACCGGTGTTCACCTGGGAACCCGGGGTGATGTGGCGTGAGAGCCGCGACTACGCCATTACCGTGCAGAGCGACATTGTTGAAGGCCTGCAGGGTGCCACCGTGACCAATCAGTTGCTGCCCCAACTTAAACGCCTGGAGTCTCAATGGGCACAGGCCGGGCAGGGCGCTTACCACATTGTGGTGGCCGGTGCGGTGGCCGAGAGCGCCAAGGGCTCGTCGAGCATTGTTGCGGGCGTGCCAGTGATGCTGTTCATCACCTTTACGCTGTTGATGCTGCAGTTGCACAGTTTCAGCCGTGCCGTGCTGGTGTTTCTGACTGGGCCGCTGGGTATAGCGGGCGTGGCTGGTGCGCTGTTGTTATTGAACCGCCCATTTGGCTTTGTGGCGCTCTTGGGCGTGATTGCCCTGATGGGCATGATTCAACGCAATTCGGTGATTCTGATCGACCAGATCGAGAAGGATCGCGCCCGGGGCGTGTTGGCCTGGGAGGCCATTGTGGGCGCTGCCACGCGCCGCCTGCGCCCGATTGTGCTGACCGCGGCGGCGGCGGTGCTGGCGATGATTCCGCTGAGTCGCTCGGTGTTTTGGGGGCCGATGGCGGTGGCCATCATGGGTGGGCTGATCGTGGCTACGGTATTGACGCTGCTGGCGCTGCCGGCCATGTACGCGGCCTGGTTCCGGGTGACTCCGACCAGCAAATAGTCTGGTTTAAAAGATTGGTATGCTATTTTAATAATAGCTGCTTGCCCTTGTTTTATAAGGGCTACAGCTTAATTTGGCATAAATATTTGACGTGTTCCAGAGTGCCAGTGCAGCCTCGCACGGGGATGCGTTTCGGCAAATTCCTCAGGGTTTTAGCTTTTTCAGCAAGGCTTCAATCTCTTGCTTGCGCCCTGCGTCTGCAATCTCACGGCCTGGGCGCGGGGCGGCTTGGCGTGCGGTCTCCAAATGGCTGGAGGCTTCGGTGTTTTTGCCTTGGTCGGCCAAAAAATCGGCATACAAAAAGTGGCTGTCCATGCCTTTTGGGTTCAGAGACAGCGCTTTGATGAACAATTCTTCTGCTTTGGCTTTGTCGCCAAACCCCAGTGGCCAACCGGGGACTTTGGCGTAAAGCGTGGCCAGGCTGGTGTAGGCCGAACCGTTCAAGGCGGTGCCGTCGATCTGGATGGCTTGCTCAAACAGCAGTTTGGCCTGCTTGGCCAGCGACAGCGCGCCCAGCCCGCCCTTGGCGCCGGCCTCGCTGGAGACGGCAATGCCCTGCCAGATCAGCGGCTCGGCTTTGTCCGGGTGGCTCTGTGCCAGTTGGCTCGCTTGCTCGGCCAGCGCGTGGTAAGCGTCGGCCTGCTGTTTGGCTGCTTGCTGGTATTTGATCTGCGCCCATTGGCTTTGAATCGGGCCAACCAGCGACTCGTCGTTGGCGGCAAAGCTGCCTCCTGCGCTGAACAGCAGGGTGGCGAGTGTGATGGTCAATGCGAATTTTTTCATGGTGTGATGATGATCAGGGTTGGATATTTTGGGCTTGGGCTTGATCTTGGGCGTGGTGCTGTATGGTGGCCAGTTTGCCCGCCAGCCCACGGTCTATCAGGCCGGGAGCCACGCCGTTGAGCCAGGCAAACAGCCGCTCTGGCAAACCCAGGTGCAATTCGCTGTGCTTGTCTTGCAGGGCAGCAACGATGGCGTTGGCCACAGTTTCGGGGCTGTCGCTGGCGTTGCCCAGGGCGCGGTTGAGCGCGTTGACTGAAGGGCTGTTGAGCTTGGTGTCGATGGCGCGCGGGGCCACGTGCAATACGTGAATTTGGCTGTGGGCCAGCTCCCGGCGCAGGCTTTGGGAAAACCCGCGCAGCCCGGCCTTGGCACTGGAATAGGCCACAAAGCCGGCAAACGGCAGGCTGCCAAAAGCCGAGCCGATGTTGACCACGGCGGCATGCGGCAGGGCTTTGAGGTAGGGCAACAAGGCCTGCGTCAGACGCATGGGTGCCAGCAAATTGGTTTGCAACACGTCTTCAACGGTGGGCCAGGTTTGTTGGTGCAACAACCCAAAAGCACTGACCCCCGCGTTGTTGATCAACACATTCACCTTGAAGGCCTGGGCGGCTTGGGTCAACGCGGCCACGCCTTGCGCCTGGGTGAGGTCGGCCACGCACACGCTGGCAGCGTCGCCTAGCTGGGTTTGCAGGGCTTGGAGCTTGGCCGCATCACGCCCGGCCAGCAGCACCTGGGCACCCTGTTGCACCAGTTGGCGTGCCAGCGCTTGCCCCAGGCCGCCGCTGGCACCGGTGAGCAACACGCGGGCGGTGTTCAGTTGCATGCGGCAACCTGGGTGTTGGCCAGCCCCCGGAACACGTCGCCATAAAGCTTGTAGAACACTTTGGCGCAGCGCAACACTTCTTGTTGGTCAGCGGGCTCCATCTGTTCCAGCAGGCTGGCCAGGTGCTGGGTGTGTTGCTGGTCAAGCGTGCCGTGCGAGCGCAGGTAAGAAAAAGCGGCGTTGGGCAGGTCAAGCGCGTGCTGGATTTTGTCGGCGGCCATCAGGGCCAGTGCCACGCTGGTACCTTCCAGCACAAACACCATGCCAAAAAATCCAGCTGGGTTGCCCCGGGCAATCAGGTCATAGGCATAAGCCACCATCACTTCGGCTGGCAGGTCCGGGCGGCTGGCACGCACCGCAGCGGCATCGCCACCGGCGGCGGTGATGTCGTCCAGAATCCACTCTTCATGGCCAATTTCTTCTTCAATGTATTCGGCCACGGCCGGGCGCAACCAGGCCAGCCGATCCGGCAAACGCCCGCCTAAAGACATCAGCAGCGGGGTGGTGTGGCGCACATGGTGGTAGGCCTGGCTTAGAAAAGCCAGGTAGTCTTTCAGCTGGGCGCGACCTTGCAGGCAGTCGGCCACCAAGGGGGCTGACAGCAGGTAGCCACGGTTCTCTTCGGTGGCGGTTTTGAGGTGTTCGTAAAAATTCATGGTGTGAAAGTGGCGGGTTGGGGAACGGTGTAAAGGGATTCAATGCGCCGCGCAAACTGCTCGGCAATGGCGCTGCGCCTAGGGCGACCATTGCCCGTGGACAAACCGTTGATCAGGGTCATGGGGGTGCTGATGAGCCAGCGTTTAACCTGGGCATAGTCAGGCAACTGGTGGTTGGCTTGTGCCATGGCGGCTTCGATTTGGGGTTCGGTCATACCGGGCATGGGCACCAGTACGGCGGACAACCAGGGTCGGGCATCGCCCAGCACCACCACCTGCATGATGGCGGCTTGTGCCAGCACCACCGATTCGACCCACTCGGGTGAGATGTTGCGGCCAAACGTGGTGATTAGCATGTTTTTTCTGCGACCCATCAAGTGCAGGTGGCCTTGTACGTCTAGCGCGCCCAAGTCGCCGGTGGCAAATTCCTGTGTCTTCGCAGTGGGTGCGCTGGTTTGGCCGGTGTAGCCCAAAAAAGCGCTGGTGTGCAGATGAACTTCGCCCTGACTCAAGCGCAGTTGCACATGCGGCAAGACGCGCCCCACACCTGAGCCTTCGTCACCTGGCAAGTTCAGGCTGACGACCGAGCCGCACTCGGTGAGGCCATAGCCCTCATAGGCGGGTATGCCAACTTGCCGTGCCTGGTGGATCAAGGCTGGGTTGACATGCGCACCACCGACGGCCACAAAACGCAGGCTTTGCGGTGCACGCTGGCGCGTGGCTTGTAAATAAAGCAACCAGGCTTTGAGCAATTCGGGCACCAAAATCATGCTGGAAGTTTGGCTGGTGACGGCGCTGTGCTGGAGTGCTGCCGGGTCAAATCCGGACATGCCACGCCAGCCCAACTGGGCCAGTGGTGGCAAATAGACCTCTGAGCCGTTGAGCAAGGCGGCATAAATCCCAGCCGTGTTTTCCAGCAGCAAGCTCAGTGGCAAAACCGCCAGATGCTTGCTCAGACCAGTCGGCTTCAAGGTGCTTTGAATGGCCTGAGCCGTGGCCATCAAGCCCTGGCCGCTCAGGCAAACCCCTTTCGGGGTACCGGTGCTGCCTGAGGTGAAAGACACCTTGGTGCAACCCGCTGGCAGCTGGGGAATATCCACCTGGCGGCGCAACAAGCTGTGTTGGCCTTGTGACCACTGGCATGAAAAACCCAGGTTCAAGGCACTGATGCGTTCGGGTTGATCGGTGTAGACGGCATCGGCGTTGGTTTGCGTCAATGCATGGGCCATTTGTGCCGGGCTAAAAAAAGTCGGCAGTGGCAAATGCACCGCGCCCATTGACAGCGCGGCCAGGTCAGCCAGCACCCAATCCACGCTGTTGTCGGCCAGCACCGCAATCACCTGGCACGCTGCAAAGCGCCCCGCCAAGTGGTGCACGGCGTGCAAGACTTCGGCAGCGTTGAGATGCTGAGTGGCATCAGCCAGTGCAGGCCGATCTGTATGGGCGGCCAACGCATCCAGAAGCAAGGTGGCGCTCATGCTTGGACACGCATGCGTTGCAGGGCGGCTTTGATTTTTCCGACGGCAACAATGGGTTGGGTGTCGTAATAGCTGCCCCAGTGGTCAGCCTGCCCGTTGAGGCGTTCAGGGTTGGCTGCTGCCAGTGCCAGGGGCGGCAAACCCAGCTTGGCAAAAAGACCAATGAGTTCCTGTGTGGCTGTGGAGGCGACCCATTCAAACCCTTCGGCATGCAAATGACTGGCCAGGGCGCGAAAAAGAAAGAGGCTGCTGCCCGGCTTTTGTGCGGCCAGATGCCCCACTTCGACGATGCGATGTCGTCCGATGGGGCAGGGGGCGAGATGCGCCATGGCTTGTTCAATGGGTTCGTCCAGGTAGCGCTCCAGAAACAACGGCGTCTCTTGGGCACTGCGCCAACCCGCTGCCGCCACAATGGCTCCGCGTTGCTCAAGCACCATCAGGTTGGGGGTGAAAGTGGTGACTTGGGCGTTGTAGCGGTCAGAAAATATGCGCTTGATGAAGTCCTGCGCTTCCTGTCTGCGTGGAGAGTCGGGTGGAATGTGGAGGACGCTCACAGTTTGCGTGGGTAGTTGGAAGATGTTGCGTTGGGCTTGGGGCATGGTGCGAGATGTCTATTTAGTTGTTCTGACTTTGATGGCATGCAGTCTAGAAATTCATTCTTAACTTCTTCTTAACTGCTTCTTAAGTCGAGGGTCGGCAAAAGAGGGTGATGGCAGGCCGTATTGGCCGGGTTAAAATCGCCAGTTGACCTATTTCAAGGGGTGGTCATCATGACCACCCCGTTTAGTTTGCGCGGGTGGCGAAATTGGTAGACGCACCAGGTTTAGGTCCTGACGGTAGCAATACTGTGCGGGTTCGAGTCCCGCCCCGCGCACCACTCATTTTTGGAGAAAAACATGGCCGTAGCAGTAGAAACCCTTGAGAAGCTGGAACGCAAGATGACCTTGAGCTTGCCCGTTGATGTCATTCAGTCTGAAGTGACCAACCGGCTCAAAAAGCTGGCGCGAACCGTCAAAATGGACGGTTTTCGCCCGGGCAAGGTGCCCATGAATGTGGTGGCGCAACGCTATGGCTACAGCGTGCAATATGAAGTGATGAATGACAAGGTGGGTGAAGCATTTTTTAATGCCGCCAATGAAGCCAAGCTGCGTGTCGCTGGGCAACCCAAGATCAACGAAAAAGAAGCTTCGCCTGAGGGTGAGCTGGCTTTTGAAGCTGTTTTTGAAGTGTTTCCTGAAGTCAAGATTGGTGATCTGAGCACGGCAGAAGTTGAAAAAATCAACACCGAAGTGTCCGATGCCGCCATCGAAAAGACGATCGACATTTTGCGCAAGCAACGCCGCACCTTCTCCCAGCGCCCGCACGATGTTGCAGCCCAGGACGGTGACCGTTTGACGGTTGACTTTGAGGGCAAGATCGACGGCGAACCCTTTGACGGTGGCAAGGCCGAAGACTTTCAGTTCATTCTGGGCGACGGCCAGATGCTCAAGGAATTTGAAGATGCCGCACGTGGCATGAAAACTGGTGAAAGCAAGACTTTTCCACTGGCTTTTCCAGCTGATTACCATGGCAAGGAAGTGGCTGGTAAAACCGCCGACTTCATGGTTACCGTGAAAAAAATTGAAGCCGCGCATCTGCCGGATGTAAACGAAGCGCTGGCCAAGTCGCTGGGCATTGAGGATGCAACCGTTGAGGGCTTGCGCGCCGACATCAAGAAAAATCTGGAACGTGAAGTCAAGTTTCGTTTGCTTAACCGTAACAAAACCGCGGTGATGGATGCCTTGGTGGCCAAGGCTGAACTCGATTTGCCCAACGCCAGCGTGCAGGCCGAAATGCAGCGCTTGCTGGAGGGTGCACGTGCCGATCTGAAGCAACGCGGCATCAAGGATGCCGACAAAGTGGCTATCCCTGAAGACGTGTTCCGCCCACAAGCTGAGCGCCGTGTGCGTTTGGGGCTGGTGGTGTCCGAACTGGTGCGCGCCAACAACCTGCAAGTGACCCTGGATCAGATCAAAGCCCACATTCAGGAACTGGCCGCCAGTTATGAAAAACCAGCTGAGGTTGAGCGTTGGTATCTGGGTGACAACAACCGCATGGCCGAGGTGGAAGGCATTGTGCTGGAAAACAATGTGACGGATTTTGTGCTCTCCAAAGCCAAGGTGTCTGAAAAATCAGTGACTTTCGATGAGTTGATGGCACAAAACTAAGTGCAACTTGCCGTTTTCAGCGGTTGACAATGGGGCTTGAGCCGGACTTGTAGTCCTGCGGTCAAGCCCCATTTGCGTTGAGGCCATGTTTTTTAGCTACAGTAGCGTCACATTTCTGGAGTCAAGATGAAGTTTCAAATGAATGCAATGGACACGCAAGGCTTGGGCATGGTGCCCATGGTGATCGAGCAGTCCGGCCGCGGCGAACGGTCTTACGATATTTATTCACGCCTGCTCAAAGAACGTGTGATTTTTTTGGTGGGCCCGGTCAATGACTATGTGGCCAATCTGGTGGTGGCTCAATTGCTGTTTCTGGAGAGTGAGAATCCTGATAAGGATATTTCCTTTTACATCAACTCACCCGGTGGTTCGGTGAGTGCGGGCATGGCCATTTACGACACCATGAACTTCGTCAAGCCCCAGGTGTCAACCTTGTGCACCGGCATGGCGGCGAGTATGGGTGCTTTTTTGTTGGCAGCAGGTGAAAAAGGCAAGCGCTTTGCGCTGCCCAATTCAAAAATCATGATTCACCAACCCTCAGGCGGAAGCCAGGGGCAGGCCACCGAGATCGAAATTGCCGCGCGTGAAATTTTGAAGACGCGTGAGCAACTCAACAAAATTCTGGCCGAATGCACCGGGCAGCCGCTGGATCGCATTGAGCGCGACACCGAACGCGACTACTACATGTCGGCTGAAGAGTGCCAAGCATATGGTCTGATTGACCAGGTTATTTCTAAAAGGGCGTAGTTCTCATGGCCGAAAAAAAAGGCACCTCAGGCGAGAAAACACTGTATTGCTCGTTTTGCGGCAAGAGTCAGCACGAAGTTAAAAAGCTCATTGCTGGGCCTTCTGTGTTTGTGTGTGATGAATGCATTGATTTGTGCAACGAAATCATTCGTGACGAGTTGCCTGCAACCACCGAAACTTCTGGCAAGAGCGAGTTACCCACGCCTGCAGAAATCAAGGCCAATCTTGACAACTATGTGATCGGACAAGAGCCTGCCAAACGCATTCTGGCGGTGGCGGTCTACAACCATTACAAACGGTTGCGCCACCAGGAAAAGTCCACCAAAGACGATGTGGAATTGTCCAAAAGCAATATCTTGCTGATTGGCCCCACAGGCTCAGGCAAAACGCTGCTGGCGCAAACGCTGGCGCGGATGCTGGACGTGCCTTTTGTCATGGCCGATGCCACCACGCTGACCGAAGCCGGTTATGTGGGTGAAGACGTTGAAAACATCGTATTGAAGCTGCTGCAAAGCTGCAACTACGAGGTGGAGCGGGCGCAGCGTGGCATTGTCTACATTGACGAAATTGACAAAATTTCGCGCAAGTCAGACAACCCCTCCATCACCCGTGATGTGTCTGGTGAGGGCGTACAGCAAGCCTTGCTCAAGTTGATTGAAGGCACCATGGCCAGTGTGCCGCCACAAGGTGGGCGCAAGCACCCCAACCAGGATTTCGTTCAGGTGGACACCACCAACATTTTGTTCATTTGCGGTGGCGCATTTGCAGGGTTGGAGAAGGTCATTGACAACCGCACCGAGTCTTCTGGCATTGGCTTTGGTGCAGCGCTCAAAAGCAAAAAAAATCGCAACCTGACCGAAGTTTTCAAGGAAGTGGAGCCAGAAGACCTGATCAAATTTGGCCTGATTCCTGAATTGGTGGGGCGTATGCCTGTGGTAGCTACTTTGGGGGAACTCAGTGAAGACACGTTGGTGCAAATTCTCACTGAGCCAAAGAACGCCTTGGTCAAGCAGTACAGCAAACTGCTGTCGATGGAAGGGGTAGAGCTTGAGATTCGCCCCAATGCCTTGAAAGCCATTGCCAAAAAAGCCTTGGCACGTAAAACCGGTGCCCGCGGCCTGCGTTCCATTCTTGAGCAATCTTTGATCGACACCATGTTTGACTTGCCTAACACGTCGAACGTCGAGAAGGTTGTTTTGGACGAGTCCACCATTGAAGAGAACAAAGCGCCGCTGCTGGTGTACCGTGACGTTGCCAAAAAGGCTTGATTTACTCGGCCTTTGAAGGTGTTTTGTCCGGTTCAAAGCAGTTGGCGTTCAAGATAATTGATTGCCGCTTGAAAAACGGTAGATTCGCTACATATCCAACAGGTTACTAAAGGACGTTCTATGTCTGGTCAATCCCCACTACCTGCAATCCTTATTGATTTGCCACTGCTGCCTTTGCGCGACGTGGTGGTTTTTCCCCATATGGTAATTCCCTTGTTTGTGGGGCGATCCAAGAGCATCAAGGCGTTGGAGTCCGCCATGGCAGCCGACCGTCGCATCATGCTGGTGGCACAAAAGGCTGCCGCCAAGGATGACCCGGCAGTCACCGACATGTTTAACATGGGCTGTGTGTCTACCATTTTGCAAATGCTCAAACTGCCTGACGGTACCGTCAAGGTGTTGGTGGAAGGACAGCAGCGCGCGACAGTGAGCCACATTGAAGATGGTGAATCGCTCTTCACTGCCACAGTGCTACCTGTCGAAGCGGCTGTTGAACCCGAACCCAAATCGCGTGCAAAAGCCAGTGAAATTGAGGCGCTGCGCAGGGCGGTAATGCAACAGTTTGACCAGTACGTCAAACTTAACAAGAAAATTCCACCCGAAATTCTTACCTCGATTTCCAGCATTGATGACCCTGGCCGTCTGGCCGACACCATCGCTGCGCATTTACCGTTAAAGCTAGAAAACAAGCAAGCGGTGCTTGATTTGTCGGGCGTGCGTGACCGGTTGGAAAATCTGTTTGAACAGATTGAACGCGAAGTCGACATTTTGAATGTGGACAAAAAAATCCGTGGTCGCGTGAAGCGCCAAATGGAAAAAAACCAGCGCGATTTTTACTTGAATGAACAGGTCAAGGCGATTCAAAAAGAATTGGGTGAGGGTGAAGACGGCGCAGACATTGATGAAATAGAGAAAAAAATCAAAGCCGCCAAGATGCCCAAAGAGGCCTTGAAAAAGGCCGAGGGCGAGCTGAAAAAACTCAAGCTTATGTCGCCCATGTCGGCCGAAGCCACCGTAGTGCGCAACTACATTGACGTGTTGACGGGTTTGCCATGGACTGGCAAGACCAAAATCAAGCACAACCTGGTTAATGCGGAAATCGTCCTGAACGAAGACCATTACGGGCTTGACAAGGTCAAAGACCGAATTCTTGAATATCTTGCTGTCCAGCAAAGGGTGGACAAGGTCAAGGCACCCATTTTGTGTCTGGTAGGGCCTCCGGGTGTGGGCAAAACCTCATTGGGTCAATCGATCGCCAAGGCAACCGGACGCAAGTACGTGCGCATGGCCTTGGGGGGCATGCGTGACGAGGCTGAGATCAGAGGCCATCGCCGCACCTACATAGGGGCGATGCCCGGTAAAGTGTTGCAAAGCTTGTCCAAAATAGGCACTCGTAACCCCTTGTTTTTGCTGGACGAAATTGACAAGTTGGGGACTGATTTCAGGGGCGATCCATCCAGCGCGCTGCTGGAAGTGCTTGACCCCGAGCAAAACCACAAGTTTGGTGACCACTATGTTGAGGTTGACTTTGACCTGAGCGATGTGATGTTTGTGGCCACCTCCAACTCAATGAACATTCCCCCGGCCTTGCTCGATCGCATGGAAGTGATTCGCTTGTCGGGTTACACCGAAGACGAGAAAACCAATATTGCCATTAAATACCTGCTGCCCAAGCAACTCAAAAACAATGGGGTTAAAGAATCTGAGTTGTTGGTCACGGAAGAGGCAGTGCGTGACATCGTTCGCTACTACACACGTGAGGCGGGTGTGCGGTCACTTGAGCGCGAAATCTCCAAAATTTGTCGCAAAGTGGTCAAGGGGCTGCAGCTCAAGAAAATGACCGGGCAGGTCAATGTCAATGGTGGCAACCTCAATGATTTTCTGGGAGTGCGCAAATACGACTATGGCCGGGCCGAGAAAAAGAATCAGGTCGGTCAGGTGGTGGGGCTGGCCTGGACAGAAGTGGGCGGTGATCTGCTCACCATTGAAGCCGCCATGATGTCCGGCAAAGGGGTCATTACCCGCACCGGGTCGTTGGGCGACGTGATGAAAGAGTCGGTGGAGGCGGCACGTACGGTGGTACGCAGCCGCTCTCGCAGGTTGGGCATCAAGGATGAATGCTTTGAGAAAAAAGACATTCATATTCACGTGCCAGACGGTGCCACTCCTAAAGACGGCCCCAGCGCTGGCGCTGCGATGACCACCGCTTTTGTTTCGGCCATGACGGGAATTCCGGTGCGCTGTGACGTGGCCATGACCGGTGAGATCACCCTGCGCGGCGAGGTGACGGCCATTGGTGGGCTTAAAGAAAAACTGCTGGCGGCTTTGCGCGGCAACATCAAGACCGTTTTGATCCCTGAAGACAATGCCAAAGACCTGCAGGACATTCCTGAAAATGTCAAAAATGGTCTAGAAATTGTTCCTGTGCGCTGGATTGACAAGGTGCTTGAAATTGCCCTGGAGCGCATGCCCACGCCATTGCCCGATGAAGCGCCGTTGGCCGTTGCACCAGTGACCGCAACCCTTGCAGCAACGGAGCCGGTCGGCTCGGTGAAGCATTGATTAATTTCATGCTGGTCTAGCATGGCGTAAATAAAAATTACGCTATAATTTAGGGCTTGAAACGCGGGAATAGCTCAGTTGGTAGAGCGATACCTTGCCAAGGTATAGGTCGAGAGTTCGAGTCTCTTTTCCCGCTCCAGTGTTTCTTTTTTGCGCAGACTTTGGTCTGTGTTTTTCGCGGGAATAGCTCAGTTGGTAGAGCGATACCTTGCCAAGGTATAGGTCGAGAGTTCGAGTCTCTTTTCCCGCTCCAGTTTTACAAAAAGGGAAGCTGTGGCTTCCCTTTTTTGTGGCGAGTTTTGGCGCGATAGCAAAGCGGTTATGCAACGGATTGCAAATCCGTCTAGCCCAGTTCGACTCTGGGTCGCGCCTCCAGTTAATGATTCAAATTTTCCAAAAAGCCTCGTAAATTTCATTGACGAGGCTTTTTTGTTTCACAATACATACGTGCCCGAGTGGTGAAATAGGTAGACACATCGGACTTAAAATCCGCCGCTTCGTGAATAACGGGCGTACCGGTTCGATTCCGGTCTCGGGCACCATTTAACGGTTTCACACAGCATCAAACCCACTCAAAACTCGCACGTTCCCCAGCGTAGCGGGTTTTTCTTAGCCTTATCGGGTGTCAAGCGGTATCATGACATACCGACAAATTGACGGTGCTTATGTCGGTATTTGCGAATACCGTCAAACAAGATACCGTCAAAACACCGATTTAGGATCAACTGTGCCAAGCCATGAGATTTTTCAGAACCCAAAAATCAACGACAAATTTAACGATAACTGCAGCCAGCATGACCTATGGACGAATGCGATGAAAGTATCGCCACATTGAGTCGCGTCGTAGCTAAAATACGCGCCACACTGACGCTACACTGCATTTTGAATTAGCTTGTGCCGTTGAACATTTCTAGGCAGATGAGCCACATGAATCCACAAATGCTGTACTGTGTGGATTGACAGTGATAGGACAGATCGCGAGAGGGTGGAGAAGTTAATGATTGCAGCAGAAATTTCTGCCAAAATTTCTGCCAATGCCCAGCATTCAGGAGCACAGCAGAGCACAACTCCAGTGAGATGACAATTTCAACATAGGCAAAACTCTATTAATCGATCAGTTCGAGTCCAATCGCGCCTACCAAGGTTCCCTGAATGATGCCAGATTCAGATTTCAAAAATCTCGGATTTTCCTTTTGTTCATTTGATTTCTCCACGCGCTGAAGGTGCTGATCATGTTGCTTGCAACCCGTGGTGCAAGGGTTTGCGTGATGTGCCCTGACCTGCTTCGATCTCTACAATGTGCTGCAGTGCAAAATGACCGGGCAGCGACCACATCAGGCTCCACTTGAGCCCACAAACTTCACATGAAAACCACCACAGCTCCGCAAGCATCCACGCAACGCATCATCAAGAAGTATCCCAATCGGCGTTTGTATGACACGGCCAGTTCCGCCTATATCACGTTGTCTGAGGTCAAACAGCTGGTAATGGCGCGTGAAGCGTTTGAAGTGCGTGACGCAAAAACCAGCGAAGACATCACCCGCAGCATTTTGTTGCAGATCATTCTGGAAGAAGAGGCCAATGGCTCGCCCATGTTTACTGCGCCTGTGCTGGAAAGCTTGATCCGGTTTTATGGCCATGCCATGCAAGGTTTTCTGGGGGGTTATCTGGAAAAAAATATCCAGTCCCTGATTGACGTGCAAACCCGGTTTGCCGAACAGTCCAAGGGGCTCAGCCCCGAAATGTGGTCGCAATATGCAGCCATGCAACCGCCTGTATTGCAAGCCATGATGGGCGGTAGTGTGGAGCAGTCCAAAGCCATGTTGGCGCAAATGCAGGAGCAGATGCAAAAGCAGGCCGGGCAAATGCTGGGCGCTTTTGGTATCAAGAGCGGTTCCTGAAAAATTTATATCAAGCAACGCATGAGTAACCATCTTTCTGCCAACGCACCAGTTTCTTCCGCGCCCAAAGTCGGGTTTGTCAGTTTGGGCTGCGCCAAGGCGCTCACCGATTCGGAATTGATCCTGACCCAACTCAGTGCCGAGGGTTATCAAACCGTGAAGACCTTTGCCGGTGCTGATCTGGTCATCGTCAACACCTGCGGGTTTATTGATGATGCCGTCAAAGAGAGTCTGGACACCATTGGCGAGGCGCTGGCTGAAAACGGCAAGGTGATCGTCACCGGCTGTCTGGGAGCCAAAGCGGGTGAGGGGGGCGATAACCTGGTGCGTCAAATGCATCCCAGTGTGCTGGCTGTGACTGGGCCGCAAGCCACCCAAGAAGTGATGGATGCGGTGCATGCCAACCTGCCCAAGCCGCATGACCCCTTTGCTGATTTGGTGCCAAACGCGTTTGGTGTGGCGGGCATCAAGCTGACCCCCCGGCATTACGCCTACATCAAGATCAGCGAAGGCTGTAACCACCGTTGCACGTTTTGCATCATCCCGTCGATGCGTGGCGACTTGGTGTCCCGACCCATTGGGGATGTGCTCAAAGAAGCGCAGGCTCTGTTTGAAGGTGGTGTGAAGGAGTTGCTGGTGATCAGCCAGGACACCTCCGCCTATGGGGTGGATGTGAAATACCGCACTGGCTTCTGGAATGGCAAACCGATCAAAACCCGCTTGTTTGAGTTAGCGCAGGCGCTCGGTGAGATGGCGCAAAGTTATGGTGCCTGGGTGCGTTTGCATTATGTGTACCCCTACCCAAGTGTCGATGACATCCTGCCCTTGATGGCAAGTGGTTTGATCTTGCCGTATCTGGATGTGCCGTTTCAGCACAGTCACCCGGAGGTGCTCAAACGCATGAAACGTCCGGCCAGTGGTGAGAAAAATATGGAGCGCATCCTGCGCTGGCGGCAAGCATGTCCGGATATGGTGGTGCGTAGCACGTTCATTGCCGGTTTCCCTGGCGAGACCGAGGCCGAGTTTGAGCATTTGCTTGACTTTGTCCGCGAGGCGCAAGTCGACCGAGCCGGTTGCTTTGCCTACAGCCCGGTGAAAGGCGCTGCAGCCAATGAACTGGGTGGCATGTTGCCTGAAGTCGTGCGCGAAGAACGCCGCGCACGGTTCATGGCAGTGGCGGAAGAGGTTTCTGCAGCCAAGCTGCAGCGGCGAGTGGGTGCAACCATGCAAGTTCTGGTGGACTCAGCACCGGGTCTGGGACGAAAAGGTGGCTTGGGCAGGTCATACGCCGATGCGCCTGAGATTGACGGCGTGGTGCAGTTATTGCCGCCAGAAAAAATCAGCAAAACATTGCGCGTGGGTGAATTTACCAAAGCGCGGATTGTGGCCGCACAAGGCCATGACCTGGTGGCGCAGCCATTTTGATTCCAATTCCATATCAACCCGACATGTTGTTGCAACGCTATGCCGTACATTTGTACTGGCTGCAGCTTCGCGCTTCATGTTGTATCGATCTGAAGACGGAATGAGGGCTCAAATGAATGTGCAGCAAGGCCGCAATTGGGCAATAAAAAAGCCGCGGCAGGCGCAGCGGCTTTTAATTCAACAACATCCGGTTTCTGTAAACAAAATGAACCGGAATTCATTTATATTGGTGCCCAGGAAGGGACTCGAACCCCCACGAAGTTACTCGCTAGTACCTGAAACTAGTGCGTCTACCAATTCCGCCACCTGGGCATTTCAGGAAAGAAAGGTATTCTATCAAAAATATTAAGCAAACCAGCGCACTGCTGGAAGAAATTGAAGGCATCGTTCAAGGGCATCGTGATGGTCACGG
>MNXW01000117.1 GCA_001871515.1 Comamonadaceae bacterium CG2_30_57_122
CCAAGCAATTTTCACAACCAGGCTTTGTCGACGAAGTTGTAGCTGTTTTGAGACGCAGTGGCGCGCCGCCGCAGCGACTTAAGTTGGAACTGACTGAGAGTTTGTTGGTTGACGATGTTGATGACGTGGTGGCCAAAATGACCGCGCTTAAAACCTTGGGCATCGGCTTTTCACTCGACGACTTTGGCACGGGATACTCATCACTGGCTTATTTGAGTCGCTTGCCGCTTGACCAGCTCAAGATTGACCAAGGCTTTGTACGCGACATCGAATCCAGTGACGAAGCCGCGGCCATTTGTTCGGCCACCATTGGCCTGGCGCACAGCCTGAACATGAAAGTGGTCGCAGAAGGCGTTGAAAACCAGGCACAGCTGTTTTTTTTGAACACCGTACACCATTGCGATCTGATTCAGGGCTATTTGTTCAGTCGCCCGGTGCCTTTGTCCGAATTTGAACAACTGGCATGCCAGCCACTCAAACCCAAGGCTGACAGTGCAGCTTAACGCGTCAGCACAGCTTGCACCTCGCGCTCAGGCATACCCAGAGAATCAGCAAACTCAGCCACTGTTTTGCCACTGGCTTCAAATGCTTTGAGCAGTGCGGTGCGCCGAGCCCGTTGCAGATCCACTTGCGCCACAGCTTGGTCGAGCACAGCGGCGACGGGTTCGGAGGGCGTACCTATGCGCGCCAGGTAGTCTGCGCGAGTCAAACCCGATTTTTCATAAACCGAGGCCAATTGGTTTTGCAGTTTGGGCAGCAAGTCTTCTTCAGTGCGCGCCTGGCGGCGGGCAAACAGCTCCACCACTGACAAAAACACATGCTCCGGAGCCACATCTTCAACCGGGTTGCCCTGCAAATCATGGCGTTTGAGCCCGGCTGCCACACACTGCAAGTAGCGGGTGGAACGGGTGTGAACCCCCAACGCAGTTTTGAGTTCGTCGCGCTTGAACACCTCGGGGTGAGCCGCCATCAGCTCCTGAAAAATACCCAATTTCAGTGGCAAAAAGCGCGCGCCAAACAACTTAGGGTACAGATCAAACAGTTTTTCAAGCACCGGTTGTGCTGATGCAAACCGGCCTTTACCTTTGGGTTTGGCATTTGAAGCAGCAACTTCTGTAACTGCGTCTGGGGATTCTTTGGTGATGTCGTTCATGTGAAGCATGGCAGGTTAAAACAACCTGCGATTGTCAACCATCCCTGCACATCGCTGGCATACTCTTGCCAATGAACCAGTTCCAAGCCCAAAGGTCTCAAAGCCAAAGCCAAAGCCAAAGTCAAAGCGCTAGGCCACAGACCATCTCATCTTTGGCAGCCGATGGCCACGCCGCCCCCGGCCACTTTGATGAAGCGCGCCAATCACTGTCAAATTCAGAATCACTAAACACCAGATTCACAAGGGCTTGGGACGATTTTCTTACAAGCATTGCAAGCGAAAATGCTGCTGACATGGATCAACGTGCCGTTAACCTGGCACGCCAGGTGCGTGACAACGGCATCACCTACAACGTCTATGCCGACGAGAACGGTCCCCAACGCCCCTGGTCTTTGGATCTATTTCCGCTGCTGGTGGATGCCCCAAACTGGCAACGTATCGAAGCCGGTATCTTGCAGCGCATGCGCTTGCTGGAGCAGGTGCTGGCTGATGTGTATGGCTCGCAAACCCTGCTGACCCAAGGCTTTTTGCCACCTGCTCTGGTGCACGGTCACCCCGGCTACCTGCGCGCCATGCAAGGCATTCATCCAGTAGGCGGACGCTACCTGCACATTGCCGCCTTTGATCTGGCACGCGGCCCAGACGGCAACTGGTGGCTAGAAGCCCAACGTTGCCAAGCTCCGTCTGGGCTGGGCTATCTGCTGGAAAACCGTTTGGCCATTTCGGCACAATTTCCGCAAGCCTTTCAAAACCTGCGGGTACAGCGCCTGGCGGGCACTTACCGCGCCCTGATGGACAGCCTGCGCAGCATGAACCCATTGGGGCCAGACGCGCACCTGGCCTTGCTAACCCCTGGCCCCTACAACGAAACCTATTTTGAGCACGCCTACCTGGCGCGTTACCTGGGTCTGACGCTGGTGGAAGGCGGCGACCTGCTGGTGCGCGATGAACACCTGTTTTTAAAAACCCTCAAAGGCCTGGTACCGGTACACGGTTTGTTGAAACGCGTGGACGACGAGTACCTGGACCCGCTGGAACTGCGCGCCGACTCCACCCTGGGCGTGCCCGGGCTGTTGCAAGCCATCCGCGCCGGCAATGTGCTGGTGGCCAATGCGCCAGGCACTGCGTTTTTGGAGTCACCCGCCTTGCTTGGCTTTTTACCGGCGCTGTCACGACACCTGTTTAATGAAGAGTTAAGCCTACCCGCCTTGCCCACCTGGTGGTGTGGCGAGCGCACGGCCATGCAGGAAGCCGTGCAAAACCTCAAAGGCTGTGCCATCAAGCCCACCTATCCAGGCGCGCCCAGCCATGGCAGTTTTGATGCGGTGCTGGGCAGCCTTCAAGACCAGCGTGCGCTGGATGAATGGGCCGGGCGCATCATGCGTCAACCTGAAGAACACACGCTGCAGACTTACACCCCGCTGTCACAAATGCCCACTTGGCAAAGCTGCGCAGCAGACGGGGCAACGGGCAGCCAGTTGCTGGCACGCTCGGTCATGCTGCGGGTGTTTGCCGTGTCGGACGGTGCGCAGGGCTGGCGCGTATTGCCAGGAGGTTTAGCGCGTTTGGCAGGCAGAGCCAAAGAGATCACTTCCATGCAGCGCGGTGGCAGCAGCGCCGATGTCTGGGCGCTGGCCCAGGGTGAAGTGGACGCCACCACCCTGCTGGCCCCGCACCTGTCTCCCGAGAGCCTGATGCAGCGCAAGCGCATGGTAACCAGCCGCGCTGCCGAAAACCTGTTTTGGTTGGGTCGCTACACCGAGCGCACTGAAAACGCCCTGCGCTTGGCGCGCCTGACGCTGGAGTGCCTGCACGGCGAAGAAACCTCCAGTGCCCCGCTGCTGACCTGGCTAGGCCAGATGGCTCTGGTCAACACCCTGGTGCTGCCCGACGTGCCCACGCCCTCTCAAGCCTCACGCGTGTTTGAGCGCTCGCTGATTGACAGCCTGGGCAGCAGCGCCGGTGCCACCAGCGTGGGCTTTTACCTGCGTTCTCTGAAGTTAGCGGCCTCCACGGTGCGTGAACGCTTGTCACAAGAACACTGGCGCATCATCACCCGTGCCGAAGAAGAGCTGTTTGCCCGTTGCGCTGCAGCCCGCCAGAAGGCTGATTTCTCAAGCCTGCAAGCGCTGCAAATTCTAAAAGACACCAGCGACCACATGGCGGCCATCACCGGTGCACAAACCGACCGCATGACGCGAGACGACGGCTGGCGGCTGCTGAGCATTGGACGGCACATTGAGCGCCTGGCTTTTTTATCGGGTGCGTTGAGCCGCGCCCTGGCCTGTGGCAGCCTCGACACCGACAGCGGCTTTGATGCCATGCTGGAATTGTTTGACAGCGCCCTTTGCTTTCACGCCCAGTTTCAGCAAAGTCATGACATGACCGCGCTGGTAGACCTGCTGGTGCTTGACCGCGACAACCCCCGCTCGGTGGCCTGGGTAGCACACACCCTGCGTGGCCGCCTGGCCAAGCTGGCCGGCTGCGAGTCCAACCAGTTGAGCGAACTGGCGCTCAGAGTGCCCAACCCCAACGCCTGGGGGTTGGCGCAGTTGTGCGACTTACAGTTTGACCTGGCCACGCCCGTCTTGGCTCCTGAGCAAGCCAACGACTACCCCATAGGTCACTACCGTTTGCTCAACAGCGTGTTGCAACAATGTATTCAAGCTGCTTTTGAGGTGTCTGACGACATCAGCACCACTTATTTCACCCACAGCGGACTGCTCAACCGCAGTCTGGGCACCACATGAAGTTGCGCATCATCCACGAGACCCAATATGACTACCAACCCGTGGTCGAAACCGCGCAACACATGGCGTACCTCCAACCCTTGAACAGGGTCGGCCAGCAGCGGCTTCATCACCAGCTCAAAGTATTACCCCAGCCCAGCACAATGAATGAAACCATAGATGTGTACGGCAATGCTCGCCATTATTTAGACTTGCAAACACCCCACCGCCAGCTGCAAGTGCTGAGCATCAGCGAAGTCACCACCCAACCCAGCACCCTACCAACCAGCACCGTGTCTTGGGAGGACGTGCGTGAGCGCCTGCGCTACCAGGCTGGTGCCCCCTTTGATGCAGCCAGCGAATTTGTGTTTGCCTCGCCCATGGTGCCCAGGCAAAGCGAATTTGCAGATTACGCACGACCCAGTTTCACGCCCGGGGGTGGCCTACAAACCTGCGCTGTGGATTTGATGAACCGCATGTTCGTCGACTTCACCTACGAGAGCCACAGCACCGAGGTCAACACCCCGGCGCTGCAAGCCCTGACCCAGCGAAAAGGTGTGTGCCAGGACTTTGCCCACATCCTGATCGCCTGCCTGCGCTCGCTGGGGTTGGCCGCACGCTATGTCAGTGGCTATTTGCTCACCCTGCCTGCGCCGGGCTGTATCAAACTGCGCGGCAGCGATGCCTCGCACGCGTGGGCCTCGGTCTATGTGCCAGACTTGTCCGTGGGGCAGCGTTGGGTTGACCTGGACCCGACCAATGACCGCGCCGGTTGGCCCAGCCCTGGCGAAGATTATGTGACCCTGGCACTGGGGCGAGATTTTTCTGACGTGTCACCGCTGCGCGGGGTGATCCATGGTGGCGCCAGCCACACGCTCAAAGTAGGTGTAACCGTAGAACCGATCTGACGCCCATGTTCAACAAGGACACCCCGAAGCGGGAAACAGGTTTGGCCTGCGTAGGGCGGGTTTCAACCCGCCATGGCCGACTGAAGTCAGCCCTACGCCAAGCCATTTCTGACGACTGTCGTCGATGTTTCATGTAAAGGCTTTTACAGGCTTTAAAATCAAATTGCTTTTTGTTATTAAATTGATAGCTGTTAGCCCAGCAATATAAAGGGCTAGAGGCCATTTTTACTTAAAACTTTAACCCAAGGAACATGCCATGAGCATTTACGCCAAACTGACCCAACTCGGTATCACCCTGCCCCCGGTGGCCGCACCCGCTGCGGCTTACGTGCCGTTTGTCAAAACCGGTAATCTGGTATTTTTGAGCGGCCACATTGCCAAAAAAGACGGCAAGGTCTGGGCGGGCCAGTTCGGCAAAAACCTGAGCACCGAAGAAGGCAAGGCCGCCGCTCGCGCCATTGCCATTGACCTGCTGGGCACGCTGCACGCTGCCGTGGGCGACCTGAACAAGGTGACGCGCATCGTCAAGCTGATGTCACTGGTCAATTCCACTGGCGACTTCACCGAGCAACACCTGGTGACCAACGGAGCCAGCGAGTTGATCGGCGAGGTGTTTGGCGCTAAAAAAGGAGCCCACGCCCGCAGCGCCTTTGGTGTGGCGCAAATTCCACTGGGCGCGTGTGTCGAGATCGAGCTGATTGCCGAAGTGGCCTGAGCTTGCCTGCAACCGGGCAAGCCGCTTAAAAGGTTTCCCAGTCTGAATCACCAGCCGGGGCTGTTGGGGCTTTTGGGGCTTTTGGGGCTTTTGGCACAGCTGGTTTGGGTGCGACCGGCCTGGCCAATGCAGACCGTTGGCCCACCACAGGCGCAGCGGCTTTGTAGGGTGCAGACTTCAATGATGAGCCCAATTGCCTGGCCGCTGGCCGCGCTGCCAGGGCAGGTTTGGCTTTGGCAGAAGGCAACAAAGCTGGCCGCTGGTAAGCCACTTGCTGCGGCCTGGGCGTGATGTCACGCATCGGACGCTGCTGCCGGGTGGTGGCCAGGTTGCTGGTTTTGAACACCGCCACCGCGCGTGCCAACTGATCCGCCTGGTCGCGCAGGCTCTCGGCAGCGGCAGCACTTTGCTCCACCAAGGCAGCGTTTTGCTGCGTCATCTGATCCAGGTTGCCAATGGCGCCATTGATCTCCGAAATGCCGGCACTTTGCTCACCCGAGGCGGCGGTGATTTCACCGATTACATCGGCCACCTTGCGCACCGACTGCACGATGTCGTTCATGGTGATGCCGGCATCGGACACCAGTTGCGTGCCCGAGGCCACTTTCTCGACCGAAGTGTTGATCAGCGTCTTGATCTCTTTGGCCGCCTCAGCGCTGCGCCCGGCCAAAGAACGCACCTCGCTGGCCACCACCGCAAAGCCCCGCCCCTGTTCACCGGCGCGTGCCGCTTCCACAGCGGCATTGAGCGCCAGAATGTTGGTCTGAAACGCTATGCCGTCAATCACACCAATGATGTCGGCAATCTTGCGGCTGCTGTCATTGATGTCTTGCATGGTGCTGACCACCTGGCGCACCACATCGCCCCCGCGCTGCGCGACCGAAGAAGCCGTGGCCGCCAGGGTGCTGGCCTGGCGCGCGTTGTCGGCACTGATCTGCACGTTTTGCGTCAGGCCGCTCATGCTCGACGCGGTCGACTGCAGGTTGCTGGAGGTTTGCTCGGTGCGCTGCGCCAGGTCGTTGTTGCCGGTGGCGATTTCGGCACTGGCGGTGGCAATGCTGTCGGTGTTTTGCCGCACCTGCTGAACCATGCGACCCAGCGATTCGCTCATGGCTGCCAAAGATTTCATCAGGTCACCAAACTCATCTTGGCGAGATGTGTCGATGGCTTGACTCAAGTCGCCTTTGGCGATGCCAGCGGCCAACGCATTGGCTTGCAGCAGTGGCTGGCGAATCGAACGAATCAGGAAGCCGGTGCCAATCAAGATCGCCACAATGGTGATTGCCACCCCCAGGGCAGACATCAACACGATCACCCGGGTGCGGGCATCAAAGTCTTTGCGGTCATTCTCGTAAGCCTGATCCTGCAGCGTGACAAATTCCTGGTGCGCTTGTTGCAGCGCCTGCACGGCGGGGCGGTATTGTTTTTCTACCAGTGCATCCAGCTCTCCCGGTTGACCTGTGACCTTGAGCAAGGCCGACTGGCCACCAATCTCCATCACTTTTTTTCGCAAATCAATGATTTTTTTGATCTGTGTGCGGTCATTGTCAGACAGCCCCATGCCTTCGAGTTGTTGTTGGAGCGCGTCGATTTGCCCAATGCTGCTGGCGATTTCAGCCTTGAACGTGCTCGCCACAGCCGGGTCATTGGAGACCACCACGGCATGCGAACGCACGCCGTTCACATCTTCCAAATTAGCCCACTGGTTGGCCACCTTGATGCGCTCAAGCATGGCGGCGCTGGTGGTGGCGTAGCTCACCCGTGATTTGTTCGATGCGGTCGCGGCAGAGCCCACAATGATCGCCAAAAACAAGATCATGGCACCCATGGCCAGCCACAAACGGGTGGCAAGACGAAGTTGATCCAAACGCATGAGAATTTCCTTATGGTGATATCCAACGACCATGCCCCAAGGGGAAAAGTCGGTTTAAACCGAGACTGTTCGTTAGGGTTTGAGATGATGACGAGCAGGTTTGCGAGGCAGTTTGGGTGGCTGTGAGGCGTTCATAGCAGGGCTATGGACACCGAACAGACGCACAAAATGACCGCAAAGCGGCCGCCAGCGCTCAAACAGGTGCGAAGCACCGCCTAATGAACAATCTCGGTTAAATGCATTGTGCCGGAATGCGACTCAGGGTTTGCCCTGAAACAGCTTGCAATTGGGCAGGACTCACTGACTGCGGTGCAATTTCTGCCAGCGGCAGCAGCACAAAAGCGCGCTGCGCCATGCGCGGGTGCGGCACGGTCAACGCCGGGCTGCTGATGCAGGCCGCGCCAAACAGCAACAGATCCAGATCAAGGGTGCGCGGCGCGTTGCGGTAAGGCCGCTCACGCCCGGCCAGGTGTTCCAGCTGCTGCAAAGCCGCCAGCAAGGCCGGCGCGCTGAGCCGGGTTACAAGCTCAACCACGGCATTGATGAAATCAGGCCCGCTGGCATCCACCGGGGCACTGCGGTACAGGCTGGAGCGAGCCAGCAAGCGGGTGTGCGGCAAATTGGCCAGTTGATCCATGGCCCAGCGCACCGTGGCTTGGGCATCTCCCAAATTACCACCCAAGGCCACAAAGGCCTGCACCTCGGGACGCGTCTCAGAGCGCATCTTGGAGCGCATCTGCAGGCTGCTCAAAAACTCAAGGCTGCGGATCAGAAGGCGCTTGCGTTGCGCCTTGATCTGCCCCTTCACCCGGGCGCTGACCTGCGGGGCGACGGCGGCGACGCCGCTTTTTGGGGGCAGACGTGCCCTCACCCTGCTCTGGCCGATCACCCCCAGCTTGGGGTTGGGCCTGGTCTAAAAACCGCTCGACCGGGGTGTGGGTGGCTGTGCCCGCTGCGGTGTCACGGCTTGGCGCACGCGGTGGCCGTGGCGCGCGCGCGAGTTTGGGGCGCTGTTGCTGCTCCATGCGCACGGCATCCACCATGTCATTGCGCAGGTTGTCGTTGGCCAGGCTGAATTCTTCCCACCAGTCGGACAGCACCAGGTCTAACTCGCCGTTTTCGGCGCGCAGGCGCATGAAGTCAAATGCCGCCCGAAAACGCGGCTGCTCGGCCAGACCAAACGGCGCACTGCCCACACGTTTTTCAAAGCGTGGTTGCATCATCCAAATCTCGCGCATGTCGCCGGCCAGTTTGCCGCGGCCAGACACATCGCCAATGCGGGCGTTGAACACATCTTCAATCGCGTCCATCAGCGCCGGATGTGCATGCTGGTTTTTGCTGCGCTGGGCCCAGCCGTCGCGCACGTCCGCCCACAACACGCAGGCCAGCAAAAAGCTCGGCGCCACCGGCTTGCCTTCGCCGACGCGGCGGTCGGTGTCTTGCAAGGCGGATTTGACAAAGGGCGATTCGGCACGCTCCACCACCACGTCCAGCAGCGGGTAAATGCCGCGCGCCATGCCGAGTTCTTTGAGCTTGTCAATGGAGGCCAGGGCGTGGCCGGTTTGCAGCAGCTTGAGCATTTCGTCAAACATGCGGCTTTGCGGCACTTCCAGCAGCAAGGCTTTGGATTTGACCAGCGGCGTGGCGGTTTTGGGCTCCAGCTTGAAGCCCAAACCGCCCAGCTTGGCGGCAAAGCGAATGGCGCGGATGATGCGCACCGGGTCTTCGCGGTAACGCGCTGCCGGGTCGCCAATCATGCGGATGACGCGGTTTTTGGAGTCCTTGATGCCATGGTGATAGTCGACCACGATTTGCGTCTCGGGGTCGTAGTACATGGCGTTGATGGTGAAGTCGCGCCGCACCGCATCTTCTTCTTGTGGCCCCCAGACGTTGTCGCGCAGCACCCGGCCGGTGGAATCGACCGCGTGTTTCATGCCCGCCAGCTCGCTCTTGCTGGTTTTCTCGTTGCCCGCCACTTGTTCGGCAGCCACGTTGTCCAGGTAAGCGCGAAAGGTGGACACTTCAATGACCTCATGCTCACGGCCACGCCCGTACACCACGTGCACGATGCGAAAGCGCCGCCCGATGATGAAAGCGCGCCTGAAAAGCCCTTTGACCTGCTCTGGCGTGGCGTTGGTGGCCACGTCAAAGTCTTTGGGAGCCAGGCCCAGCATCAGGTCACGCACCGCGCCGCCAACGATGTAGGCCTCAAAACCCGCATTTTTAAGGGTGCGCACCACATTTTTGGCATGGTCATCGACCAGATTGGGGTTGATGCCGTGCTCGGCCGGGCCGATTTCCATGCGCTTGCCAAAGCGGGGTTTAGCTTGGGTGTCGGCCTTGCCGAGCAGTTTGTTGATGAATTTTTTAATCATGTTTTTTTAAAAAAGGTCGAGTATGCGCCAGCCGCGTTGGGTGGCCAGCGTGCGCAGCGGCGCGTCAGGGTTGGTGGCTACCGGGTGAGCCACTTGCTCCAGCAAGGGCAAATCGTTGATGGAATCACTGTAAAAGGTGGCCTCCACGCTGGCCCAGTTCAGGCCGCGCGCCGCCAACCAGTCTTCTACCCGCGCCACTTTACCCTCGCGAAACGAGGGTGTGCCGTCAATCTCGCCGGTAAACCAGCCGCTGACCGGGTCACGCACAAGCTTGATGGCAATCAGCTCTGGCACACCAAAAGCAGCGGCAATGGGTTGGGTGACAAATTCGTTGGTGGCGGTGACGATCACCACCGCGTCGCCTGCCGCCTGGTGTTGCTGCACCAGGGTCAGCGCCTGGGGGTGTATGGATTTTTGAACGATAGCCCTCATGAAATCTGCGTGAGCAGCTATAGATTTTGTAGCACCTTGGCAACGGATGGCCGCGGTGGCAAAGCGCACGTAGTCATGAATGTCGAGCGTACCGGCCCTGTACTGAGCAAAATACGCGTCGTTGCGGCGGGCAAAGTCAGCCGCGTCGTTCCAACCCAGGGCGGTGGTGTACACGCCCCATTCGTAGTCGGAGTCCATCGGGATCAAGGTGTGATCCAGGTCAAACAAGGCAAGTTTTGTTGTCACGTGTTGTCCATCATGGTTTTGATCAGGGGAATGGTGATGGCGCGCTGGGTTTGCAGGGCGTAGCCATCCATCAGGTCCAGCAGTTCCATCAGGCTGCCTAAGTCGCGGCTAAAGCGGGTCAGCATGAAGTCCATCACCTCGTCACTTAAAGCAATGCCACGCACCTCGGCGGCTTGGTGCAGCACGGCGCGGCGCTCTGGCTCGCTCAAGGCTTGCAGGGCAAACACCGTGCCCCAGCCCAGGCGGGTGCGCAAATCGTCGCGCAGTTTCAGGTCTGCTGGGGGCAGGCTGCCTGCGGCGATCACCGCCATTTGGTGCGTTTGGGCGTTCACAAACCAGTTGAAAGCGGCGTGCTGTTGGCCGGCATCAAAGGCCTGCACGTCGTCCAACAGCACGCAGGCCCAGCGCTCGTCAAACTCGGGCGGCATCTGCACGCTGGCATCGAGCCAACCCACTGTATCGCCCTGCTGCTGCAGCGCGGCGCGCAAGGCCTTGAGCAAATGGGTTTTGCCGCAACCACTGCCGCCCCACAGGTAGGTAGGCACGGGCGAACGCAGCGCGTGGCTGCCCTCGCCCAACCAGAGCTTGAGGTGCGCCAGCGCCGCGGCGTTGGGCCCGGCGCAAAAAT
>MNXW01000111.1 GCA_001871515.1 Comamonadaceae bacterium CG2_30_57_122
TGACCGCTACGCCGATTCCGCGCACGTTGGCCATGAGCTATTACGCTGACCTGGACGTGTCCACCATCGACGAGCTGCCGCCCGGGCGCACGCCGATCATCACCAAAGTGGTCAATGAGGCGCGGCGCGACGAAGTCATTGCCCGGATTCGGGGGCAAATCGCGCAAGGTCGGCAAATCTACTGGGTCTGTCCGTTGATTGAAGAAAGCGAAGCGCTGGATTTGACCAACGCCACCGAGACCCATGCCCATCTCAGCGCGGCGCTGCCCGGTGTCATGGTGGGGTTGCTGCATTCACGCATGCCGGTGGCAGAAAAGCAGGCGGTGATGAGCCTGTTCACCAGCGGCCAGCTGGGCGTGCTGGTCAGCACCACGGTGATTGAGGTCGGTGTTGATGTGCCCAATGCCTCGCTGATGGTGATTGAGCATGCCGAGCGTTTTGGTCTGAGTCAATTGCACCAGCTGCGCGGGCGGGTCGGGCGCGGCGCGGCGGCTTCGGCCTGCGTGCTGTTGTACTCCACCGGCGATGCACCGCGCCTGGGCGAGACCGCCCGAGAGCGCCTGCGGGCCATGGCTGAGACGAATGATGGTTTTGAGATTGCCCGGCGTGACCTGCAGATTCGCGGCCCCGGCGAATTCATGGGCGCGCGCCAGTCAGGTGATGCCATGCTGCGCTTTGCCGATGTGGCTGATGATGCCGCGCTGCTGGACTGGGCACGCCGCCTGGCTCAGTTGATGCTGGATCAGCATCCGGCGCTGGCCGAGCAGCATGTGCAGCGCTGGCTGGGCAGCAAAGCCGAATTTTTAAAGGCCTGATTCCATTTCTAAATCATCCGTGTCGTGGTTGCTTCGCCTTGTCGTGCGCCAGCACTGCCTGCGGCTTCGCGTCTAACGTCCATGTTCAACAAGGACACCCCAAAGCATGAAACATGCGTGCCCTGCGTAGGGCGCAGGTTTCAACCCGCCATGGCCGACTGAAGTCGGCCCTACGACACGCCATTCTTGTCGGCTGTGGGCGTTGTTTCACGTTAAACACATATGATTTGGAAATGGAATAAGGCTGCGCTGAGGGAGGCTATTGGTAGTGTTCGCGCCGGCGGGTCTCCGACACGAACTCGTCCAGGTCGGGATCCATGGCGTTGCGCGAAGACACGATGCCAATCGGGTGGCCATTTTCAAGCACCGGCACATGCCGAAAACCATGTTTTTGCATGACAACCAAGGCATGACCATAAGATTGAGTTGCATCCAGGCTGACGGGCGCGGCGGTCATGACCGAGCGCACCGGTGTTTGTGCAGGGTCAAGCCCCGCAGCGACCACCCTGAACACCAGATCACGCTCGGTAAAGATGCCAACCAACCTGTCGTCTTCAGTCACCAAGACCGCGCCCGCATTTTTGTGCGCCATGAGATAGGCGGTCTGACTGACGGTTTTGTCGGGCGGCACAGCAATGAATTTTTTGCGTTCCATGACGCTTTTAATGGGTAGATCAAACATGGCAAGCCTCCTGTCGGGCAATGGTAGCCACGGCGCATCTTCGCTGATTGATGCAAATCAACCGTTGTTCTAATGTTCCTTGCTGGGTGAAAATAGCGCCATGACTTTGACAGAACTCAAATACATCGTGGCGGTGTCGCGGGAACGCCATTTTGGCAAGGCGGCTGAGGCCTGCTATGTGTCGCAACCCACCCTGTCGGTGGCGGTGAAGAAGCTTGAAGAAGAGCTGGATGTGAAGCTTTTTGAGCGCAGCGCCAACGAGGTCAGCGTCACCCCTTTGGGCGAAGAAATTGTGCGCCAGGCGCAAAGTGTGCTGGAGCAGGCCGCCAGCATCAAGGAGATTGCCAAGCGCGGCAAAGACCCGTTGGGCGGTGCGCTCACCTTGGGCATCATCTACACCATTGGCCCGTATTTGTTGCCCGATCTGGTGCACCAGATGATCAAGCGCACGCCGCAAATGCCACTGATATTGCAGGAAAACTTTACCGTCAAGCTGTTGGAGATGCTGCGCACCGGCGAGATTGACTGCGCCATTTTGGCCGAGCCGTTTCCAGATGCCGGGCTGGCTGTTGCGCCGCTGTACGACGAACCTTTCATGGCCGCGTTACCGTTTCATCATCCCCTGGCCACCCATGCGCATGTGACCAGCGACGAACTTAAAAATGAAAACATGCTGCTGCTGGGCAGTGGCCATTGTTTCCGAGACCATGTGCTGGAGGTGTGCCCGGAGTTTGCGCGTTTTTCCAGCAACGCCGAAGGCATTCGCAAAAGCTTTGAAGGCTCATCGCTGGAAACCATCAAGCACATGGTGGCCGCTGGCATGGGGGTCACGCTGGTGCCGCGCCTGAGCGTGCCCAAGGAGGCGTTGGCTACCAAGCCTACCCGCAAACGCCATGAAGACCCCTATGTGAAATACCTGCCTATTGCCGACAAAGACGGCGGCGCACCCCCCACGCGCCGGGTGGTGCTGGCCTGGCGGCGCAGCTTTACCCGTTATGAAGCCATTGCCGCGCTGCGCAATGCCATTTATGCTTGCGAGCTGCCGGGCGTGCAGCGCCTGTCGTGAACAGAAAATAGTGAGAGTTAAAGAGATGGAAACTTGCCAAGTTGCGATTCTGGAACCCGTGCCCCGTGTTGGGCGTTACCTTTTCTTTTCATTGACCAGTGTGCTGGCCCCCGACATTTGCGCAAGCCTGATCCGGCTGGCTGGGTGCGCAGACGGTGTGCGTGCATTGGTCGGTATTGGCCCTGAATTGGTGTCCTTGCTGGGTGCGCAGGTGCCGGGGCTGCATCCATTCAAAACCCTGTCGGGTGCGGGTGTGCGCGTGCCCGGCACACCGGTCGCCCTGTGCTGCTGGCTGCGTGGTGACGACCAGGGTGACTTGCTGCACCTGACGCGGCAACTGCAAGCCGTGCTGGCACCCGTGCTGTGTTTGGCCAAGGTGGTGGATGCCTTTCGCTATGGCAGCGGGCGCGACCTGACGGGCTACGAGGACGGCACCGAAAACCCTGAGGGCGACGCTGCCATTGCCGCTGCGCTGCTGCATGGGGCCGGCGCCGGTCTGGATGGCAGCAGTTTCATGGTGGTGCAGCAGTGGCAGCATGATCTGGACGCGTTTGATGCCATGAGCCCGCTTGCGCAGGATCACATGATTGGCCGCCGCCGTACCGACAATTCAGAGCTGGCCGACGCGCCGACGTCGGCCCACGTCAAGCGCACTGCGCAGGAAAGTTTTACGCCTGAAGCCTTTGTGCTGCGCCGCTCCATGCCCTGGGCAGTGGATGCGCAGGCTGGGTTGATGTTTGTGGCGTTTGGCAAGTCGTTTGACGCTTTTGAGGCTCAGATGAGCCGCATGGCCGGACTGGAAGACGGCGTGGTCGATGCGCTTTTTGGTCTGTCCACGCCGCTCAACGGTGCCCATTTCTGGTGTCCGCCCCTGCGGGCAGGGCGGCTGGATTGGCGCCAATTGGGGTTGTGAAAGGCTGACCAGTGCGAACTTGGCAAAACAAACTACAGGTGTATCTGGATCTGATTCGCTGGAACCGACCCGCGGGCTGGTTGCTGCTGCTGTGGCCTACGCTGAGTGCGTTGTGGGTCGCGGCAGCGGGTTTTCCCGGTTGGCATTTGTTGGCTGTGTTTGTCGTTGGCACGATCCTGATGCGCAGCGCCGGTTGCTGCATCAACGACGTGGCTGACCGCGAGTTTGACAAGCACGTCAAGCGCACCGCCGCGCGGCCCGTGACCACCGGCGCGGTGTCCGTCAAAGAGGCATTGGCGGTGGGGGCGGTGCTGGCACTGCTGGCATTTGTGTTGGTGCTGAGCACCAATGCCATCACCATTGGCATCTCGTTTGCGGCGCTGGCGGTGACGCTGGCCTACCCCTATGCCAAACGCTATGTGTCGATGCCTCAGGCGGTGCTGGGGGTGGCCTTTGGCATGGGTATTCCCATGGCGTTTGCCGCCGTGCGTGGTGACGTGCCGCCACTGGCCTGGGTGTTGATGCTAGGTAATCTGTGTTGGGTGCTGGCCTATGACACTGAATACGCCATGGTTGACCGCGACGACGACCTGCGCCTGGGTATCAAAACCTCGGCCATCACACTGAACAACTGGGATGTGCCTGCCGTTATTCTGTGTTACATATTATTTATAACAATATGGACTCTAGCCCTTATGGAATATGTGCCATCAGCTATATTTTATATAGCAATTGTCATCACCGCAGTGCAGGTGGTGTGGCATTTCACACTGATTCGCGAGCGCACTCGTGAGGGTTGTTTCAAGGCTTTCAGGTTGAACCACTGGCTGGGCTTTGCCATGTTTGTCGGCATTGCACTCAGTGCTTCGGTTCAGTAATTCCATTTCTAAATCATCGGTGTCGTTGTTGCACTGCCAGGCCGCGCATTAGCACTGCCTGCGGCTTCACGCCGAGACTCAAATGATTTGGAAATGGAATAACTCGTGGAACATGAGATGGGGCGGCACGCCGACGCTTGTCGACCCATCTCATGGTGTGTCGTAGTTAAAGACCGGGTCAGACCATGACGTTTAGTCGTTTTCCTCTGATTTGCTCTGGTTCTTGATGTCTACCTTGGATGCAACGAACACACCGCTGTTGCCTTGGATACCTTTGATCTCCACATAGACCCCATTGGATAGACCGGTAGCGCTGCTGTGCTCAAAGCGCGCTCTTGACGCATCCACCGTCAGACCGTTGAGTTTGAAATTGGCTACCGATACAAAATTTGACACCAAACCAGACTGTTCGTAGGTCACGTCACCCACCACGTTGTCGCTGCTGGTGGTTTTAAGTTCAACCTTGGTGGCTTGCAGCAAATTGCCCGACATGTTGCCTTTGATTTCAACATAGCTACCCACCACCACTTGCGCCAGGCTGGCACCATGTCCGATCACGGCGGTGCTCAAGTCCACGTTGACACCGTTGACCACCACGGTATTGCCGGTGCGGCTGCTGACAGCGCCATAGAGTTCGTTGTTGCCGCCAATTTCGCTGGCACGGTAGCCGTCCAGTTCAACTTGTATCGCTTGCAACACGTTGCCATCCCAGTTGCCCTTGACTTCAATGGATTGGCCTGTAGTGAGCGTGCCGACGTTGCCCTTGATCACAGCCTGCGATACGTTCACCGGTGTGCCAGAAACTGTGAGCAATCCATTGACAGGAGCTTTATCGACAATACCTTTGATCTTTAACCCTGTGCCCACTGCGACCGTGCTGCCATAGACAGAACTTGTCTCTTCGATCTTGACGCTGCTGGCGGTCAGCACGTTGTTGTTGGCATCGAATTGACTGGCGTTGGCTTTGACCTTGACCCTCTTGCCGTTATCCAATATGCCGTTGACCACGGTGCTGCTGTAGTTCACGGTCAAGTTGCCGACTTTGAAGGTGGTGGCGCTCAGGTTGCTCACCAAGCCATTCACATTGAGGGTGGTGAAAGCGCTTGTTTTGAGCTGAATGAGTGTGGCGAGCAGACTGCCGTCGGCCTGCAAGCTGCCATAGACTTCGACCGATTGCCCTGGTGTCAACTGGTTTAGACCGGTGACACCCTGGTAAGCGGTGGCGGTGTTGGTCAAGACCGTTTGCCCCAACAAGGTGAGCGAGTTGGCGCTTGCATCCACCGTGGCCACTACGCCCTGGAGGCCATGTACCAGTGCCAGTTGACTCGCCGTGCCTAGCTGTGTGGTATCGTCAACTGCACCTGTCACACGCACCGTCATACCCAGTTTGAGTTGATCAAGATTGATGTCCTGACCCTCGTCGTCTTGCAAGGTCGCCCCCACGGATGAGAAGCGTACCCCGTTCACGATAACTGAGCCAAAGCCGGCAATCGGGCCGGCGTATACGGAGGCAGCGGTGTTCACGGTGAGGGCTGGCGCCTGTCCAGCGGTGGAGACATCGCTGCCGCCACCACAGGCTGTCACCATGACGGCACTCGCCAATGTCAAAGCAGTCCATAGGTTGTTCACCTTAATTTGATGCATTTCAATTCCTTTAAGTTAAGTGGATTTGGTTCAACAGCAAGGTTCATTAGAGTTTGCGAGGCTGGCAAACAGTCTCCCAAAATGATCGCCAAGCTGCAACCAGCATTCAAACTGGTGCGCCTCAACGACTAACGAACAATCGTGGTTTAAGTCAGTGCATGTCGTGCATCTGGGCTTGTGGCAACTTTAAAAAGTCAAGCTTAAGAGTTTCGAAACGAGTGATCTGCGGTGATTTTGAACTGTCTTGGCACAGTCATGGCTGTGCTATAAACGTTCGTGGTCGTTCAGTTGGTTCGCACTTGCCGTACTGTCCGCTGTGCCCGAACGGTCTCACTTGGTTGCTTCCTGCTCTCAAGGCGTTGTCGGTGTTGTCACAAATTACTTTCTGATTTTCATGCAAGACTCTGAAATAAGTCCGTTCAAGGGCAAGACCGGGCTGAGCCGGCTTTTTGCAGCTGCGGGCAATTCCATGAATGGATTCAAGGTGGCTTGGCTGGGCGAGGCAGGGTTCCGCCAAGTCTGTCTGTTGGCTGTGCTTGGTATCGGCGTCATGTGGTGGTTGTCGTTACCTGGTTTGACCGGTGCGGTGATTGTTTTTGCCCATCTTTTAAGCATTGCGGCAGAACTTATCAACTCTGCGGTGGAAGCGGCGGTAGACCATACATCTTTGGCGTGGAGTGAACTGGCCAAACGCGCCAAAGATTTGGCCAGTGCGGCTCAGTTGGTCACATTGATCAATATTGCTGCGGTCTGGCTGTTTGTACTGCTGGGGTGAGCCGTGCGCTTGTGCCCTGCAAACGCCTATTTCTTGAGCGACGAGCGCACATTCCAGTCGAGTAAGCCGTAGCGGGCTCGCTCCTCCAAATCATCCTGAGCATTGAAGTTACACGGGGCCGCTGCTTTTTGCGCTGAGGTGCAAAAGAACGAATGCGGGTTGCCAAGCTGCCAGGTGCCTTGCGCATTGCGTGCCTCACCGGTGAAATACAAGGTGCGTGGCGCGTTGAGCGGGCCAGGCTTGCCCGTCATCGGTTTGAGCAGATTGCGACCTGCGTCGACGTAGGGGCCGGTTACGCCCACCAGAGGCAGCAGGGTGCTGAACATGTCCCGGTGACTGGCTGGCAAAGTTTGCTGGTTGCCGCAGGCGAGATCTTTGCCCCAGATGACGAACGGTACTTGACGCAGCATGTAACGACGCTGTTCGTCGGCATAAATACCGAACGAGCGCACATTGTGATCACCCGTAGCAGCAAGAATGGTGTTGTCGTACCAGGGCTGTATTTGCATGTCCTGGACAAAGCCTCCCAGAAGATCGGTGGCATAACGGTAAGAGTCAAGGTTGGGCTCAAGTGTGTCTGAGTTGGTTTCACCCCGCCACAGGGTCATGTCGCGTGGCACACGCTGGTAATCTGGAGGCAGGTCATAGGGGGGATGGTTGGTGGATGTCAAAACAAAGACAAACAACGGCTTGTCTGCGGGCTGCGCGGCCAGGCGCTTTTCAAGGTAGTCAAAGGCAAAGCTGTCCCACACCCCCCAGATGCCCAGTGTGGCATCTGGATAGGCCTCTTTAAGGGTGTTGGCATCCACAACCTCGTCAAATCCTTGCACTTTCAGTACCCGGTTGAGATCGCGCCAACCGGATCGTCCCGATGTCAGGAAGAGGGTTTGATACCCCGCCTGGCGTACCACCAGGGGGATCGACCAGGCAATCGGCTTGCGACCCACATCACCTTGAGTCAAGGGTGTGATGGGTGTGGACAGCAAGATGGCCTCTAGCGACGGGTGCGTTCCCCCTTGTGCCGAGTCAAAGTTGCTGAAATGGCAGGCTGTTGCCATGGTCGCTGCCATACGTCCCATCACATCAAAGCGTTTGCTTTGGTAAAGCAACGGCTCTTCGCTCCAGGACTCCATCAAGAAAAAAATCAGATTTTTCTTCTTGTTACTCGGTATGGATTCATGAGTGACCAAGGCTGACTTGAGTGCGGCTTCGCTGTCGTGGGGTAAGCCCAACACGGCTGCTGCCGCAAGTGGTGAATCAAACCCCATGGTTTTTAGCCCAACTAAAGGATTTTGCAAATTTTGGGAAAGTCCGCGACTATCCCAGGCGTATTTGAGGGCAATGACCCCGTTGGGCACCATGTCGTTCAAAAACTGGGATGTGGTGACGGTTAAATGTTGTCGCTGCAAAGCCATTGCACGCAAGGTGCCTTTGCCGGCAAACAAGATCGCCAGCAGCGCGATCACGATGACACTGAGCTTCAATACCAACGGTTTGCTTTGCAGCAAAGTGTCAGGCTTGGTTTGTCTGACCAACCAACCGTGAAACCAGGCCATGCCAGCGGTCAGACCGATTGTCAAAAGCACAGTCCAAAGTACCGGAAAATCGCGCCAGATGGTTTGCAGCACCGCCAGCGTGTCGTCTTCTATCAATCCGAATACCGTAGCGTCAATGGGTGTCTTGTAAAAACCAAAGTAATGCAGGTTGATCAGTGACAGAAAGATAAAGCAAAAGGCGATTACCGCAACCAGGCGAGCGTTGATTTGCTCTGTGACCCACGGCAACACCAGGAGCAACAAAAAGCCAGTGATCGCGCTGACTTTCAGGTCAAACCGAAGCCCTTGCAAGATCACGGTCGCAATGTCTGACGCTGTGGCTTGATAGCCTGTAGGCCAGAAATAGGCCAGTTGCCCAAGTCGCACTAAAGACAAGGCCAGCACAAGAGAAACAATCAATAGCCAGGCACGACCAAGCCCGCTCAGCGACGCATTTATAAATCTTGTTGACTTCATTGGGTGATTCCATGGTGGGGCAGTTTTTAGTCAACCACCCCTTTGTCAATCAGACAAGCATGCTCCAGCGGAATGTTGTTCAGACTCCACCATATTCGACGCCGAGTTCTGTGGCGCGTTCGCGGGCGGCGTACATGGCATCGATGAACAAGGCGCGCACGTCGTTGTCTTCCATGCTGGAGATGGCGGCAAAGGTGGTGCCACCTTTGGAGGTGACGCGCTGGCGCAGCACTTGGGGTGATTCGCTGGACGACTGGGCCAGGGCGCTGGCCCCAGTAAAGGTGGCCACGGCCAGCCGGTGCGCCTGCTCACGGCTCAAGCCCATTTCGATACCGGCCATGGTCATGGCTTCCATGAAGTAAAACACGTAGGCCGGGCCGGAACCCGACAGGGCGGTGACCGCGTCGAGCTGGTCTTCGGCGCTTAGCCACAGCTGTTGCCCGGTGGTCGCCATGACCTGCTCGATGCGTGTTTTGTCGGCAGCGGTGACGGCGGCACGGGCAAACAGGCCGCTGATGCCTTGGCCAATCAGCGCCGGGGTGTTGGGCATGGCACGCACCACACGCTCAGTGCTCAGCCAGGTGGCAACGCTGCTACTGCGGATGCCAGCGGCCACACTCAGGTGCAGGGCGTGCGTGGTGTGCGCGGCCACGTCTTGGGTGGATGCTTTGAAAGTTTGTGGCTTGACGGCCCACACCACAAGTTTGGCTGCAGCCAGAAAAGCGCCCGCCTGCGGCTGTGCGCTGAGCCCAAAAGCGGCCTGCAATTTGGCGCGCGCCTCTTCAAAGGGCTCCACCACGGTGATGTGTTCAGGTGCGTGGCCTTGTTTGATCAGGCCGCCGATGATGGCGCTGGCCATGTTGCCCCCGCCGATGAATGCAATAGGTTCGCTCATAAGAAGTGCGCAGCTGGATGCGCTGCGAAAACGTTGTGGAAAACCCTGAGTCTAATCAAATGTGGTGACGATTCGCCATAACGTCCATGTTCAACAAGGACACCCCAAAGCATGAAACACGCGTGCCCTGCGTAGGGCGGACTTCAGCCCGCCATGGCCGACTGAAGTCGACCCTACGACACGCCATTCTTGTCGGCTGTGGGCGTTGTTTCAGGTTAAAGGGCAGGCAGAACGGTTTGTTGCACTGCGTGCTCCCAGCGTGCCATCAGCGCGTTGGCGTGTTCGCGTGTCATGCGGGGCTCAAAGCGACGCTCAACTTGCCAAAGGGCACTGAGTTCGGCCGTGTTTTGGTAAACCCCCGTGGCCAAGCCCGCCAGGTAGGCAGCACCCAGCGCGGTGGTTTCTATCGCCGCCGGGCGCAGCACCGGGATGCCGAGCAAATCGGCCTGGAATTGCATCAACAGGTTGTTGACGCAGGCGCCGCCATCAACCCGCAGCTCGGTCACCGCCGCGCCTCCGGCTTGCAGTGCATCGCGGCTCATGGCTTGCAGCAGCGCGGTGCTTTGAAACGCAATGCTCTCCAGCGCGGCGCGGGCAATGTGCGCCAGGGTGCTGCCCCGGCTCAAGCCCAAAATGGCACCGCGCGCGTCTGGCTTCCAATAGGGTGCGCCCAGGCCGGTAAAGGCTGGCACCAGCATCACGCCACCGGCGTCGGGCACGCTCTCGGCCAGCGCTTGCACCTGTGCGCTGCTGGGAATGGCCTGCAAGCCGTCGCGCAGCCACTGCACCACGGCACCGCCGACAAACACGCTGCCTTCGATGGCGAATTCAGGTTGCGCCGTGGTTTGCGCCGCGCTGGTGGTGATCAGCCCGTTGTTTGAAGTTTGAAACGTGTGGCCGGTGTGCATTAGCATGAAGCAGCCAGTGCCATAGGTGTTTTTGACCATGCCGGGTTGGAAGCAGGCTTGGCCGAACAGGGCACTTTGCTGGTCGCCCGCTACGCCGCCAATGGGGATCGCAGCGCCCAACAGGTCGGCACTGACTTCGCCAAACAGCACGCTGGAGGGTTTGACGTTGGCCAGCAGGCTGGGCGGGATGTCCAGCGCCTGCAGCAGCTCTGAGTCCCATTGGTTGGTGTGCACATTGAACAGCAGGGTGCGCGAGGCGTTGCTGACATCAGTGGCGTGCACCGCTTGGGCGCGTGTGTGTGCCTGAGCCCCGCCGGTGAGTTGCCAGATCAGCCAACTGTCTACCGTGCCAAACAACAAGTCGCCCTGGGCCGCTTGTTGGCGTGCACCGCTGACGTTGTCCAGTATCCATTTGAGCTTGGTACCGGAAAAA
>MNXW01000017.1 GCA_001871515.1 Comamonadaceae bacterium CG2_30_57_122
CAGACCAACGCTTTGTAGTCGTTGCCCGGCGCGTTGAAGGCGGCTGCCTCACTCATGGCGGCCAGGTTCAGTGCCAGGGGCAAGGCCGTGCCCGTCATGGCCAGTTGGCCTGAGCGGCGCAAGAAGTCCCGGCGGGTGAAAGAGGGCAGTGAAGGGGTGTGCATGGTCAACCTCCTATTTTTGAATGAGGTAATTGGCGCTGGCCAGCACCATCAACACAGCGGCATAGACACGATTTTTTTTAACGGTGTCGGTGCTGGTGGCCGTGACGGGCGTGGCGTTGAGTGCTGTCACGAACAGCGACTGGGTGGCCGCGCTGAGTTGTCCTGCGCATAGCACGGTGTTGAGACGTTGCACCAGCGCTGTGGCATCGGTCACCAAAGCCAGTTCGTCGGTGTAGCTGGCCTTGATTCTTTGTAAGTTCAGGCCTTTTTGCAGAACAACGGCCATGAAGTTGAGGTACCCCCCAACACTGCCTTCATTGACCAGCTGAAACTCGGGTGCTACTGAGCCCGTGCTCAGCGAGCTGGTGGGTGGTACATAGCCGGGCCTGAAAAAATTGAATACTGAGGGCGAACGCAGGGGGCTTTGGCTCAGTTTTGAGCCGGGATCGCTCAGGTCGTCAATGATCCATTTGTCATCGGATGATGTGACTCCAAATGAACGTGCCCACTGCACGAACCTCAGCATGGGTTCACGCAACTTGCCAAACGATGGGTCGGTCAAACCTGCAGGGCTGCGCGCTTCGTCGTCCACCAATATGGCCAGCCACACGGCCGCCAGGTCACCCCGAATGCCTTTGCCATTGCCTGCAAAGACCGAGGCCACCCGCTGTACATAAGCCGGGCTGGGGTTGCTGGTGACCAGGCGCTGGATCATTTGCTTGCAGAAAAAAGGCGCGCCTACGACCAAATTCTCGACCAGGTATCACGTCCATTGATGACGGCCATCCGCGACCGGGTTGAATTTGCACCGGTACAGACCACGTATTCCGACGGCGTGACCTCCAACTTTGTCTTTGAAGCCCAGGACCTGGCCATACCGACCAGGCGCTATCCTGATCTGGGTGCGCACGTGGTATACCTGTCCAAGGTGATTGCTCGCACACGCACCGAACAGATGCGCGAGTATTCCAAATACTTGCGTTGGCATCAGCGCGCACGCTCTACCATCAAAGAGGTGGTTGAGATGCCAGACCATCAAGCAGATCGGCTCCTGCGATCCATGTAACAAAATGAGGATCAGTTGAGCAACGTATTGGCCAAAGAAATGTCGGTGCTGACCCAGCCAGGCGTATGGGAGGCACTGGTGGACGCAACCAGGCAAGTGTTCAAGGCCGATGAGGGTGTGAACCCTGAAGTGGTCAGTCGATACCGGTCAAACTAGGTGCAACTGCGATGCCGCCTGATGCGAATTCAATGCCTTTTTGTTTTAACGTCCATGTTCAACAAGGACACCCCAAAGCATGAAACATGCGTGCCCTGCGTAGGGCGGGTTTCGACCCGCCATGGCCGACCGAAGTCGGCCCTACGACACGCCATTCTTGTCGGCTGTGGGCGTTGTTTCACGTTAACTGTACAACCGAGGGCGACTTGCTATGACACCACAATCAATGAACACCGAAGTCTCTGTGATCGGTACGACAGGCTCGGCATTCCTGCCCTGGGGCGGATCTCATAGCGGCATTTTCGGATTACGGATCACACCGGTAGATTTGCTCAACATCAGACAGCCACGCGCCGCGGCAAAATTTTCTTTCATCATTCGGGGTGAAGCGAATTTTTCATGAAAATTAACGAGACTTCAAAAAGGCACTGGACTCACGCGGAATCAGCTTGGGCGAAGGGAGTTCGCCAACAGGTACACGGTTGTCAATAAGATCGAGCATGGATGAGCCAGCCAATCGACCCAATTCATATGCTGAAACATGGATGGTGGTTAGGGGGGGGAGGGTATATGTGGCTGCGGGCAAGTCGTCAAATCCGACCAATGACACATCTTTCGGTACTTTTAGTCCGTGTTGGTGCAATCCAAGCGCTGCACCAAGAGCCATCTGGTCGTTGCTGGCAAAAATTGCAGTAAATGTTCGCCCCGATGAAAGCAATTTTTTGACGGCTTTCAAGCCGCTTTCTTCAGTGAAATCACCCGTTACCACCAGCGCCGGATCATTGGAGATACAAGCCGAAGCAAGCGCCTGCTGATAGCCTTGTAAGCGATCGATGGCATCTGGATGTTTCATGTTGCCGGTGATGCAGGCAATATCGCGATGGCCTAACTCAATCAAGTGTTGGGTTGCGAGGCGACCACCTTCAATACTGTCAAATGTCAATGATAAAAGGCGCGATGCTTTTAGCGATCGACCTGTGACAACAACCGGTATTTTCTTCGCACATGACTTGAGTACTGTGTCTGGAATTCGACCTGTTAAGACAATAATGCCATCAACTCGCCGTGATAACAGCATATCCACGCAACTTGATTCAGTTTTGGTGTTCCAGTGACCACTGACATACAGTGAGCTGTAGCCTGAAGGATTTAGTTCATCTTCAATTCCCCGCATGGTGATGCCGTAGTACGGACTGTCAATTGCTTGTGTAATGACACCGATGCTCAAGGAGCGTCCACCCGCTAACCCACGAGCCATCGGATTAGGAGTAAATCCAAGCTTGACAATGGCATCATTAACGGCCTTGGTTTTCTCTGCATGAACGACAGCCGTGCCGTTCAGGATACGTGAAACAGTGCTGGGAGATACGCCAGCAAGTCGAGCCACCATGTCCAGCGTGACGACTTCTCCGGGGTTGGTATTCCGGTTTTTTAAAGTGCTTGATCTGGACGTTTTGGAAAGTGTTGAAGCCATTTTTATGCTAAATAATTTATGTTCTGAAGTGTGCCTGATTTTGCGACCATGAAGTCAATGGTGTGACAGGTGCAATTCAAGATGTTTTTTTTTGGAAGTACGATTCGTAATTATTTAACAACACACAGGAGACACACATGCTCGGATTGATGCAAAGCCAAGAGCTTTCGATTTCTTCCCTGATCGAATTCGCCGAACGCCACCACGGCGAAGGCGAGATTGTTTCTAGGCGGGTGGAGGGCGACATTCACCGCTACACCTACAAAGAAGCCGCCCAGCGATCACGCCAATTGGCCGGCGCGCTGGATACTTTTGGCTTGCAGTCAGGCGAGCGGGTGGCCTCAATTGCCTGGAACGGTTACCGCCACCTTGAGATGTACTTTGGTGTCAGCGGTTCAGGCCGTGTGTTGCACACCATCAACCCACGCATGGCCCCCGAGCAAATTGCCTGGGTGATGAACCACGCACAAGACCAGATGGTGTGTTTTGACATGACGTTTTTGCCCATTGTCAAAGCCATCCACAGCAAATGCCCCAGCGTGAAAACCTGGGTGGCGCTGTGTGATGCAGACAAAGTGCCAGCAGACACCGGCATCCCCAATTTGTTGAGCTATGAAGCCATGATTGCCGCTCAGTCTGTGACCTATACCTGGCCTGAGCTGAATGAGAACACCGCATCCAGCATGTGCTACACCAGCGGCACCACCGGCAACCCCAAGGCGGCGCTGTACAGCCACCGCTCCACCGTGCTGCACGCTTATGCAGCCGCCTTGCCAGACGTGATGTGCTTGTCAGCGCGTGATTCCATTTTGCCGGTGGTGCCGATGTTTCACGTCAACGCCTGGGGCATTCCGTATTCTGCCGCGCTCACCGGGGCCAAGCTGGTGTTTCCCGGCCCGGGCATGGACGGCAAATCCATTTACGAACTGATTGAGCTTGAACGCGTGACCTACGCCGCCGGTGTGCCCACCATCTGGCAAATGTTGCTAGGCCACATGGAGCCCAACAAACTGCGCTTTTCTACCCTGAAACGCACGGTGATCGGCGGCTCGGCCTGCCCACCAGCCATGATCACGGCGTTTAACGATGTCTATGGTGTGGAGGTGCTGCACGCCTGGGGCATGACCGAAATGAGCCCGCTGGGCACGCTGTGCACCCTGAAAAACAAGCACTTGACCCTGTCTGCAGAAGACAAGATGAAGGTGCGCCTGAAGCAAGGCCGCGCCATTTATGGTGTGGACATGAAAATTGTCGATGGCGACGGCAAAGAGCTGCCCTGGGACGGCAAGACCTATGGCGACCTGCTGGTCAAAGGCCCGTGGGTGGTGCGCGAATACTTTCAGGGCGTGGGCGACGTTGAAGCGATTAAACCGCTGGTAGACGGCTGGTTCCCGACCGGCGACGTGGCCACCATTGACGCCGACGGCTACATGCAAATCACCGACCGCAGCAAAGACGTGATCAAGTCCGGTGGCGAGTGGATCAGCTCGATTGACATCGAAAACATCGCCGTGGCGCACCCAGCAGTGGCCATGGCCGCCTGCATTGGCATGGCGCACCCCAAGTGGGACGAGCGCCCGATTGTGGCGGTGGTCAAAAAGCCAGGCCAAGAAGTCACGCGCGAGGAATTGCTGGCGTTTTACCAAGGCAAAGCTGCCAAATGGCAGGTGCCAGACGATGTGGTGTTCATGGAGGCCATTCCCATGGGCGCGACTGGCAAGATGCAAAAAGCCAAACTGCGTGAAGTGCTCAAAGACTACAAGCTGCCTGATTTGCGCTAATTTGATTTCAGTGAGACGGTGTAATCGGAAGTGGTGCGGTGTGCAACCCTTGGAAGCTTCGGTTTCTAAGCTTGGGTTGCCGGATCGAGTCCAATTGGTCGCTCAAGACGGCTCGAGCGTAAGCGTGTTGCCGCATAAATCTAAGGGTATGTCTCTCCCAAAAACCGGCAACCTTGACATACCATTAATGATATATACATAATGCGGCATGTGGGAGATCGAAGAACACCGTCGCGTTGACAAACAGCTTTCTGGCTCTGTCCCTATTGAGGTTTTGAAGCGCTACGAAAAATGGAAAGACATTGCCAGAGTCTCTGGGCCGCAAGGATTGCGCCTCATCAAGGGGTTTCACGATGAGGCTCTGTCAGGTGAATGGAAAAGTCACCGCTCATCACGGCTGGGACTTCAGTGGCGCGTGATTTACCGGGTTGTTGCCAATGTGTTGCTGGTTCAAGTTGTTCAAGTTACTGCCCATGATTACAGGAGGCCATGATATGAAAGAGTTCCGCTCGGCAAAAAAACGAACTGAAGTTTCGGTGGGAGAGTCTGTCCGCATTTTGCGTGAGCTCCAAGAGTTGAGCCAAAGCCAACTTTCAGCACTTACGGGTATCCCTCAAGCCACTATCTCAGCTATCGAAAACGGTCGAGTGAATTTAGGTGTCGAGCGCGCAAAGGTTTTTGCTCATGCCCTCCAGTGCCATCCAGCAGTACTCGTGTTTCCCGGTTGGGAAGTACCACTTGCACGTGCGGCTTAACGCTGCCTCCAACCCAGTCGCCCTGTCATTTCCCCTGGCTTGCTGTGCGCCAGCAAACGGAAAAGCATCGTCCCTGCTGTCACCTGTGTGATTCAGTCCTAGGGATATCCCTTGCGGCTCAATCACATTCTGAAGTTAAGCTGACCGCAGTGCTTTTGGCGCTGTGCGACATCAACTACAAGAGGAGACTTCATGAAATTTGCTTTTAAAACAATAGCTGCTTGCGTATTATTGACGGGGGCTACAGGCCTATTTGCTCAAAGTGGTCAAACGGTCAAGATTGCCTTCATTGACCCGCTGTCGGGTCCCTTTGCCAATGTGGGGCAAAACCAGCTCAAGAGCTGGCAGTTTGTGTCAGAGAAATTAAGCGGTGTCAAAAACCCGGCGGGTGTCAAATTTGAAGTGGTCGGCTTTGACAACAAAGGCTCGCCACAAGAAAGCCTGAACTCGCTCAAGGCCGCCATTGACCAAGGCTTTCGCTACGTGACCCAGGGCAATGGCTCAGGCGCGGCGCTGGCCATCTCGGGCGCGATTGCCAAACACAACGAGCGCAACCCCGGCAAAGAAGTGGTGTTTTTGAACTACGCCGCGGTCGACCCGGCGCTGACCAACGAAAAGTGCGACTACTGGCACTTTCGCCTGGATGCCGACACCTCCATGAAGATGGAAGCCCTGACCGCTTTCATGAAAGACCAGCCCAAGGTCAAAAACGTTTACCTGCTTAATCAAAACTACTCGCACGGCCAGCAAGTGGCCAAGTTTTTCAAGGAAGGCATTGCCCGCAAACGCCCGGACGTGAAGATTGTGGGTGAAGACCTGCACCCGATTGGCCAGGTCAAAGACTTCTCGCCTTATGTGGCCAAAATCAAGCAGTCGGGTGCGGACACCATCGTCACCGGCAACTGGGGTGCAGATTTGACCTTGTTGGTCAAGGCGCTCAACGACGCGGGCTTGAAACTGCCCATGTACACCTACTACGCGCAGGTCACCGGCACGCCCAAAGCACTGGCCGCAGGCGGTGACAGCGAGGTGTATGTGATTGCCTACGGCCACGCCAACCACACCGGCGAAATTGGCGCGTTCGTGGCTGATTACAAAAAGAAGTTCAACGACGACTACTACACCTTTGCCACCTACAACGGCATCAACCTGATGGGCGCGGCCATTGCCAAGGCCAAGTCCACCGACCCAGTCAAGGTTGCTGCAGCCCTGGAGGGCTTGAGCGTCAAGAGCTTTGCGGGCGAGGTGCAAATGCGCAAGTCAGACCACCAACTGCAGCAGTCCATGTTTGTCACCAAATGGCAAAAAGTGGATGCCAAAAACCCGTACAGCGTGGAAAACACCGGCTACACCTTTGTGCCGGTCAAGCAGATGGATGCTTATGTGGCCAGCACGCCCACCAGCTGCCAGATGAAACGGCCGGGTTGAATCGGCTAGCCCTGCGGGCCGGGTGGGCGATAGGTTTACCCGGCCTTTGTTTTGTCTATTTTTTGAGATCGCATGGAGTTTTTCACCATTTCACTGCTCAACGGCATCAGCTATGGGTTGCTGCTGTTCATGCTCAGCTCCGGGCTGACGCTGATTTTCAGCATGATGGGCGTGCTCAACTTTGCCCACGCTTCTTTTTACATGCTGGGGGCTTACTTTGGCTACCAGGTCACCGAGTGGCTGGGCTTTTGGCCTGCGTTGGTGTTGGCGCCACTGCTGGTGGGTAGCCTGGGCGCGCTTTTTGAGCGCTTCGTGCTGCGCCGGGTGCACAAATTTGGCCATGTGCCCGAGCTGTTGATCACCTTTGGCATGAGCTACATCATTTTGGAGCTGGTGCAGCTGGTGTGGGGCCGCAGCTCGGTGGACTACCGGGTGCCACAGGCACTTGACGGGCCGCTGTTCACGCTGTTTGGTACCCAGTTTCCGATGTACCGCGCTTTCATGATGGCGGTGGCGCTGGCCATGCTGGTGGCGCTGTGGCTGTTGCTGACCCGCACCCGCATTGGCTTGGTGATACAGGCCGCGTTGACGCACCCGGAAATGACCGAGGCGCTGGGCCACAACGTGCCGCGCGTGTTCATGTTGGTATTTGGTGGTGGCTGCGCACTGGCTGGGCTGGCCGGGGTGATTGGTGGCAATGCGTTCGTCACAGAGCCCAGCATGGCGGTGTCGGTCGGCGGGATTATTTTTGTGGTGGTGGTGGTGGGCGGCATGGGCTCACTGGCCGGGGCGTTTCTGGCCTCGCTGCTGATTGGGCTGACGCAAACCTTTGCGGTGGGGCTGGATGTGTCGGCGTTGTCGACACTGGGCAGCCTGGGCGTGACGTTGACCGAGCACACGCCGGGCTATGCGCTGTGGAAGCTCAAGCTTAGCCAGGTGGCCCCCATCTTGCCGTATTTGTTTTTGGTATTGATGCTGATTTTCAGGCCCCGTGGCTTGCTCGGCACGCGGGAGGACTGATGGCACGCACCACCAAACGCGCAGATGTATATGTATTCAAGCCGGTCAATGTTGGGCGCATCATTTTGTGGAGCCTCTATGCCTTGATTTTGATTGTGGTGCCGCTCATTTTTGACAGCAGCCTGAGCCAGACACTGCTGAGTCAAATGGGCATCGCCATCATCGTCTGCCTGAGCTACAACATGTTGCTGGGGCAGGGCGGCATGCTTAGTTTTGGCCATGCGGTGTATTCGGGTATGGGGGCTTTTTTGGCTATTCATACCCTGAACCGGGTCACAGACGGGCTGGCGTTGCCGGTGAGCCTGATTCCGGTGCTGGGCGGTTTGGCCAGCGCGGCCGTGGCCGTGGTGCTGGGCTGGGTTACCACCAAAAAAGCGGCCACACCGTTTGCCATGATCACCCTGGGCGTGGGCGAGTTGGTGTGGGCCATGGCGCTGATGTTTCCCGAATTTTTTGGCGGCGAGGGCGGCGTGTCGGGCAACCGGGTGGCGGGCAGCAAGGTGTTCGGCCTGACCTATGGCCCGCAAATCCAGCTGTATTACCTGATTGCGGTCTACACCTTCATTTGCACGGCACTCATGTATGCCTTTACCCGCACACCACTGGGGCGCATGCTCAACGCCGTGCGGGACAACCCGGAGCGGGTTGAGTTTGTCGGCTACAACACCCAGGTGGTGCGCTACATCGCGTTTGTCATCGCTGCTTTTTTTGCCGGTATATCCGGCGGTCTGGCAGCGCTGAATTTTGAAATTGTCACCTCTGAGGTGGTCAGCGGCTACCGCTCCGGGGCTTACCTGTTGTTTACCTTTCTGGGTGGCGCCACCTTCTTTTTTGGCCCTATTCTGGGGGGCATTTTGATGGTGCTGGCGTTTGTGCTGTTGTCCGAGTTCACCAAAGCCTGGTTGCTTTACCTGGGGCTAATTTTTTTGCTGATGGTGGTGTATGCGCCGGGCGGCGTGGCCAGCTTGATCATGATGAACCTGCGCCTGGCCATGTTTGGCTTTTTACGCAAACTGTGGGTCAGTTACCTGGCCTTGTTTGCCACGGCCTTGGTGGCGCTGTGTGGTGCTGCCGCTATGGTCGAGATGGTCTACCACCTGCAGCTCAATCTGGCGTTGGGTCCAGAGCTGGTGTTCATGGGCGCAAGCTTGAACGCCAAGGGACTCAACAGCTGGTTTGGCGCAGCGTTTGTGATGTTCACCGGCTTGGGGCTGTTTGAGTTGTGCCGTCGCCAGTTTGTGCGGGACTGGGGCGACATTCAGGAAGACATCGAGAAAGAAATCAAACGCCGGGAGGCCGCGCTGTGACGCAAACCGTGCATCCCTATGCGTTGGAGCTCAAAGACCTGCGCAAGCGTTTTGGCAAGACCGACATCATTCGCGGTATTGACATGGCGGTCAGGCCGGGCGAGCGGGTCGGCATCATCGGCCCCAACGGCGCGGGCAAGTCCACGCTGTTCAACCTGATCAGCGGCCGCTTTGAGCCCAGCAGTGGTGAGATTTTGCTGAACGGTTACCGGGTAGATGGCAAAAAGTCGTTCGAGATCAACCGCATGGGCTTGAGCCGCAGTTTTCAGATCACCAATATCTTCCCCCGCTTGAGCGTGTTTGAAAACCTGCGCTGCGGCGTGCTCTGGAGCCTGGGCTACAAATACACTTTTCTGAAATTTTTGCTTGACCTGGACGATGCCAATGACCGCGCTGAGACCCTGATGGAAATGGTGCGCCTGGACAAAAAACGCGACACCTTGGCGATGAACCTGACTTACGCCGAGCAGCGCGCGCTAGAGATCGGCATCACCATTGCCGGTGGTGCAAATGTGATCCTGCTGGACGAGCCCACCGCCGGCATGAGCAAGTCTGAAACCAGCCGGTTCATTCGTCTGATCAAGGAAGTCACCGTGGGTAAAACGCTATTAACCGTAGAGCACGACATGGGCGTGGTATTTGGGCTGGCGGACAAAATCGCTGTGGTGGTGTATGGTGAGCTGCTGGCTTTTGACACCCCCGACGCGGTGCGCGCCGATGCCCGGGTGCAAGAGGCTTATCTGGGCTCGGTGGTGGCACAAGCGCAGGCAGAGGCTGGACATTGACCCATGCTGAACATAGACAAACTTCACGCCTTTTACGGCAAAAGCCATGTGCTGCACGGGGTCTCGCTGCGGGTCGGGCAGGGCGAAATTGTGGCGCTGCTGGGGCGCAACGGCTCCGGCCGCAGCACCACCGCCAAGGCCATCATGGGCTTGGTGGATGCACAGGGTTCATTGCGCTGGAAAGGCCAGGAAATCATGGGTCTCAAAACCTATGAAATCGCCCACCTGGGTCTGGGCTATGTGCCCGAGAGCCGCGACGTGTTTCCCAAACTCACGGTCGAGCAAAACCTGATGCTGGGCCAGAAGCACGGTGCCACATCTGCACGCTGGTCGCTGGATGACATGTACACGCTGTTCCCCCGCCTGAAAGAGCGCCAGCACACCGAAGCGGGCGTGATGTCGGGCGGCGAGCAGCAAATGCTCACCCTGTGCCGCACCCTGATGGGCGACCCCGATCTGGTCATCATTGATGAGCCAACCGAAGGCCTGGCCCCCAAGATTGTGGCGTTGGTAGGGCAGTACTTGCAAACCCTCAAGGCACGCGGCATCTCGGTGCTGCTGATCGAGCAAAAACTCACCATCGCCATGGACGTGTCCGACCGTTGCTACGTCATGGGTCACGGCAGCGTGGTGTTTGAAGGCACGCCCGACGAGTTGCGTCAAAACTGCTACATCCGCAAGGAATGGTTAGAGGTGTAGTGTTGGCCAATGTGCAGCGCAAGCGGTGTAAACCAGAGCCGCTACAGAAATCGGGTGTCGTGAACAACAGCCCAGCCAAAGAACCACGAACAGAGCCCAATTTAACGTGAAACAACGCCCACAGCCGACAAGAATGGCGTGTCGTAGGGTCGACTTCAGTCGGCCATGGCGGGTTGAAACCCGCCCTACGCAGGGCACGCATATTTCATGCTTTGGGGTGTCCTTGTTGAACATGGACGTTAGTCGAGTTGGCCAAAGATCAACGGTGAGCCTGGCGTGGACAAGACCACAGCGTTGCGCAGTTTGGGTTTGGGGGCTCGGAAGTGTCGAATTCGAGGATGAGCATCAGGCGCAAATTGGACAAATTTTGGGTTTTGCTTGAACAAGCAAAATTTACCAATAAGGCGATCAAAAAATACCTAGGCCAAGCCCTGGCTGCCTAAATTTTAGGCATAGCTATTTTTTAAAAAATTGGATGTTTTCGGTCAAGCATAGCAGCCTATTTTGCTAATAAACTATTTCAAACTGCCAGACAGGAACTGCGCCAGTCGCACACTCTTTGGGCAGCCCAGCACGGTGGCGGGGTGGCCTTCTTCTTCGATTTGACCCTTGTGCAAAAAAATCAGGTGGTTGGCTACTTCACGCGCAAAACCCATCTCGTGCGTCACCACCACCATGGTGCGGCCCTCGTGGGCCAGGTCTTTCATGACCTTGAGCACTTCACTCACCAGCTCGGGATCCAGCGCGCTGGTGGGTTCGTCAAACAGCATCACCTCGGGTTCCATCGCCAGCGCACGGGCAATCGCCACGCGCTGTTGCTGGCCGCCGCTGAGGTGGGCGGGGTAAGCGTCTTCCTTACCTTCCAGACCGACTTTGGCGAGGTACTTACGGGCGGTTTCAATGGCTTGCTCTTTGGGCACTTTCAGAACGTGTACCGGGGCCTCGATGATGTTGTCGATCACCGTCATGTGTGCCCACAGGTTGAAATGCTGGAACACCATGGCCAGTTTGGTGCGTATCAAGGCCAGTTGCTTGGGGTTGGCGGCGTGCAATTCGCCATGCTTGTCGGGGTTCAGGTGCAGTTCTTCACCCGCCACAGTGATGCGGCCCTGGTTGGGTTTTTCCAGCAGGTTGATGCAGCGCAAAAACGTGCTCTTACCCGAGCCGGAACTGCCAATGATGCTGATCACGTCACCTGCATGGGCGGTGAGCGACACCCCTTTGAGCACCTCATTAGCGCCAAAGCGTTTGTGGATGTTTTCAACCTGGAGTTTGAGCGTCTGGTGATTCATGAGTGGTTTTTTCAGGGAACTGTTAACGTGAAACAATGGTCATGCGCGATTGAAATGGGTGCTTGTAGGGTCGACTTCAGTCGGCCATGGCGGGTTGAAACCCGCCCTACGCAAGTAGCACATGCTTCATGCTTCGGGGGGAGTCCTTATTGAACATGGGCGTTAGGGCGGCTGGGGCTTCAGGCACCGAGCAGGTCGCCCTTGCGAAACGGGGTGGCTCCGGCAATTTTGCCGAGCTCTCCACCGGCGGTGATGTAGCGGTCGCGGATACGGGCGTAAAACACGCCGTCCACACCGGCCCAGACGTGTTCTGTGACGTTATCGATGGGGTCAATCACTTCGGCCACCAGCTCGCCGGTTTTCAGGTATTGGCCAGGTGTGGCGGCAAATACCACTACGCCCGGGGTGCGCGCGTAAAGTGTTTCAGAACCCGCCAAGGGCGTGGCAGCGCAGCACGGTGCGGGCACCGCTGGTATTTGCTTGCACGCCAGCACACCGCTGAACTGAAGCCAGCTCAGAATGGCTTGCGCGTCTTGTTGAGCCAAAGCATGGGTCACGTCAAGTTCACCGCGCAGCTCAATGGTGGTGCTGCAGCAGCCTTGGGGCAATGGGAGTTGAATGCCCTGTGATTTGAGCTGGTCAGCCAGCTGCCACCAGGCGCTGGACAAGCATTCGTCAATCGGGCGGTTGCCTGAATTTCTGGCCAGCAAAATCGCTTGCGCACCCAGAAAATGCGCCAGTGGAGCTAACTGTGGCCAGCAGGGTTCTTCGGTATAAAAATGCAGCACGCCTTCGCAGTCGCAATGCAAATCAAGCATGCAGTCGGCATCGTGCGACAGCTGCAACAAGGTGCGGCGCAGGCTTTGCAGTTCGGTGTCAGGCTCCCACTGCGCCAGGTAGTCCCCCATGGCCTGGCGCACCAGCTTGACGTTGGCCGCACCATCGGGGCCCAGTTTGCCGTGCACCGCCGGGGCCACTGCCGTGGCCAGATCGGGGTAATGGCGGTTGAAATTTTCCGAGGTGTCCAGCTCGAACCGTCCCATGGGTTTGTGGTCCAGGCGTTGTGCCAGGCCGATGGGGTTGGCCACCGGCACCAGCACCACCTCACCACGCAGCAAACCGGCTGCTTCAGCAGTTTCGAGTTGGGCGCGCAGGTGATGTGCCACCAGCATGCCCGGCAGTTCTTCGGCATGCAGGCTGGCCTGGATGTAAATTTTCTGGCCGGTGCCAGGTTGGCCAAAATGAAAACTGGTGACCGATTTGTGGCTGCCCAGACTGGGGGACAACAGGGGGTGGTCAATGCGTTGCATACAAAAGCATCCGTTCGTTCAGTTTTTCTGCGGTGCCAGGTAGGCCAGCAGGCGGCCTTCGGTAAAGCGGAACAACCCGATCAGGCAGAACGAGGCGGTGAGGTAGATGGCTGCTGCTGCCAGGTAGGCCTCAAACGGCAGGTAATAGGTGGCGTAAATGCGGCTGGCCGCCGAGGTCACGTCGAGCATGTTGGGCACAGCGCTGGCCAGGCTGGTGGCGTGCAGCATCATCACCACCTCGTTGCTGTAGGCCGGCAGGGTGCGGCGAATGGCGCTGGGCAGCACCACACGCAGCATGGTTTGCAACCGGCTCATGCCGTAAGCATGGGCGGCTTCAATTTCACCGGCGCTGGTTTCACGGATGGCCCCGGCCAGCATCTCGGCGGTGTAGCCCGCCGTGTTCAGGCTGAAAGCCAGCAGGGCGCAGAAAAAAGGTTCTTTGAAATACGTCCACGGCCAGACATCGTTCCAGCGCAGTTGAATCCATTCAAGTTGTGCCAGCCCGTAATAAATCAGGTACACCTGAATCAGCAGCGGTGTGCCACGAATCACAAAGGTGTAAGTCCCCACCAGCCAGCGCAGCGGAGCCCAGGGACCTGTCAGCAGCAGGGCAAAAATTAAAGCCATCACCGCACCTGCAGCCAATGATGAAACCAATAACCACAGTGTGATGATGATGCCGTTACCAAACAGCGCCACATTGTCTGGCTCAAAGATAACCGCCCATTCCATTACAAGGTTCCCCGTTTGGTGCCAAGGCTGTAGCGTGCGTTGACTTTTTTCAGTACAAACAGTGAAATCGAGGTGTAAACCAAGAACAGCGCACCGGTGAATAAGAAGAAAACAAAAGGCGAACGAGTTGCAGAACTGGCCTGCTTGGCCAGGTAAGTCATTTCCTGCAGACCAATCAGGCTTACCAGTGCGGTAGCCTTGATCAATACCAGCCAATTGTTGGTGAAACCTGGCAGGGCGTAGCGCACCATTTGGGGCAGGGTGATGCGCAAAAAGGTTTGGCTGCGGCTCATGCCAAAAGCCCAGGCCGCTTCCATCTGGCCTTTGGGGATGCTCATAATGGCACCGCGAAAGGTCTCGGTCATGTAAGCGCCATAGATGAAGCCAATGGTGATGACCCCGGCAGCAAAAGGCTCGATGTCAATGGTGGCCTCAGAGCCCAGTTTTTCCAGCAGGGTATTGATGCCAATGGTGCCGCCATAAAACACCAGCAGCATCAGCACCAAATCGGGGATGCCACGGATGATGGTGCTGTAAAAAGTAGCCAGCCCCACCAAAATAGGGCGGCCTGAGAGTTTGGCGGCGGCTCCCGCCAGACCAAACAAGATTGAGACTAGCAAGGCCAGCAAAGACACGCCCACCGTCAGCAGAGAGCCATGCAAGATAACCAGAAAATAAGACTGCATGCTTTAAATGGAGTGTGTCTTTGGGGGAGGCGACTTACTTGCCGTACACGTCGAACTTGAAGTACTTGTCGTTGATGGCTTTGTATTTGCCGTTGCCACGGATGGCCTTGATGGCGGCGTTGATTTCATTCTTCAGGTCAGTCTGGCCTTTGCGCAGTGCCACACCGGCACCGGTACCAAAGTACTTGGGAATGAACAGCTCGGGGCCGACAAACTGGTAGGCTTCTCCACCGGCTTTGGTCAAGAAACCACCCATGACTTCAAGGGTGTCAGCCACAGTGCCGTCCAGACGGCCGGACTTGATGTCCAGGTAGACCTGGTCTTGCGCGTCATAGGACACCACTTCCACGCCCTTGGTCTTGAGTTCGCCCAGCGCGTATTTTTCTTGCGTGGAGGCTTTCAGCACGCCGATTTTTTTGCCCTTGATGGAAGCCGGGCCGTCAAACTTGATGTCTTTCTTGAGGACGATCTTGCTCGGGGTGTTGTAGTATTTGTCGGTGAAGTCAACTTGTTTCAGGCGTTCTTCGGTGATCGACATGGAGCTGATGATCACGTCGTATTTTTTGGCCATCAGGCCGGGAATCATGCCGTCCCAGGCTTGTTCCACAAACACGCATTTGCGTTTGATTTGTTCGCACAGGGCGTTGGCAATGTTCACGTCAAAGCCTGTGGGCTTGCCATCGGCAGTTTTGTATGTGAAGGGTTCATAGGTGGGGTCAATGGCCACTTTGAGGTCTTTGCCTTGCGCAAAGGCACTGGCACATAGAGCGGATATGACAGCAGCAAGCAAGAGTTTTTTCATTTAGTGGCTTTCTCAAAAAATGCCAGGTATAACCCAGCGGGTGGAAGAATTGTCAAGATTCTACGGCTCGTGTCTTGCGAATTAAGGCCTGGTTTCTACTAGGGTCAAGGTTTAATTAGTAACACTTATGATTCAGCAGTGTGAATGATGCTCAAAGTCGTATGCAGGTTCACCAAGCAATCATCGTGCCCACTCCCGCATGACATAAGGTCATCATCAAAGTGCATCACCACGAAAAGTAACCCCTGTTTTCACGTCGTCAACATTTCGCCCCAAACCACAAACGCTGCAACAGTGGCAACCCCTGGCTACGGTGCTCAAGGCGGCGATCCCGGAGCGTGATTTTGTGGTGCAGGTTTACACCCTGGATGAACTGGAAGCGGTGGTTGCCAGCCGCCAGTGGATTTTGTCCTGATCAGTCCGGGGCACTACGTGTTGCTGACTAAGCGCAGCGGGTTGCAGGCACCACTGATCTTTTTCAGGTGTTTGATGCCAGCCAGGATCGACACACCCGAAGTATCCGGGCACGGATTGAAGAGATGGTGACGGCGTTGAATCAGCAAGAATTTGTGTTGTTTTACCAACCCAAGGTGAATTTGCGCGCCGGGCAGATGCTGGCCGACTGCGAACGTCTGGGCGTGTCATTTTCGCTGGATGACTTTGATACCGGGTATTCGTCGCTCACCTATTTGAAGCACTTGCCGGTCAAGGAGATCAAGATTGACCAAAGGATTGAGCCGCTGGCAACGCGCCTGGGGACGTTGCGCCTGCTTGCGGGCAGTAGACCGCTACGTCGTCACCTTTGCAGGGCACAGCCAAGCCAGAGGCTTGGCCTCTTCGTGCCGTTCCATTGTGCGCAGGCACAATGGAAGCTGCGGCACTCAGCCTACCCAGCCGCGCCGCCAGCAGCCCACACGGGCGCGACCAACTGAGGAATCTAGGTTCAAACGTCAGGTGATCGCCGAAGGCGTAGAAACTCCGGCGCACAGTGAAAGCCTGCTGCAACTGGACTGTGAACTTGTCCAAGGCTATGGCATTGCCCGACCCATGCCCG
>MNXW01000129.1 GCA_001871515.1 Comamonadaceae bacterium CG2_30_57_122
TCGGAATGATGCGTGATGGCCGATTCATGGCCGTGGAGGTCAAAACACCCAAGGGCAGACTGAGACCTGAGCAGGTTGTTTTTCTTGACCGTGTGCGTGCTGGTGGTGGTGTTGCGTTTGTTGCGCGTGACCTGCGCGACGTGGTGGCTGCGCTGGGGCCGCTGTAGGGGCTGGGCTGCCGCTCTGCGCCGTAGTGGACACAGGGGGACCCTGGCGTGCCGCACACAATGACACACGCGGCGGAGGCTCGATAGTCGGCTCAATTCGAATTTTTGAACCTGATTACCGGGTTTGGTAGAAAATGCAACTGTGTTGCGTTAACGAATTAATTGATTAATTGCAATTAATTCAAGGTTGAAAGCCCGGTGATTAAATTCGCTGGGTTTTTTTATGCCTGCTATGAAAAGTGGAGTAGCTACAAAATAGCCAAGACCTATCAGGCACGATTATTGCGGGTTGCATTATCCGTGCCATGATGTTTTGATAGGTTAACGCTATGAACCTACACGCCGACCGCATGGTTTGCCATTGGTAAACCGCCTGGTGCAAGCCAATACGCCAGCAACGCATCAGATAGCCCTACGCTGGCCTAAATCAATCTGCTGGTGCAACTGTGCCAACCGCGCCAGACAAACCCGCCTGAGCCGCTCTGGTGTCAACAACCGACCCGGACGCTGTGCCGGGTTTTTTAAGCCTGCTGAATTTTCGTGACTGTTACGAAACCCTAAACCGTGGCTTTGCTGGAGATGGATTGGTAAAACCGTCTTACATCCGCCGTTACATCGCAACAAAAGAAAAAGGGTTTGCTACAGTTTTTATAGTAACAAACCCTTTATTTATCTGGTGGCCTGGGGCGGAATCGAACCACCGACACAAGGATTTTCAATCCTCTGCTCTACCGACTGAGCTACCGGGCCTAGCCTAAAATTATAGCATTGTTACAAGCTTGGTTTGACGAAGCAAAGATTTTTTATCCGCGTTTACGCATCAAGTCGACCCCTAATTGCTTGAGTTTGCGGTAAAGATGAGTGCGTTCAAGTCCGGTTTTTTCTGCTACACGCGTCATGGAGCCATTCTCTTTGGTCAAATGAAACTCAAAATATGCTTTTTCGTATTCATCTCGTCCCTCTCGCAACGGTTTATCTAGCACAAACATTTGCGCACCAAGCGAGTCAACAGCGTCTTCAGACAGCGATTTTTTTTCACCAACCGGGTCATCTGACAAGCGTGGTGTCCGAACACCACCACAAGGCTCCAAACTGCGAGTTACGGTTGAATAACCGATTGACCGATTACGTGCCAAACCCTGCTCAACTGCCTTAAGCAGTTTTTGCAAAGTGATTGGCTTCTCTAAAAATGCCAAAGCGCCAATACGCGTTGCCTCCACCGCCGTGTCTATGGTGGCGTGGCCACTCATCATGATGACTGGCATTGTCAAAACACCGGATGCAGACCACTCCTTGAGCAGGGTGACGCCATCAGTATCAGGCATCCAGATGTCGAGCAAAACCAAGTCTGGGCACTCGCGCAGACGAGCGGCTCTTGCTTGAGCAGCATTCTCTGCCACTTCAACAGTATGCCCTTCGTCGTTCAAAATTTCACTTAGCAAATCACGAATGCCCAGTTCGTCATCCACCACCAAAATATTTGCCATGTTGTCGCGTTTCCCTTAAAAAATAACAGCGATAGATAGACCTAAACTGGTGTAGAGATCAAATCATCAGCGATTGCAAATGATATAGAGACTTGCGCCCCGCAAAGATCACCACTTATCACGCGATTGGAAATCTTCACGTGAGCCCCGTGTTCATCAGCAATTTTTTTAACTACCGCCAGACCCAACCCCGTTCCTTTGTCTTTGGTAGTCACGTAGGGTTCAAACACTCGCTTAAGAATGTAGTCAGGAAACCCTGTGCCGCAATCCTGAACCACCAGTCTTACTTGATGCAAGTTTTGAACCCATTGTGTCTTTAGCACCACCGCCGACTCACTCCCCTTTTTTTGCGCACTACAGGTAGCATCTAGTGCATTTTGCAGCAGGTTGTGAAGCACTTGGCGTAATTGCTGTGCATCCCCCTGAATTAAAGGGCAGCTGGCATCCAACTCAGAACGCACAGGCACTTGCACATCTTCATTGCCATATAAGTTAAGCACATCAAGGACAAGTCCATTGATATCCACGGGCTTGAGCTCCGCAGCAGGCAGTCGCGCATAGTCGCGAAATTCGTTAACCAAACGCTTCATGGCATCCACTTGATCCACGATGGTTTTTACAGATTTGGTTAAAAGGACTTGTTCGGGAGCAGCTATCTTTCCAGAGAGCTTCATCTCTAATCTTTCAGCGGAAAGCTGTATCGGGGTCAAAGGGTTTTTGATTTCATGCGCGAGTCTTCGAGCCACTTCTCCCCAAGCTTGCGCTCTTTGTGCAGAAACTATCTCCGAAATGTCATCAAACACCAGTAGCCACTGACTGCCCGGCAATTCCGCGCCCCTGGCTACGAGCGTAATGGCATCTTTCACCGGACGATCATTGGGTACATCATGATGCCCACTCAGCTCAAAAGATTGCTGCCAATGATCCAGGCTACGTTCAGGCGAATAGGCCAAAAAATTCCGAAATTGCTCTTCAACACTTTGCCCAAAACGTTGCAATCCATCAATTTCAATCAAACGTTTTCCTTCATGAGCAGCCAATGGCAAACGCAAAATTCGGGTGGCTCCTGGGTTGGAAGACACAATCCGCCCTTCTGAATTGAGAACAATGACACCTGCTGTCAAATTGTCCAAAATAGTTTGCAGATTGGCTCGCGCCGCATTAACTTGCACCATGCTGAGCTGAACTGCTTGACGCGCATCTGCGAGTTGTTGTGTCATCACCGCAAATGCGCGCGTCAAACCATCAAGTTCATCCTTGCCTCGCAAACTGGTTTTCGGAGTCAGATCACCCGCAGCAACTTCACGCACACCATCAGCCAAGAGCAAAAGTGGACGGGCAATCTGATTGCCTAAAAACACTGCCAAAAGAACGCCACCGAACACTGCCATGAAAAGACTCAACGTCAGCGTACCAATGTACATGCGACGCAATCCATCACGCGCCAAGGCACGTTCTTGATACTCTCTATTGGCCTGATTCACCTCCAATGCATTGCGCACCAAAGAGGTAGGCAGTGATTTCACAGCCACCAAATAACGCGCCTCGCTCAGTGCGCTGATTCCCTCACTTTTAATGAGTACCAAGGATTTAATACTGGCATCAACGTTCGCCCCCAGGGTGGCATCATCCAATCCATCAATCCATGTCACGACTTGTTGGTCTCGTGCAGAGCGAAACTGAGCTTTGGTGGGCGCATAAGGATTGAGTTGGTATCGCGCCTGTCCGGCTGCTGCAATTAATTGTCCGGATTCATTCCACAACATCAAGTCATCAGCAGCCATGGCATCACGCGTGCGCTCCAATTGCAATGCGGCACGGGAATCGGGCACTGTTGTGAGCTGACTTGCTGCAGCGCGCGTCTTGTTTGCCAGATCAGAAGACAGCGTCTCAAGCGTGGTACGCCCTAAATTCAGCCCTGCCTCCAGTGCACCTTCGACCTTGATGTCAAACCAACTCTCAATTGAACGGCTCACAAATTGATACGAGACCACATAAATCAACACGCCTGGTGCAAACCCTGCTAATGCAAATACTGCAGCTAATTTGACCAGTAAACGACTACCAAATTTTTTCTGCCTCAGCCGTAAAACAAGCCGATACGCAATCCAAAGAATCACCAGCAATAGCAGCCCCGCCACCACCATATTGACGACTAAAAGTTCGGCGTAGTTACGCTCATACAGATCACGGTTGCTGGTAGCTTGAGTCAATAAAAAAAGAAGCACCAATCCGATGGACACCATTGCGGTCAGACCCAGTCCAACCGTCCAACGGTAGGAAGGTGAATTCTTGTTCATCATGGATGTTTTGCGCGAGTGATCACTCATTTACTGACATCCAGACTAACATTCTGCTTGGCTGAAAGTTGAATTCGCCATTCAGATTGTCCCAATGTGCCAATCTGCAACGGCCTTGGCAACTGCGTCAAATTTAGACGGAAACGAAACTCTACAAAATGCGTGGCACCGGGCTCAATATCCACAAGCTCAGCAATGCGCCAATGGGAAATGCGACGCACCGCATCCATGGCAGCTTCCAAATTATCAAAATTCTGATTTAAAGCCAGCCCCTGCGAAGATTCTGCTACTTCTCCTGCGGAAACATTCAACCGCCAGCGACGTGTCAACGGATGGTAAGACAGACGTAAATTTCGCTGCAGGCTGATCAGCTTTCGGTTAGTCCAGTACCAACGTTCACGAAGAACATCGACCTCAGCTACGAAATAGATTGGGATGCCTTTCAACAAGGCATCCTCAACCACCAAGGGCAAATCAAATTGGAGTTGGGCAGACAACCAAAGGCTGTTGTCATACCGTTCGAACTTGAGCAAAGGTTCACCAATTGGCGTTGTCGGCACGGTCTGTGCACGCGCCCATGGGGCGACACCCCAAAAAAGTGTCGCCACACAAAACAACGTCAGCCAGTTAGACCAACGTTTTGTCAAGCAATGCGTAATAAAAGCCATCATGATCACCAGCACCATTGTCTGCCGAGCTGGTATCCGACTCAGAAAAACCTGGCAACAAATGTCCAGGCGAAGCCAATAACGTAGCCTGAGTGTTGCTGGCAAGAAACGCCTTGATTTGCAAACACCCTTCTGCTTTAAACACCGAGCAAGTGCTGTACAGCAACCGCCCCCCAGGTTTAAGCACTTGCCACAAAGCGTTCAACAGTCGCGACTGAATGTTTGCAAGTTGTGCAATATCGCCCTCAGATCGCAACCACCGTATGTCAGGATGTCGGCGCACGATACCCGAAGCCGAGCAAGGCGCGTCCAGCAAGACCAAATCAAACAGCTCACCATCCCACCATGCAGACACATCAGTGGCATCACACGTGACCACCCTAGCCTTCAAACCCAATCGATTCAGGTTTTGGTGAATACGTTCGCACCGCAAGAGATCTATCTCCAAGGCGGTCACATCAACATCTGCCCTTTCAAGCAAATGCGCCGTTTTGCCACCAGGCGCGGCGCATGCATCCAACACACGCAAACAAGAACTCTGCTTGAACCCATCCAGCAACAAAGGTGCGGCCAGTTGTGCCGCGCCATCTTGAACTGAAACCCAACCCTCATTAAACCCCGGCAATTGATGCACCACCACTGCCCCAACCAGCTGCACACCACTTTCAGCTACAGGTATCGCTTCAATGCCGTTTTCTTTGAGTCTGTCAAGATAGACAGCTCGCTCAATGCGCCGTGTATTAACACGCAAGGTCAATGGTGCATGACGATTATTGGCTTTCAAAATAGACTGCCAATCCTGCGGCCAATCGTTTTGAAGATGATTGATCCACCATTCAGGATGATTCCATTGGGCAGATACGTCTCGCAGTGCCTGCTCTATCAAAGCAGCACGTTCGCGCAGAAAGCGTCGCAAACAGGCATTGATGAAAGCTGCTCTCGGTTTGGTTGTTGCTGTTTTTTTTGCAGCTTCAACGGTCTGATTGACCAACGTAAACGAGTCATACAAAGAGCCGTTATCTTGACACATGAGAGCGAGAGCCGTGCACAGCAGGTCGTCAACCGGGGAGGGTGGGGCGCGTTTTGCCAACAGTTTCGTCAAGGCCTGAGCAAGCCCAAGTGATCGAAGAACGGCAAAGCTTAACGCCTGAACCCCTGGACGCAGGTCAGCACCAACGTCCTCCAACGCGACAGTACCCGAACGTCCTTGGCGTATCAGATGCAACACCTTGGCAGTCAATTGCAATTGCCTCCATAAAGGAGGTGCGTTACCATAAGTCATCATTTTTATTTGCAATAAAAATGCCCCAAGCCCTTAATAAAAGGGGTTGAGGCACTATATTTTTAATAGCTAAATCCGCTTAGTCAGTGGCCGCACCCTCGCCTTGCTCGGCTTCAGCTTCCTCGTTACCTGCCAATTCAGCCGCCTCGGCTTCGGCGATGGCACGGCGCTCAGCATCGTCCATGTTTTCACGAACCTTGCGCGCTTCGTGGTAGGCCAAGCCCGTACCCGCTGGAATCAAGCGACCCACAATCACGTTTTCTTTCAGACCGCGTAAACCATCGCGCTTGCCCATGATGGCCGCTTCGGTCAGCACACGCGTGGTTTCCTGGAACGAAGCCGCGCTGATGAAGCTGTCAGTAGACAAAGAAGCCTTGGTGATACCCAACAACAAATTGGTGTAGGTCGCGGGAACCTTGCCTTCGGCACGCAAGGCATCATTGGTGTTGAGCATTTCAGAGCGTTCCACCTGCTCACCGTTGATGTAGTTCGAGTCACCCGCAGCTTCCACCACCACACGGCGCAACATCTGGCGAACAATCACTTCAATGTGCTTGTCATTGATCTTCACACCTTGCAAGCGGTACACGTCCTGCACCTCGTCAACGATGTAACGCGCCAATTCTTCAGCACCCAACAAACGCAAGATGTCTTGTGGGTCAGCCGGGCCGTCTACCACCACTTCGCCCTTGTTGACGATCTGGCCTTCGTGCACCAAGATGTTCTTTTCTTTGGGCACCAGTTCGTCCCAAACTTTGCCTTCTGGATCGGTGATCTGCAGTCGGATCTTGCCTTTGGTTTCTTTGCCGAAAGAAACCGTACCTGTCATCTCAGCCAGCATGCCCTTGTCTTTGGGCGAGCGTGCTTCAAACAACTCGGCCACACGCGGCAGACCGCCAGTAATGTCGCGGGTCTTTTGACCTTCAACCGGGATACGTGCCAGCACTTCGCCTGGACCCACATCCTGGCCGTCACGCACTTGCACCAAAGCGCCAATCGGAAAACCGATCGTCACCGAGTGATCGGTACCAGGAATCTTCACTTCATTGCCAGATGCATCGATTAGCTTAACGATGGGGCGAACCACTTTGGCAGAGCCACGGTGTTTCGGGTCGATCACGACCAAGGTGGACAGGCCGGTGACATCGTCCACCTGTCTGGCCACGGTCAAGCCTTCAACCACGTTTTCGAACAAGGCTTTACCTGCGTATTCCGTGATGATGGGGCGTGTCAATGGATCCCAATTGGCAAGTATCGCACCGGCCTTGACGGCTTGATCAGCCTTCACGGTCAGCACCGCGCCATAGGGCACTTTATGGCGTTCACGCTCACGACCATGTTCGTCATGAATGACGATTTCGCCGGAGCGAGAAATCACCACCAATTCGCCTTTGCCATTGGTGACATAGCGCATCGTGGCGTTAAAGCCAATGTTGCCGTTGGATTTGGCTTCCACACTTGACGCAATGGCCGCACGCGAGGCGGCACCGCCGATGTGGAAGGTACGCATTGTCAACTGTGTGCCGGGTTCGCCAATCGACTGGGCCGCGATCACACCCACAGCTTCGCCACCGTTGACCAAGCCACCACGACCCAGGTCACGGCCATAGCATTTGGCGCAAATACCAAAGCGTGTTTCACAGGTCAACGCAGTACGCACCTTGACTTCGTCCACACCAGCAGCTTCCAACTCGTCAATCAAATCTTCGTCGAGCATGGTGCCAGCGTTTGCCAACACCGACTGGTTTTCAGGGTGAAGCACGTCCTCTGCCGTGGTGCGTCCCAAAATGCGGTCGCGCAGTGATTCAATCGTCTCACCACCTTCGACGATGGCGCGCATCAGGTAACCGCTATGGGTACCGCAATCTTGCTCAGTCACCACCAAGTCTTGGGTCACATCCACCAGACGACGTGTCAGGTAACCTGAGTTGGCCGTTTTCAAAGCGGTATCAGCCAAGCCTTTACGCGCACCGTGGGTGGAGATGAAGTACTCCAACACGTTTAGGCCTTCGCGGAAGTTGGCGGTAATGGGTGTCTCGATGATGGAGCCATCCGGCTTGGCCATCAAACCGCGCATCCCGGCCACCTGACGAATCTGGGCTGGAGAACCCCGGGCACCAGAGTCAGCCATCATGTAAATCGAGTTGAAGGACTCCTGCGGCACCTGGTTGCCATGGCGATCGGTGACGGTCTCTTTGGAGAGTTGCGCCATCATCACCTTGGCCACTTCGTCACCAGATTTACCCCAAATGTCCACCACCTTGTTGTAGCGCTCACCGGCAGTGACCAAACCAGAGGTGTACTGCTGGGCGATTTCCTTGACCTCGTTTTCGGCACGCTCGATGATGCCGGGCTTTTCGGTCGGCACCAGCATGTCTTCGATCGAGATCGAGATGCCAGAACGTGTGGCCAATCGGTAGCCGTATTGCAGCAATTTGTCGGCAAAAACCACGGTCTCTTTCAGACCGCATTTACGGAACGACACATTGATGAGTTTGGAAATTTCTTTCTTCTTCAACGCCTTGTTGATGTTTGAGAAAGGCAAACCCCTTGGCAGGATTTCGGACAACAAGGCGCGCCCTGCTGTGGTTTCCCATAACTTGGTGGACGGCACCAGTTCACCGGTTTCCTTGTTCTTGGTGTATTCGGTCAAACGCACGTTGATGCGTGCACTCATTTCCACTTCACCCGCGTCAAAAGCGCGCTGCACCTCGCTCACGTCCGAGAAAATCAAGCCCTCGCCCTTGCCGTTGATGCGGTCACGGGTGGTGTAGTACAAGCCCAGCACCACGTCTTGCGACGGCACAATGGACGGCTCACCATTGGACGGGAACAACACGTTGTTAGAGGCCAGCATCAGCGTGCGGGCTTCCATTTGCGCCTCTACCGACAGAGGTACGTGCACAGCCATTTGGTCACCGTCAAAGTCGGCATTGAATGCGGCACACACCAAGGGGTGCAACTGAATCGCTTTGCCTTCAATCAAAATTGGCTCAAACGCTTGAATGCCCAAGCGGTGCAAGGTGGGGGCACGGTTGAGCATCACCGGATGTTCACGGATCACTTCTTCCAGGATGTCCCACACCACCGGCGTACCAGATTCAACTTCTTTCTTGGCCGCCTTGATGGTGGTCGCAATGCCCATGGCTTCGAGACGGGCAAAAATGAAAGGCTTGAACAATTCCAAAGCCATCAACTTGGGCAAACCACACTGATGCAGCTTGAGCGTTGGCCCCACCACGATCACTGAACGACCCGAGTAATCCACCCGCTTGCCCAGCAAGTTCTGGCGGAAACGGCCGCCCTTGCCCTTGATCATGTCCGCCAAGGATTTGAGTGCACGCTTGTTAGCCCCGGTCATGGCCTTGCCACGGCGACCGTTGTCCAGCAGCGAGTCCACCGCTTCTTGCAGCATGCGTTTTTCGTTGCGTGCAATGATTTCTGGCGCCTTGAGTTCCAGCAAACGACGCAAACGGCTGTTGCGGTTAATCACGCGGCGATACAGGTCATTCAGATCGGATGTGGCAAAACGACCACCGTCCAGGGGCACTAACGGACGCAGGTCAGGCGGCAAGACCGGCAGCACATCCAACACCATCCACTCGGGCTTGATGCCCGATTTTTTGAAAGCCTCAAGCAATTTGAGGCGCTTGGTGTTTTTCTTGATCTTCAGTTCTGAGCCACTGGGGTCATTGCGCAGTTTTTCTATTTCGCTGTCGATGTCGAGGTTTTGGAGCAATTCCTTGACACCTTCCGCGCCCATCTTGGCCTGAAATTCGTCGCCATATTCCTTGAACTTGGCATCGAAGTCGTCTTCAGACATGATGCTGAATTTTTTCAACGGAGTCATGCCAGGATCGGTCACCACATAAGCTTCAAAATACAGCACGCGTTCAATGTCGCGCAGGGTCATGTCCAGCACCAAACCCAAGCGGCTGGGCAGGGATTTCAGGAACCAGATGTGGGCACAAGGCGCAGCCAGGTCGATGTGCCCCATGCGCTCGCGGCGCACCTTGGTCTGCGTGACTTCAACGCCGCATTTTTCGCAAATCACACCACGGTGCTTGAGGCGCTTGTATTTGCCGCACAAGCATTCGTAGTCTTTGATAGGACCAAAAATCTTGGCACAAAAAAGACCATCGCGCTCGGGTTTGAAGGTGCGGTAATTGATGGTTTCTGGCTTTTTCACTTCGCCAAAAGACCAGGACCGAATTTTCTCGGGCGAGGCCATGCCAATGGTGATGGCATCAAAATGCTCATCAGGCGTGAATTGCTTGAACAGGTCGAGTAATGATTTCATGACTTTGTATCCATTAATTAGTTGCGGACAGAGCAAATTCGCATGGCGAATCTTGGGCTGTCCCGCAAAGTTATTTCAAACAATTACGAGCGTTCCAGCTCGATGTCCAGACCCAGCGAGCGGATTTCCTTGACCAGCACGTTGAACGATTCCGGCATACCGGCTTCGATGGAGTGCTCGCCCTTGACGATGCTCTCATACACCTTGGTACGGCCTTGCACGTCGTCAGACTTGACGGTGAGCATTTCCTGCAAGGTATAAGAAGCGCCATAAGCTTCCAGCGCCCACACTTCCATTTCACCGAAACGTTGACCACCAAACTGCGCCTTGCCGCCCAAAGGTTGCTGCGTCACCAAGCTGTAGGGGCCAGTGGAGCGGGCGTGCATCTTGTCGTCCACCAAGTGGTGAAGCTTCAGGTAATGCATGTAGCCCACCGTCACGGGGCGCTCAAAGCGATCCCCTGTGCGTCCATCGTACAAATAGGCTTGTGTGCGTGTGGGTGTCAGGCCCTTGGCAGCTGCAACTTCAGCGGGGTAAGCCAGCTGCAGCATGGCTCGGATTTCGTCTTCTGATGCGCCGTCAAACACTGGGGTGGCAAAGGGCATGCCAGAAGCCAGGTTTTCAGACATTTCCAGCAATTGCCCATCGCTGAGCTTGGACAAGTCTTCTTTGCGCCCGGTGGTGTTATAGACCTGCTCCAGGAAAGCCCGAAGCTCAGCCACGCGCGATTCAGATTGCAGCATGTCGCCAATGCGCTGACCAATGCCTTTGCCGGCCCAGCCCAGGTGAACTTCAAGCACCTGACCGATGTTCATCCGGGACG
>MNXW01000231.1 GCA_001871515.1 Comamonadaceae bacterium CG2_30_57_122
CCGTCACCGAAGGCTCCAGCGGCTGGGCGCAAGGCGGCATGGCGGCAGTATGGAACAAGAACGACACCTTTGACGCGCATGTGCAAGACACTTTTGTCGCCGGCGCCGGTCTGTGCGACCCGGCTGCCACGCGCTTTGTGGTGGAAAACGCACCCAAGGGCATCGCCTGGCTGCAAACCATGGGTGTGCCGTTTTCGCAGGAAGACGGCGCGCTGCACCTGACCCGCGAAGGCGGCCACAGCGCGCGGCGCATCGTCCACGTGACCGATGCCACCGGCGCGGCAGTGCAGCGCACCTTGATTGACGCGGTTCAAAAAGCACCCAACATCACGCTGTTTGAACAGCACACGCTGGTCGACCTGATCACCACCGACAAGCTTGGCCTGCCCGGCAGCCGTTGTGTCGGTCTGTACGCGCTGGACAGCGACACCGACGAGGTACTTACTTTTCAGGCACCGCAAACCATTCTGGCCACCGGCGGCGCTGGCAAGGTGTATCTGTACACCACCAACCCCGATACCGCCACCGGTGACGGCATTGCCGCAGCCTGGCGCGCGGGCTGCCGGGTGCAAAACATGGAGTTCATCCAGTTTCACCCCACCTGTCTGTACCACCCGCACGCCAAGTCGTTTTTGATCAGCGAAGCGGTGCGCGGCGAAGGCGGCCGACTGCTGCTGCCCGACGGCACCCGCTTCATGGAACAGCATGACAAGCGTCTTGAGCTGGCGCCGCGCGACGTGGTGGCACGGGCGATCGACTTCGAGATGAAAAAAGGCGGCTTTGATTGCGTTTACCTCGACATCTCGCACCAGCCCAAGACCTTTTTGCTGGAACACTTTCCCAATATTTACGCGCGCTGTCTGGACCTTGGCATCGACATTTCCAAGCAGCCGATTCCGGTGGTGCCCGCAGCGCACTACACCTGCGGCGGCGTGCTGGCCGACCTGCACGGGCGCACCGACATCAAGGGCTTGTACGCCGTGGGCGAAACCGCTTGCAGCGGCCTGCACGGTGCCAACCGGCTGGCCAGCAACTCGCTGGTGGAGTGCATGGTGTTTGCGCAAGCCGCCACCACCGACATTGCACAGTCCGATGACGCGCCCTCCGTGGCCCTGCCCGCCTGGGACGACAGCCGCGTCAGCGATGCCGATGAAGCGGTGGTGATCTCGCACAACTGGGACGAACTGCGCCGCTTCATGTGGGACTATGTGGGCATTGTGCGCACCAACAAACGCCTGGAGCGCGCCGCCCACCGCATCGCCTTGCTGCAAGGCGAAATTCACGAGTTTTATTCCAACTTTCACGTCACACGTGACCTGCTGGAGCTGCGCAACCTGGTGCAGGTGGCTGACCTGATCGTTCGCTCAGCCCAGGCCCGCCACGAAAGTCGCGGCCTGCACTTCAGCCGCGACTACCCGCAATTGCTGGACAATGCCGTCCCCACCACTCTGGCTCCCTGAAGTCCTGCCATGCTGCGCACCCTGCTGAAATCAAAAATCCACCGCGTCGCCGTCACCGACTGCGAACTGCACTACGAAGGCTCCTGCGCCATTGACGAAGACCTGCTCGATGCCGCCGGTCTGGTCGAAAACGAACAGGTGCACATCTGGAACATCAACAATGGTGAGCGTTTTATCACCTACGCCATTCGCGGCGAACGCGGCACCGGCATGATCTCGGTCAACGGCTCGGCGGCTCGGCGCGCCGCAGTGGGGGATCTGCTCATCATTGCGGCTTTTGCCCAGGTGGCTGAAGCCCAAGTGGCCAGCTTCCGCCCGAAACTGGTGTTTGTCGATGCGCAAAACCGCATGCAGCACGCCCGCGACCACGTGCCGCTGCAAGCCCGGTAAACTTTGCCCCCCGTTCAGGAGACCCCATGAACCCAGCCACCCCCCAAAGCGCATCCCCCTACGGCACGCTGCCACCGGCCAGTAGCCCGGCCACCCGCAAACCAGTGAGCCTGCCGCGCCTGCTGGAGATGCACGCCCGGGGCGAAAAGATCAGCATGCTCACCGCCTACGATGCCACTTTTGCCGCCGTGGCCGATGCCGCTGGCGTCGACTGCATTCTGGTCGGCGACTCGCTCGGCATGGTCTGCCAGGGACTCTCCAGCACCATGGGTGTGACGCTGGAGACCATGCGCTACCACGTTGAGAGCGTGGCACGCGGCCTGCGCCGCTCGCAGGCCACCACCTGGTTGATTGGCGACCTGCCTTACGGCACTTACCACGAGTCCAGGGAACTGGCCCTGCGCAGCGCAGCGGTGCTGATGCAGGCCGGAGCCCACATGGTCAAGCTGGAGGGCGGCGGCTGGACTACCGACACGGTGCGCTTTCTGGTGGAGCGCGGCATTCCGGTGTGCGCCCACCTGGGGTTGACCCCGCAAACCGTGCACGCGCTGGGCGGCTACCGGGTGCAGGGCAAAACCGTCGAATCTGCCGCCCTGCTCAAACACCACGCCCATGCGCTGCAGGATGCCGGAGCCACCCTGCTGGTGCTTGAAATGGTGCCCGCCGCCCTGTCAGCCGAGCTGACGGCTGAGCTGACTCACTGCCCCACCATTGGCATTGGTGCGGGCAACGGTACCGCCGGTCAGGTGCTGGTGCTGCACGACATGTTGGGCCTGAACCTGGGCAAGATGCCCAAGTTTGTGCGCAACTTCATGGCCGACCTGCCCGGTGTGCAAGGCCAGCACGGCATCAAGGAAGCCATGCAAGCCTATGTGCAAGCCGTCAAAAATGGCAGTTTCCCGGACAATACCCAGCATGCCTGGTGAACTGAATTTATATATAAATTAGGCCTCTAGCCCCTGTTAATACTGCGTAACACGCTATGAAAATCATAACAACTATAGCCGAATTGCGCGCCCATCTGGCCGCTTTCAAACGCCCGGCCTTTGTACCGACCATGGGTAACCTGCACGCCGGTCACCTGGCCTTGGTGCGCCAGGCCAAGCCGCTGGGCGACGTGCTGGTGGTGAGCATTTTTGTCAACCGCCTGCAGTTTCTGCCACACGAAGACTTTGACACCTACCCGCGCACCTGGGAGGCGGACTGCCAGGCGCTTGAAGCCGCCGGTTGCGATGTACTGTTTGCACCGTCTGAACAAGAGCTTTACCCGGAACCACAGGGCTTCAAGGTGCAGCCGCCGGCCGAGCTGGCTGACATGCTCGAAGGTCACTTCCGCCCCGGTTTCTTCACCGGCGTGTGCACCGTGGTGATGAAGCTGTTTGCCTGCGTGCAGCCACGTGTGGCGGTGTTTGGCCAAAAAGATTACCAGCAGCTGATGGTGATCCGGCGCATGGTGCAGCAGTTTGCCCTGCCCATTGAAGTCCAAGGTGGCGCCACCCTGCGCGCCGCCGACGGGCTGGCGCTGTCCTCACGCAACAACTACTTGTCAACTACTGACCGCGCTGAAGCCGTGCAGCTGTCACAAGCCTTGCAAGCCATGGCGCGGGCGGTGCGTGGTGGCATCGTCGATGTAGCCACGCTGGAGCAGCAGGCCATGCAAGCACTGACGGCGCGTGGCTGGCAGCCCGACTACCTGGTGCTGCGCAGCCGCCATGACCTGCAAGCCCCGACCGCCAGTGACATCACCACACTGGCGCAACAACAGGGGCTGGTGGTGCTGGGAGCAGCGCGCATTGGCCACACCCGGCTGATTGACAACCTCGAGATTTAATTCCATTTCCAAATCATTTGTGTCTAGGCGCGAAGCCACAGACAGTGCAAATGCACGGCATGGCTTTGCAACAACGACACGGATGATTTAGAAATGGAATAAGCCGGGTTATTTGAAATCAACAAAAATCCCGGGTAAGTGACGCACGCCAGGCTGTCTGGCCAGGGCGTCGCGCAAACTCTCCAGCGCTTTCAATTTGCACAGCGCCTGCACCGCCGGCTCGGTGCTCATGGCCACACCATAGCGTCTGGCCAACTCAGCAAATTTGGCTTGTATCTGTGCCATCACCGCTTTTTCTTCCACCAGTTCTGCACTGCTCACCACCCGGTGTGACACCGCTTTGACCACCGGCTCACCCACCAGTGTTGGGCGGCTCATTTTCAGCCCCATACCATTGGCCGCAGCAGTCAGCTCAAATCCTGACGGACTGGTGTCAACCCCAAACCCAAATTCCACCGTGTAGGTGGCGATCACGGTGGCTTCAGCTTTCAATTTGAATTCATCCTTGGGCAACTGCGCCACGTGCACGTACTCACGCACCACCTTGGCCACGGGCGCTTTCATCTGCTCCATCAGCACCAATTTGCTGGCCTCCAGGCAGTCGGCGTAGTGGGTGTAGCCCAATAATTTTTTCTTGTTTGTTGACGCTTCAGTTTGCGCTTTAAGCAATTGGTCTGACATGGTTTTGGCTTCACCAAAATGCTTCACCTGCACCACCACGTACACCATGGCAGCCGTCAGCAAGCAGCCCACAATGAAAAAAATAGTCACAGAATCCATCAGTCATCACCCTTTTCAAATCAACAGTCAAAACCACACACGCCTCAATGCGCCTTGTCCCAATTGGGGCCCACGCCCACCTCGGCCAACAGCGGCACTTTCAGGTGCGCCACACCAGCCATGAGTTTTGGCACCTCGTGGCGCACCCAGTCCACTTCCGCCAGCGGCACTTCAAACACCAGTTCATCATGCACCTGCATGATCATCTTGGTGGCCAGGTGCTCGGCATCTATCACCTCTTGCACTTTAACCATGGCCAGCTTGATCAAATCTGCCGCCGTGCCTTGCATCGGCGCGTTGATGGCGGCACGCTCAGCCCCGCTGCGGCGTGGGCCATTGGGGGAATTGATTTCGGGCAGGTACAGCCGCCTGCCAAATACGGTTTCCACGTAGCCCTGGGCTTTGGCCAGCGCGCGGGTGTTTTCCATGTACTGCTTCACGCCGGGGTAGCGGTCAAAGTAGCGCTCGATGTAGTTTTTGGCCGCCGTGTTGTCAATGCCCAGGGCCTTGGCCAAGCCGTAGGCACTCATGCCGTAAATCAGGCCGAAGTTGATCACCTTGGCGTAGCGGCGCTGCTCCGACGTGACTTGCGCGGTGTCGACGCTGAAGATTTCTGCCGCCGTGGCGCGGTGCACATCCATGCCGTCGTGAAACGCCAGCAGCAGGGCGGCATCGCCACTGATGTGCGCCATGATGCGCAGCTCGATCTGGCTGTAATCGGCGCTGGCAATGACACAGCCGGGGGGTGCGACAAACGCCTCGCGCACGCGGCGACCTTCGGGCGTGCGCACCGGAATGTTTTGCAGGTTGGGGTCGTTGCTGGAGAGTCGCCCGGTAACGGCCACGGCCTGCGCGTAATGGGTGTGCACGCGCCCGGTGCGCGGCAGCGCCAATTGCGCCAGTTTGTCGGTGTAGGTTCCCTTGAGTTTGGACAGGCCCCGGTGCTCCAAAATTTTGGCTGGCAGCGGGTAGTCTTCGGCCAGTTTTTGCAGCACTTCGTCGTCGGTGCTGGGTGAGCCGGTGGGCGTTTTTTTAACCACCGGCAGACCCAGTTTGGTGAAGAAAATATCGCCAATTTGCTTGGGGCTGCTCAAGTTGAAAGGTTGCCCGGCCAGCTCGTGCGCCTCTTTTTCAAGTTGCAGGATGCGCATGCCGAGCTCATGGCTTTGCGCCGCCAGAATCGGTGCATCAATCAGCACGCCATTGCGCTCAATGCGGTACAGAGCCTCGCTGCTTTTGATTTCCAGTTCGTAAATGAAGCGCAGTTTGGCATCACGCGCCAGCAGCGGCCACAAGGTGCGGTGCACGTCCAGCGTCATATCAGAGTCTTCGCAGGAATACTCGGCGGCGCGTGCCACGTCCACCTGGTCGAAACAGATTTGCCCCGCACCCTTGCCGCACAGGTCTTCAAAGCTGATGCCGCTGCGCCCCAGATGGCGCTCGGCCAGACTGGCCAGTCCATGCGGCTTGGTCACCTCCAGCACGTAACTTTGCAACATGGTGTCGTGGGTGTAGCCCTGCACCTCAATGCCATGGTTGGCAAACACATGGCGATCGTATTTGACGTGCTGGCCCAGTTTGGCTTTACTGCCGTCTTCCAGCCAGGGTTTCATTTTGGCCAGCACTTCATTGAGCGGCAACTGCGCTGGCGCGGCCGGGTCGTGGTGTGCCAAGGGAATGTAGGCAGCCTCACCGGGGGTCACACTGAAACTGATGCCAACGATCTGGGCGCGCATCTCGTCCAGCGACGTGGTTTCGGTGTCGATGGCCACCAGCTCGGCGGCTTGCAGCTTGTCCAGCCAGCTGTTGAAGGCATCCCAGCTGAGGATGGTGTCGTAGTGGACGCTACTGACTTTGGGGGTGGCTGAATCGGGAGATGGGTCGTCAAACAGGTCGCGTTCTGCACTGACTTTTGTTGAAGGTGCAACAGCGCAATGGGGGGCAGAGCCTGGTAGATTCGTGCTGAGGCGGGCAGCGGTAATGGGGTCAGAGCCGTCTGCGCTTCGCTGCGCGGATCTGACCCCATTGCCTTCCAGCGCTCGAGCCAAGCCCTTGAACCCATATTTTTCATAAAATATGGCCAAAGCCCCCGTATTCATTGCGCCAGTAGCTATATCTTCCATAGCTGGCAAATCGGGCAGCCAGTCTTTCAAATCGCAGTCGGTCTTGATGGTGACGAGGGTGCGCGCGGTGGGCAGCCAATCCAGCGCGTTGCGCAGGCTCTCGCCCACGGCGCCTTTGATGCTGGCGGCGTTGGCTACCACAGCATCGAGTGAACCAAACTCGTTGAGCCACTTGGCGGCGGTCTTCGGGCCGACCTTGGCCACACCAGGCACGTTGTCCACGCTGTCGCCTACCAGACTCTGATAATCACGCATCAGGTGCGGCGGCACGCCAAACTCTGCCGTCACACCGGCCACGTCGCGGCGCTTGCCGTTCATGGTGTCGATGATGGTGATGCGCTCGTTGACCAGTTGCGCCAGGTCTTTGTCGCCGCTGCTGACGATGACCGTCATGTCTTGCGCCGCCGCAGTGGCCGCCAGCGTGCCGATCACGTCATCGGCCTCGACCCCGGGCACCGCCAGCACCTTCCAGCCCATCAGGCGCACCACTTCGTGAATCGGCTCAATTTGGCTGCGCAAGTCGTCAGGCATGGGCGAGCGGTTGGCCTTGTACTGCGGGTACAAATCATCACGAAAGGTGGGGCCTTTGGCATCAAACACACACACGGCAAATTCGGCCGATACGTCCTTACGCAGGCTCTGCAGCATGTTGATCATGCCGCGAATCGCCCCGGTGGGGCAGCTGCTGGGGTCACCCGGCACGGCGCGCAGATCAGGCATGGCGTGAAACGCGCGGTACAGGTAGCTGGAACCATCGACCAGCAGCAGGGTTTTAGGAGAGGCATTGTTCATGCTGACATTTTGCCTGCGCCCGAGCGCACCATGGCTTTATCTACAATCAAAAGATGCGTTCAACCCAACTTATCCTTCCCCTCCTGCTGGCTTGCAGCCCCGCCTGGAGCCAAGCCCCCTCCCCCGCAGCGGCTCCAGCCAGTGCGCCTGCCCCCGCCAGCGCACGCGCGGGCGTGGATGCCAACGTGCAACACCTGCGCGTGGAAGACGCGGGCGCACGCATTGACGAAGTGCGTGTGGGCGGTGAAACCAAAAGCATCGACGTGCAGCCCAAGGGCGGCATGCCGGCCTACCAGGTCACGCCCAAAACGGGTGAACGCACCTGGAAAGTGCTGGGCTTTTAAACCATGGCGGTTTACACAGAAGTCTCAGAGGCTGAGGCCAGCGCCCTGTTGCGCCAACTTCAATTGGGTGAACTCAGCTGCCTGAAGGGTTGCGCGGGCGGCATCGAAAACACCAACTACTTTGCCACCACCCTGCAGGGCGGTGCGGTGCATGATTACGTGTTGACGCTGTTCGAGCGCCTGACGTTTGAGCAGTTGCCCTTTTACCTGAAGTTGATGAAGCACCTGGCCCAGCGCGGCATTGCCGTGCCCGAGCCCATGGCCAATGCCAAGGGTGCGCTGGTGTTTGAAGTCAAAGGCAAACCCGCCGCCGTGGTCCAAAAGCTGCGCGGCAAAAGCGAGCTGACCCCCACGCCGCAACACTGCTCGCAAGTGGGTGCGATGCTGGCACGCATGCACCTGGCCGGGCGCGACTTTGAATGGAGCCAACCCAACCTGCGTGGCCTGGATTGGTGGAACGAGACCGTGCCGGTGGTGCTGCCGCATTTGAGCGACCGCCAAAAAACCCTGATCCGCCAGGAACTGGCCTACCAAAACCATGTGGCCGCGCAGTCCGCCTATGCCGCCCTGCCGCGTGGTCCGATCCACGCTGATCTGTTCCGCGACAACGTGATGTTTGACAGCGTTGACGGCGCACCCGTGTTGAGTGGCTTTTTTGACTTTTATTTTGCCGGCACAGACACCTGGCTGTTTGATTTGGCAGTGTCTTTGAATGATTGGTGTATTGACCTTGAAACCGGCATACACCATGCGCAACGCGCTCATAGTTTTATAGCTGCTTACATGCTGGAACGGCCTTTGAGCAGTGCTGAACGCGGCCTGCTTCCCGCCATGCTGCGCGCCGGAGCACTGCGCTTTTGGCTCTCGCGCCTGTGGGACTTTTACCTGCCGCGTGAAGCCAGCATGTTGCAAGCCCACGACCCGGCACACTTTGAGCGCGTGCTTACGCACCGGGCCCAAGACCTGCGTGCATTTGACGCACTGGCAGCAGGCGTATGAAGCTCAAACTGGTTTCGCCGCGCACTGGTGCGCTCTGGGTCAAGCTAGGCATCCAGACCTTTGGCAAACAACCGCTGGCGCTGATGGGCTTGTTTTTCATGTTCATGGCGTTGATGTCGGTGGTCAGCATGGTGCCAATGATCGGCCTGCCCATCGCCATGACGGTGTTGCCCGCCTGCACGCTGGGGCTGATGGCGGCTACGCTGGAGGCGACCCAGGGCAAGTTTCCCATGCCGCTGATTTTGCTCAGCGGGTTTCGCGCCGGACCTGCCAAGACACGAGCCATGCTGGTGCTGGGTGGTCTGTATGCCGCTGGTTTCATGTGCGCCATGGGCATCTCTTATTTGGTCGATGGCGGCGGCTTTGCTGGCATGTACCTGGGCGGGCACATGCCCAACAAAGACCTGCTGGAGTCCAGCGCCTTCATGGCCGCCATGTGGACTTTCATTGGCTTGCACCTGCCCCTGTCGCTGATGTTCTGGCATGCCCCCGCGCTGGTTTACTGGCAAGGTGTGCCGCCACTCAAAAGCATGTTTTTCAGCATCGTGGCGTGCTTTCGCAACTTCTGGGCCCTGACGGTGTTTGCGCTGGTGTGGATGGGCGTGATGGTCGGCATGGTGCTGGGCATCACTGCGTTGTCGAGCCTGCTGGGCAACCCGGAACTGGCAGGCACGTTGCTGTTTCCCGGTCTGATGCTGGTGGCAGCGATGTTTTTCAACTCGCTGTATTTCACTTACCGCGACAGCTTTGAAACACCCGTGGACTCGGCGTCAAAAAACTGACACATTGGCACTGCAGACTCCTTGGGCTTTTTCAACCCTCTTGGAGTATTTTGTGTCATCGACCCATCGTTTCCCGCTTCACTTGAGTCTGTCAGCTGTTGCGCTGGCTGCTACCTTGGCCGGTTGTGCCAACCAAGCCACCCAGACTTCTTCGTCAACGCCCAAGACGTCCACCGTCGCGTCGGTCGAGTTCAGCCACACACCGGCACCTTCCGCTGCAGAGGTTGACAAAATGGCCAGTACCTATTCCAGCTCGGTCGCCAAGGTCACCTACCAAGACGGCAGCGTCAAGACTTACCCATTGCAGTTCCACACCTTGTTCTCGGTAGGCGACAAGATCAACGAGGTCAAGGGCGCCAAGCACCCGGCAGGCCAGTTGTTTGACCACAAGATGCAGGCCCTGAAAGACCCCATGGGCCAGCCGCTGGTGGCTGAAACACCCGACGCCAACAGCCTGCTCAAGGTTGGCGACAAGCTGTTCATGGTGACGCATTACGAATACGACTGGCTGCTGTCTGACAAAACCCAAGCGCGCAAGGCCAAAGGCTGGTACAGCCGCGCCCCCATGAGCATGACGCTGACCGAACTCAAGCAAGCCAAAGACGGCCAGCTCAGCGTGGTCAAGCAAAACCCGGTCGATTTCTCGGGTGTGGATGGCTTATGGATTGCCTGCGCCGGTTCCCAAACACCGTGGAACACCCACCTGGGCTCGGAGGAAGACTACGACCTGCAGTACAACCCGGGCACCAAAAACGCGCCCAAACTCGCTGCCGGCCTGAAAGCCATGACCGAACAGTACCTGGGCGGCAAGCCAGCCAACCCCTACCACTACGGCTACATCCCCGAGGTGGCAGTGCGCGCCACTGGCAACACTGTGGTCAGCAAACATTACGCCATGGGTCGCGGTACCTGGGAGCTGACACGCCTGGCACCCGACGGCAAGACCGCTTACCTGGGTGACGACGGCACCTACGGCCTGATGGCCATGTACGTGGGCGATGCCTGGGGCAATCTGGACAGCGGCAGCTTGTACGCGGCCAAATGGAACCAGACCAGCGACCAGGGCGGCGGCCGTGCCAAACTGAGCTGGGTCAAACTGGGCCACGCCACCAGCGGCGAGGTCAAGGCGCTGGCTGACAGCCACACTTTTTCCGACATCTTTGACGTGGCCGCCCCCAGCGGTGGCAGTTGCCCAGCCAGCTTTACCCGCGTGCGCAGCGGCTCCAAGGAAGACGAAT
>MNXW01000179.1 GCA_001871515.1 Comamonadaceae bacterium CG2_30_57_122
AAAGGCATTTTGCCCATGGCGAAATAATCGCCGGATTCATTTTGACACATCAGAATTCTTCGCAGGAAATGTGAAGACTGAACTTGTTAGAGACTAAGGCCGCTGCGCAAAGGCTCAATCGGTGAAAACAAGAAAGATGCTGATGGGGCTTGACGTGCCTTTGATGCATGAGAAGTCCAATGGACGGTGCTGCATTGTCTTTGGTCTTCAGTCGCGTAAAAAAAAGAACCCATGTCAAGGCCTACAATTTCTGACAATTTCGATCACCGTGCTGGCTCGTTGGCCAGTACCCCACAAGCAGGAGACACTATGACATCAGCCCCTACGTCCACCCCGGAAGACAAGCACGCCGAATTGCGCCGCGCCGCATTGGAATATCACGAGTTTCCTACGCCCGGCAAGATTTCCATCGCTGCGACCAAGCAACTGATCAACCAGCACGACCTGGCTCTGGCTTATTCGCCCGGTGTGGCTATCCCATGCGAAGAAATTGTCAAAGACCCGAACAACGCCTACAAGTACACCAGCCGTGGCAACCTGGTGGGTGTGGTGACCAATGGCACGGCCGTGCTGGGTTTGGGTGACATTGGCCCGTTGGCGGGCAAGCCGGTGATGGAAGGCAAGGCGGTGCTGTTTAAAAAGTTCGCCGGTATTGATGTGTTTGACATCGAAATCAACGAAAAGACCGACCTGGACAAACTGGTTGACATCATTGCCTCGCTGGAACCCACTTTTGGCGGTATCAATCTGGAAGACATCAAGGCGCCGGACTGTTTTTATGTCGAGCGCAAGCTGCGCGAACGCATGAAAATTCCAGTGTTCCATGACGACCAGCATGGCACGGCCATCACGGTGGGGGCGGCCATCATGAACGGTCTCAAGGTGGCTGGCAAGGACATGTCAAAAGTCAAGCTGGTGACTTCAGGCGCAGGCGCTGCGGCGCTGGCCTGCGTCGGGTTGTTGGTCAAGCTGGGCATCCCGCGTGAAAACGTCTGGGTCACCGACCTGGCTGGCGTGGTCTATGAAGGCCGGGTGGAATTGATGGATCCGGACAAGAGCATTTACGCGCAAAAGACAGATGCGCGCAAATTGGGCGAAGTGATCGACAACGCGGACGTGTTTTTGGGCTTGTCAGCCGGTGGCGTGCTCAAGGCCGAGATGGTCAAGCGCATGGCTCCAAACCCGATCATTTTTGCCCTAGCCAACCCCACGCCAGAAATTACGCCTGAAGAAGTCAAGTCGGTGCGCGACGATGCCATCATTGGCACGGGTCGCAGTGACTACCCCAATCAGATCAACAACATTTTGTGCTTTCCCTATATTTTTCGCGGCGCACTGGATGCTGGCGCCACCACCATCACAGTCGAGATGGAAATGGCAGCCGTGCACGCAATTGCCGAACTGGCCCAGGCCGAGCAAAGCGAAGTGGTGGCTGCTGCCTATGCGGGCGAGCCGCTGGCCTTTGGCCGCGAGTACCTGATTCCCAAGCCCTTTGATCCCCGCTTGATGATCAAAGTGGCCCCGGCAGTGGCGCAGGCGGCGGCAGACAGTGGCGTGGCCCAACGTCCCATTGCCGACATGGATGCCTACCGCGAGAAGCTGCAAAGTTTCGTTTACGCCTCAGGCACGGTGATGAAACCAATCTTTACTGCCGCCAAAAAAGCGCTGAAAAAGCGCGTGGCGTTTGCCGAGGGTGAAGAGGAGCGCGTGTTGCGTGCGGCGCAAATTGTGGTGGACGAGGGCTTGGCGTTCCCGACCCTGATTGGTCGACCGAAAGTGATCGCGGCGCGCATTGAAAAATTCGGTCTACGCCTGCAACAAGGGGTTGATTACGAAGTGGTTAACGTCGAGCAGGATGAGCGCTACCGCGACTTCTGGCAAACCTACCACCGCATGACTGAACGCAAGGGCATCACGGTGCAGATTGCAAAAATTGAAATGCGCCGTCGCCTGACCCTCATTGGCAGCATGATGCTGCACAAGGGCTATGTGGATGGACTGATCTGCGGCACCTGGGGCACCACTTCGCTGCATCTGCAATACCTCGACCAGGTGGTGGGCAAGCGCGAAGGGGTTAACAACTACGCCTGCATGAATGGCCTGATGTTGCCCGGCCGCCAGGTCTTTTTGGTGGACACCCACGTCAACTACGACCCCACGGCTGAACAGCTGGCCGAGATCACAATCATGGCGGCAGAAGAAATGATGCGTTTTGGCATTCCTCCCAAGGCTGCGTTGTTGTCGCATTCCAGTTTTGGCTCTAGCAACCAGCCGAGTGCCCTCAAGATGCGCGACACGCTGGCCTTGTTGCGGGTGCAGGCTCCCTGGCTTGAGGTGGATGGCGAAATGCACGGCGACGTGGCGCTGGACGGCGCGCTGCGAACCCATCTGATGCCCAATAGCACCCTTTATGGCGATGCCAACCTGCTGGTACTGCCCAACATAGATGCCGCCAACATCGCCTACAACTTGCTGAAAACAGCGGCGGGTGGCAATATTGCCGTCGGCCCGGTGTTGCTGGGCGCTGCAAAACCGGTGCATATTTTGACGGCCAGCACCACCGTGCGCCGAATTGTGAACATGACCGCTCTGACAGTAGCGGATGCAAACGCAATTCGGTAAGCCTTAAAAGGCTAAGTTAGTACACACTTAGCCTTCTATTCCCCATGCAAGCATTGCCTATTTATTGGGCAAAAGCTTGCTTTTTTTATTGGGATCACCGACACTAGCGCCCTTGATTATTCGGGTTTACCCGTTGTTTTGCAGGAAGTCAAAGCGCACATGTCCATAACAAGCACTGTCAAGTTGGTACTCACTTGCCTGTGTGTGGCCGCAACGGTATCGACTGGCGTGGCGGTTGCTCGGGCTCCCGCTGCGGTCAGTTTGCAAGCCAGTATTGGCTTGGCTGAATTGCCCAAGCAGGGTGTTGAAACCTATGCCTTGATTCATCAAGGTGGGCCGTTCGCCTCTGAAAAAGATGGTGCGACGTTTGGCAATCGCGAACGCATATTGCCTGCAAAAAAACGGGGGTATTACCTGGAGTACACGGTGCCGACACCGGGTTTAAGTCACCGCGGGGTCAAACGAATCGTTTGTGGCGGTGCGCGAACCACGCCGGATGTCTGTTACTACACCGCCGATCACTATGCGAGTTTTCGCAGGATCGTGCCTTAAAAATAGAAGTTTTGCTGCCAGCAATTTAGAAAGAAAAATATGTCACTTGCCCAACCTATCACCCCTGCCACTGTGAACGCAGCCGAGTTGCCGCTGCGCGGTATTCGCACCAACATTGTGCAATCCATCCGAGCCTTTCGCGTGCCTGATCTGCAACAAGCGGCGCAGGCATTAGGGCATCATTTTTTGTATGCCAACCTGGCCACCGCGCAAAGCAAGCAGGATGTGCTAGACCTGATTGGGAAGCAGTTTATGTTGACCGTGTCTGTGGGCAAAAACTTTGATTCGTTGTACGACAGCATGACCGACCCGGTGCACAAATCGGGCACGCAAACCGGCTTTATTGCCGTGTTGGAACATATTCCTGCCAACACCAAGTTTGACAAGGAAGCGCGTGAGCAACTGCTCGATATTTTTCGCGACACCGTTGACTACTGGGGTGACCGCAAGGTACCTTTCCGTTGTTTCTATTCGTTTTCGGTGGCGCGCTCGGCTCACAGCCAAGCAGCTGCCGACGCAGCACATCCAGCCAGTCAGCCGGGTTCAGGCCACATTGAACTGCTGACGGAAAGCGGCGAAAAAATGCCCACCGACAAATTGCTCGACATCTCGCCCCAAGCGCTGCGCATGAGCAGCCCGTTCAACGCCGGTTACTGGACTACTGCCTGAGCCAACGCCACGTACTCATCCACGGGTACTTCTTCGGCGCGGCGTTGCACATTGAACGCCCCGTCAAAGTTCTTGCCTTCCAGCCAGACCCCCAGCGTGTGGCGTAACAACTTGCGCCGCTGGCTGAAAGCCACCTGTACCAGTTCGCTCAGGCAGCGCACATCCACCGTTGCAGCATCCGTGCGCGGCAGCATGCGCACCACAGCGCTGTCCACGCGCGGCGGCGGATCAAAGCTCTCGGGCGGCACAAACAGCACGTTTTCCATGGCATAGCGCCACTGCAGCATCACACTCAAGCGACCATAAGCGGCGGTGCTGGGTTGGGCCACCATGCGGTCGATCACTTCTTTTTGAAGCATGAAGTGTTGGTCTTGGATCACCTCCACGTACTGCAGCAGATGAAACAAAATGGGCGTGGAAATGTTGTAAGGCAAGTTGCCAACAACTCTCAATTTAATAGCACCAAGCCCAGCAAATATATGGGCAAAGTCTACTTTTAATACATCAGATTCAATGACCGTGAGCTGCCCGTGTGCACGCAGGCGCTGAGCCAGGTCGCGGTCTAGCTCGATCACGGTCAAGGCCCCGAGCCGCTCCACCAGGGGCTGCGTCAGGGCTGCCAGGCCCGGGCCAATTTCGACCATGGGATCGCCCGCTTTGGGGTCGATGGCCTGGACAATGGCATCGATGATGCCGCCATCGGCCAGAAAGTGTTGGCCAAAGCGTTTGCGCGGGATGTGGGTTGTGTGCTTCAAGGTTGAGCCAACTTATTGCGGTGCATCACGTAACTCCACGTAAGCACGAGCGCGCACCTCTTGCGCCCAGGTCAGATAGGCTTCGCCAAATTTCTTCTCGTGCAAGACGGCTCGAACTGATTCACGCAGCTGAGCTGGGTTCAGATTGACTTTGCGTCGTTCCAGCAGCTGAATCAAATGCACACCAAAACGTGACACCAGCGGATCACTGATTTCACCAGGAGCCAGACGGTTCATTGCCCCTTCAAATTCCGGTACAAACATGCCCGGGGACGCCCAACCCAGATCACCCCCCTGCTGGGCGCTGCTGTCTTGGGAGTTCGTGCGTGCCAGGGCAGCAAAATCTTCAACGCCGTTAAGCACCTGTTTTTTGAAATTGGCCAATTTAGACTGAGCTTCAGTCTCGCTCAGACTTGCGCTGGGTCGCAACAAAATGTGCCGCGCGTGACTTTCTGTGACGGTAGCAGCCGGCATACCGGGCGTGTTTTTTTTCACCACCTTGAGCACATGAAACCCCGCAGGCGAATGCACCAGGTCAGCTACTTCATCCTCGTTGAGTGCTTGGGTGGCCTGAACAAATAAAGTGGGGTAACGACTCACCTCACGCAGCCCCATCAGTCCGTCATTGCTGGGGGCTGGGATGTCGGAATATTCGTGCACCAGGTTGGCAAAGTTTTCCCCGGCTTTGGCTCGCTTGAGTACCTGTTGCGCACGCATGCGCAGCGCCGCAATTTGCGTCTCAGTAGCAGACTCGGGCACGGCAACCAGAATTTGCGCCAGGTTGATTTGCACGGAATCAGGGTTGAAGTTGTTTTTTTGATCTTCAAGGTATTGATCAATGTCCAGATCGCTGACCCGAACCCGGGACTCTACTTCGCGGTCACGCAAACGCTGCTGTAGCAGCTGGTCGTGCAACTGGGATCTGAATTGCGTCACAGAAAAACCATCGTTCTGTAATCTGCGGTGAAGTTCAGCGACCTCAATCTGGTTTTGTTGGGCAATGGTGAGTTCGGTTTGATCAATGGCCGAATCCTCAATGCGCAAACCCATTTCACGTGCCAGCTGCACTTGGGCTTTGAGGTTGATCAGACTCTCCAGCACCTCTGATGCCAGTTCCTGAATTGGGGGTTGGGGACGGCGTAGCTGCGCCAATTGCGCTTGGACACGCTGTATTTCGCGTCGTACTTCGGCGTTGGTGATGGGTTCGGAATTGACTACCGCCACAATGAAGTCCGCCTGTGTCGCGGTGTTGGCAGTGTTGCTTGCTGCCAAGGTGGCCGTGGGGGGCAAGCGCAAGCCTTGTGCTGATGCCGACCCTAGCGGGGAAAGCGTTACGGCCAGCACGGTTAAAAATACGAAACGGTTTTTCATGAGTCGGGTTCAATCGTAGTTGCTGAAACGACTTGACGCGCCAGACGGATCGCGCAAGTTTTGGTAAAAAGGGATGTTAGTCTGTAGAGACTTGATCGGGTTTACCCCCAGTCTGGAAAAGCCCACAAATTCCAACTGAAACATGATGCGTTGGGTGGCGCTGCTGGTGCTGGTTTGAATACGCTCCATCACCACGCGCCCAAGCCAGCAACCGGCATCGTATTCAAAACCCAGCAGTGCATTGACCAGACGGCTTTCTTTGATACTGTAGTTTAGACGCCCCACGCTGTACCAGCGTTGGCTGGGTGGCAACGTCAGGTTCAAAGCCTGATCAGATGTGTTGGGTGCATTTAGCGGCCATTGCCAACTTAGATCAATTAACTCGCTCACGTTGCGCTGGAATCGGTAGGCCGCATTTAGCGTCTTGAAACTTCCTGACCGGTAACGCGCTCCGAGTGTTGATCGCACGGAATCATTGGTTTTGGGTGTGAATTGCACATTGCCCTCAAAGCTCCATAGTGGATCCCAATGCACTGAGGTACCAAGCAAGAGGTCGCTCAAGCGGTCTTGCACCGCACTGCCTCCGGGCAGGGTGACGTTTTGGTTGCGCAAGCGCAAACGTTGTGCAATACCAATTTGGGCGGCCTCTATGCCGTTGGCTGAATCCAGAATGCGCGAAGTTACGCCAAAAGTGAGCAGGTTGCTGTCAGAAATGCGGTCGTTGCCGACAAAAGCGTTTTCTGTATAAATGGTGGCCAAGTTAAAGTCCAGGAGCCCAGAGTCGTAATTGGGCAGCAGGTTCTGGTTGCGGTATGGCGTGTTGACATAAAACGCACGGGGCTCAAGGGTTTGCTGCAAATTGCGCCCAAACAAGGACATGTCGCGTTCAAACACCAGGCCACTGTCCATGCTGAACGTGGGCACTACCCGGGTGGCGCTGTTGGCCCCGCTGGACAAGGGTGAGTCAAACTGGTAAGTAGTCGTGTGCAATTGCAGTTTGGGTCGCAAAAACCCGGACGGCAGGTTGACCGGATAGCTGCTTTGCACAAGCGCATAACTGCGTTTGCCGTTAACTTGACCGGTGCGAGCGACATCGGCCTGAAACTGGGTGAAATCGGCAGTGAATGAAAGATCAAACCCGGCCAGATTGGTGCGGCTGTAGGTGGTGCTGACCTGGGGTACACGGTCATAGGGAGGCACGATGGGAGCCAACGGGTCTTGCAGCGTTTGCCACTTCAGGGCGCGCACGCTGGAAGCCCATGCGCCGTTGTGCCAGGTCAGGGTGGCATCGTTGGCCAGCAGCCGTTGCACCGTGGTGTCGACAACTGACGAACCATTCAGGTTGGTAGTGGTGTCGCTGGTGGTACTTGTGGTGGTGTTGTTTTGTGTGAAATCGCGCCAATAGTTGTCGTCACTCGCACGGTTTAACTTCAGGTGCAATGCCAGACCGTCGTTAGTCCAGGCACTGGGAATTTGTGCCTGGTGGTTCAGATTAAAGCTCCAGCGGTTGCTGTCGCGCAGCTTGTCGTCAGGCATCCAGTTCAGGTGGGCAGTACCAGCGTAGCTGGATTCGAGGTAGCGAAATTCGGAGTCCAGGCTCAAGCCGCGTTTGGTCATCACCGTTGGGGTCAGGGTGGCATCGCGGTTGGGGGCGATGTTCCAGTAGTAGGGCACGGAAAGTTCTGTGCCGTTGACGGTGTCCACTCCCAACGTGGGGGGCAACAACCCCGACTTGCGCTGGTCACTGAGCGGAAACGTCACATAGGGCACAGGCAACAGCGGCACACCCTTAAAGCTCAGCACCGCACCCTCGGCGGTGCCCACATCTTCGTCGTAGTCCAGGCTGATGGTGCTGGCGCGCAAAATCCAGTCGGGCAGCCAGCTCGGACCCGGCAGGCGCTTGCAGGTGGTGAACGTGGCGTTGTGGATCACGGCGCGCTGCTCATCCACAAAGTCGACCCGGTCGGCCTGGCCATGCGCATCGTTACGCAAAAAATGGTACGTGGGCTGGTTAAAAAACCCCTCAAACGCATCCACTTTGAGCTCCAGCAACGGGCCTTCATACACATTGCCGGCCCGGTTCACCCGCACGTTGCCACGGGCTTTGGCCAAGTCGGTCGGTTGGTTGTATTCAAGCCGGTCGGCCTTGATGACGATGTCGCCCTTGCGCAGCATGGCCTGGCCTTGCACCACGGTTTCAAGATCGGGGCGGCCGTCAATGTGCAGGCCAGACACAAAGCTGGGCAAGCTGCTGCGTACCTGCGGGTCGATTGACTCCTGCAGCAGGGGACTGGGTTGCAGCGTCAGGGGCGGTGCATCCACCTCTTGCGCCTGTGCCAGCGACCATGGCAGCAAAGCCACCAGCAAGTACACCGGAGCCAAAGCGAAACGCATTGGCACGGGCTGCCGTGGGGTGGGACTCTTCGAAAAGCGCGGTTTAAAAATGCACATCGGTCAAAGACAATAAAAGTACTCGGGCGGGTAGGTGGGCAACGATGGGCAGGCAGAGGATGCGTTTGTAGAATCGATTATCCATGACACAAGCCCCATCCCCCCAAACTGCACCCAACACCGACGTGGTCTGGAGCGATGCCAGCCGCGCCGCCCATTTCAACCACTGGCTCGGCCACCTGGCCTCCCAACATGGCCTGCAGCTTGCCAGTCTGCGTTTGGCATCGGCCGATGCCAGCTTTCGGCGTTACTTCAGAATTGATAGCGCTTTACCCTCTTTGGACAAGGGCCAGAGGCCAATTTCATTCATCATCATGGATGCGCCTCCGGATAAGGAAAACTGCCAGCCTTTTGTCAAGGTGGCGGGCTTGATGCAGACCGCTGGCCTGCACGCGCCGCAGGTGCTGGCCTGGGACGAGGCTCAGGGTTTCATGCTGCTGACGGATCTGGGCGCGCAGACCATGATGCAGGCCATCAACCACCAAGACACGCAAGCCAACCTGCCGCTGTATACGCAGGCGGTGGACGCGCTGATTGCCTGGCAACTCAGCTCCCAACCAGACGTGTTGCCGCCTTATGACGAAGCCTTGCTGCACCGCGAGCTGGCGCTGTTCCCCGACTGGTACATCATCAGGCACAAAGGCGTGGCCATTGATGAGGCCATGCGCTTCACCCTGGACAACACCTTCAAGCAAATCATCGCCACGGTGCTGACCCAGCCCCGCGTGTTTGTGCACCGCGACTTCATGCCCCGAAATCTGATGATGGGGGGCAGCAAAGTACGCGCAGCGACAAGCGTCGAGGCTGGTATCGGGGTGCTGGATTTTCAGGACGCGGTCTACGGCCCCATCACCTACGACATTGCCAGCCTGATGCGCGACGCGTTTTTGAGTTGGGACGAAGACTTTTGCCTGGACGTGACCATCCGCTATTGGGACAAGGCGCGCCAAGCAGGCTTGCCGGTGGGAGACGACTTTGGCGAGTTTTACCGCGGTGTGGAGTGGATGGGGCTGCAGCGCCACCTGAAAGTGGCCGGTATTTTTGCCCGCCTGACGCTGCGCGACGGCAAGCCGCAGTACCTGGCCGATGCGCCACGCTTCATCAACTACATCCGCCACACCTGCGCCCGCTACCGCGAGCTCAAACCGCTGCTGCGCCTGGTGAACCAGCTCGAAGGCATTGTCGAGCCAAACATTTTTGGCTTTGGAAAACAATAAGCAAAATAGGCCTCTAGCCCTTTTATTTGCTGGGCTTGTAGCTATCAATATAGGATTAACTGCACAACGCTTGCAAGCGCTGGTGCGCCGCGTCGTTCCAATCCAGCGGCTGCTGGTTCTTGGCCTGCAGGTAGTGGTTGGTAAACACGTCCAGGTAAGCGTTCAGCACCTGTGCAGCGTGCGGTTCACCGGCCAGCGCCAGGCACAGGGCGCCCACCTCCGAGGTGCAAAAGTGGTCTGAACGGCTGGAGCGGCGCAGGCGGTAACTTGACGCCTGTTCGGGGTGCAGGCTGAGCACCGGCAAATGGTTCAGGTACGGGCTTTTGCGAAACATCTTGCACGCCTCAGACCAAGTGGCATCCAGCAGCACAAACAGCGGCCGCTTGCGGCGTTGCCCATCGGCGGCCGTATCGGGCAACAGCGCGGTCACCACCCGATCGGGCGTGACAAATTCGCCCGGAAACACCACATACGCTTGCCACTGCGGGTCGGCCAGCAGGGCCAGCAAGCGTGGGTCGACCCAGGTGCGTGCCCAGCTGTAGGCAAAGGTGTCGGCCACCACGTCGGCAATCAGCCAGCCGGTGTTGCTGGGTTTGAGGGGCTCAATGTCGGCCATCAGCAGGCACATGCCCGCCTGCGTGGGCACGACAGGGCGCAAGCCGCACAGGCAGTGGCTGGGCATCACGCGGCAACCCGGACAACGCTCGGCCGGGCCACCCCGGGCACGAAAAGGTTTGACGGCGCGTGCCAGGCGCTCGGCGCGCAAGCGCACGACAGCGTGTTCAGCGTGTTCAGCGTGTGTTGTTTGGGGCATGGGCCGTGTGGGCATGGCCACCAGGGGTGCGGCTATTAGCAGCGCACCAACGACCAACCGGTGCGCTGGTCGGCCCGGTTGTTTTCATAGTCCCAAATGGCGCCGCAGTGGTCACAGCGGTAGCGCGTCACAGTGACGGTGTGCGCACCACGCGCCTCCTGGCGGTTGTTGGCTTGCACCAGCTCGGCATGGCCGGGCGCACGCCGCCAGTGGCGTTGAATACCGGCGCATGGCGCGCACAGGGTGGACTCGTTGGCGGCAGGGGCGGCGGCGTTCTGGTCTTGTGTCATGGGGGTGTGGCTTGGCTTGGCTGGAGCCGTGGGTAGAAAAGGAGTTGATTGTCGCTGTATCTGCCATCTTGGCGTGCTGTGTGAGTGGCGCAAACGTGCGACGCACACCGCATGAAGCCCTGTCGCTTTCGCTGGCTACCTCCAGCTCAAATCCAGCTTGCGTTGTGTCGCTGCGCAGTCACGCAAGTACAGGTTGATAAGGCTCTGATAGGGCATGCCAACCTCTTCAGAAATGGCTTTGAAATAGTTGATTGACTCCTCATCCAGCCGGATGGTGATTTGCATTTTGGGCTGAGCCGCGTAGGGGTTCTTGCGGGCAGTGGAAAAATCGTATTCTTTGCGCATATAAAACCTATAGGGGTAAGACTTCGCCTCATGGGTACTGGCCTTGCGAGCAGAGATGATTCGAATGGTGTTGCCTTTGCTCCTGTAGCAGTGGCACACCACCAGCAGGCGCAGTGTGCGGCTCAGACCCAGGAGAACAAAGCGTTCTTCATCGTCCGCGTGATCCGGATCGTCAATCAGCTTGGCGCGTTCGTCCAAAAAAACGGACTAGGCTTCGTCAAAGCTCATGCCGTGATTTTTTTTGACATTGACTGCGGCTTTGTGCTCGTCCCACTCAAAACGAAGTGTGCTCATGTGGGAGGTGTAATTGCATCGTAGCTCAGAGGCAAGCACGCCGGGATGACCTGCGCGATTTTGATAAGCGCACTCAAGTACGCGTCTTGGGTCTGAATGACCTTCAACAATTCATGGGGTGCGTGGGTGTCTGAGCCATCAAGTACCCATCGAGCAAATTCAGGCCTAGTGCAGCAGGTAGCAATGGACGGCCATGGCCAGAACATGCTGGGTGCAGGCGTGCAGTTAGGCGATGCCGTGGACCGTCAAAGTTGTCAGAAATACGTCTATCCCGCTCCATTGCTTGCCCGTGATCATGACAAATTTGCAAGTTCCGTTTGACAGGTCGGCCCACAGCCCACCGATGTCGCGGTCATCTTGCGCGTCAGTCCAGCTGTTCGCGCCCTTGTACTCCACGATCAGGAATGAGTCGTCGTTGAGTTTGCAAACAAAGTCAGGGTAGAAGCGCCCGGTGGCTTTCTGGAAGAAAAATGAGGCCCCTTCGCGACGCGCCAGGTTACGCACCCAATACTGTAGCCGCCCCTTTTGCGCTTGGGTGTCAAGCCACACCGCACATTCAAACTCTTCTTTGCTGTCGAAGTCACCAATGCGGCTGTAAAAGTGCTTGCGGAACCGGTGCTGTACAAACCGCCCGTCATAGTCTCGGCTGGGTGCATAGACCTCCGGCCTGAAGTCATAAACGAACTCAGTCGAGACACTGACCCGTTCAGCAGCAGCTTCGCCAAACAAGCTAGTCTGGTACGCTTGCTTGACCGCGCCCATGCGAAGTTCCCGAATGCGCGCCTCCAGCAGATGACGCATCAAAAACTTCTGCAAATTGGCCCGGCCCAAATCGAAACCTGGTTGCGCCAACAGGTCAGACAGCCATCCCGACACGAAAGCCAATTTGTTTGCATGGGTGAGCGCGGGCTCTGGCAAATTGGTGCATAGCCACGCCGCCAGTTTGACGCTGTCCCAGTGCTCTGGCGTGTAGGCCAAGCCGAGGTCTCTTTGCAAATTGGGCATGAATTCCTGAACCAGCTTGCCGCTGGCATCATCGACATCAATGACGCCGCCCTCACTCACCGTCAAGGCGATGCCGAGCTTTGACAAGTTGTCTGGTGTGGGTTTGGCATCGAACAGCGACAACTCCCACGGGTAGTCCAGCACCTCGGGGTCATCAAACAACTGCAACGCACCCTGCACGCGCAGTGCAAGCTGGGGCACCAGCAGGGTCTGGCCCTCTTCAGCCGGGGTTTTGAAGAACTCAATGGCGGTGGTCCGGCTCTCCACTGCCGCCGCTTCAATGCTTGCTTTGGCCAAGGGGGTCGCCACCAGCTGCTTCAAGGCATCGGTCTCATCCAACGTCAGCGGTGCCCTGATGGTGAGCGTGCTGGTTTTGCGGTCAAAGTCCACCTTGTCATTGATGGCACTGCGCAAATCCTTGGGCAAAGCCTTCAGATTTGGGGTTTCATGCAAGGTGACCAGCACCGGGCGCAGTTCCACCTGGCTACCCATGGCCTCAGGGTCAAAAATTTGCTGTTCTTGCCGGGCTGCCGTCACAAATTCAGCCACATCTTTGCGGTCAAAACCAGCGCCCTCCACCAGCCGGTCGCGCAGTGCGGAAGCCGTCTCAAAAAAACTGCGTGACACCACCAGCGCATAAGACTGATTGAGTTCTTTGGCAGCGCGGTGCGCCGCCCCTGGCTGGCGCAACACGCGCCCCAGTAACTGCTCAACCGACGTGGCCGACTGCAATGAAGCCATGCTGACCAACACATAGGCAAACGGGCAGTCCCAGCCTTCGGCCAAGGCCTTTTGGGTGATGACAAACTTCACCGGGCAAGCCGGGTCGCTGATGCCAAGCTTGTAGTCCGCGTCCACCTTCTCCAGCCCCTTCTCATCACTGGTGGCCACAATGATTTCGTCAGCCGGAATGCCGTGGTTGGTCAGCAATTCCTGGCGCACGCGTTCAAAGTCCAGCTTGTCCAGCCCCTCGCGCCGCGGCTCGGACTGAATCAGCACAATCGGCCGCAGGTAGGGCGCGCCTGCGCGCTGTTCATCATCGGCCAGTTTTTGCAAGCCGTTGCGCCGGGCGATGGCATCGCTCAAACACTGTTGCCAATTCGGTTCGGTCTCCAGCACCACTGGCAGCTTGATCATCTGCTCGGCCTTGAGCTGTGACGCACTCACGCTGTGCAGCACATTGCTGGGGGTTCGCGCCATGTCGGGCGTGGCGGTGAGCTCCATGATGCCGCTGGGGTTAAAGCGCGCCAGCATGTCTAAGGCCAGTTCAGTGCGGTTGTTGTGCGCCTCATCCACCACCACAAACGGGCGACGCAGGCGCAACACATTGGCCAGTGAAAACGGCACGGTGTCGCCGTCTTTGAGCAAACCCTGGCGTTGTGCGGGGGTCAGGTTTTCAAAGTGGTGCATCAGCGCGCCGCTTGACTCATACACCTTGCGGCTCTCTTCGTCTTCCACCTGAAACGCCTGCCGTGTGGCCACAATCACCACCGTGGACGTGTCGAGCGTGGCTCGCGTCAAGGCCTTGGCATCAAGCAAATCCAGCACCGTGACCGGGCCGGCCTCGCGCAGCGCGGCGTTGAGCGGGTGGTTGCGATCTTTCAGGCCGCGCAGCGTTTGCTCGCGAATTGGCTTGCTGGGCACCAACCACAGCACCACGCTGTGCGGCACGCGCAGCAAATGCGTGTTCACCAGGCCGAGGCTTTTGGCCGCCAGCCAGGTTTTGCCGCCGCCGGTGGGCACGCGCAGGCAAAAGTAGGGTGTGTCCGGCGCAAACCCGGCCAGCGGTGTGTAGCGCAGGCCCTGGCCCCACAGGTCTTCTGTGACCGCAGTGAAGGCAAGTGACGCGCGGCCAAAGGTGTGAATGGCCTTGAAATAAGCCTCCACGCTGTCGAGCACGCCACCCCGGTTGGCCGGGTCTTGTTGGTATTTTTTGGGGGTGAATTGGGTCATTGGTTGGTGATGCGGCTGTGCCAATAGTTCTGCTCTCGGCGCTGGTGGGCTACGGCCACTACGTACACGCAATCAGCTTCCACGGCATAGATCACTTTGTAGGGGAATTAAGAACCAATCGGCGAAACACGGACACCTCAATGGGGCATGACAGTGGCTGTGCCAAAACACGTCGAAGCCCTTGGCGCACAGACTCAGCAAACTCTTGTCCAAGACCCACATTTTTATACTCGTATTGCTGCTGCACATCGTTAAATTCTGTCCGCGCAGCCGGGTCAAAAACAACCCTCATTACAGAGGCCCTAACACTTCCTCGGCGGGGATGCCAACCACCAAACCTGATCGATAGGCTTCCAGGCGGCTGTTCAACATGGCCTCCCAACGCGGATCAATCACATCGTCTGGCTGCGCCAAAGATTCCAGCATGATCTGGGCAATTTCATAACGCCCAGACCAATCGAGCTTGCACGCTTCGGCAATAATTTCTTGGGTTTGCATTGCGTATCCTTTCAGTGTTCACAAAGGGTAATTTACACCGCCAACGCATAGGGCGTTTGCTTGAACGCAATTTGCTCGCGCTGCAGGCGTGGCGCGCCCAGGCGACAGGCTGCGGCATAGATGGTTTTGGGGCCGGCAAAGGGCGGCAGGATGTCAAACACGGCGCCCGTCAGCACATTGCCACCGCCCACTGACTTGTCTTTCAATATGCCGTTGTAAAGCAAATAGATGGCGCGACCATCGTGTTCGCCCAGCAGTGGCGAATCTGCGTCGCCAATGTAGCCGCTGCCGGTCTCGGCAAACCAGACAAACTCGGCCAGTTGGACAAAGGTCACATCGTCGCGGATCTGGCCTTGCGGGGTGAACAGCGGTTTGGCAGACAGAGTGCAGAACTGAAAGCCGCCACCCGCTGGCGACAGGCCGAGCACCGTTTCACCCTTGGCATTGGTATAGCCGTGGCTCACGCGCCTGACGCGCTCGGCGGTGACGTTTTTGGCGATGTTGTCGTCCATCTCAACGAGAATAAATTTGCGCGTGCCGCCGTCTTCCGCGTTTTGTTTGAGCACGGCGTGGCCGGTGGTGCCGGACCCAGCGAAGCTGTCGAGGATGAGGCTATTTTTGTCGGTGGCGATTTGGAGGATGCGTTGGATGAGGCTTGAAGGCTTGGGTGTCGAAAAATCAGGTGCGGACTCGTCAGACCCGAATATGCCTCTCAACTCCCGCCTTGACTCTTGGTTGTCGCCAGCAAACTCTCTTGTCCACCATGTAGATGGAACAATTCCATCAGCAACTTCCGCCAGATATTTTTTTACGCGCGGCCTTGTTTTTCCATTGCTGCCCCACCATACGCGGCCTTCAGTTATATTTTTTTTGTGGGCGTCGACTTCGTATGCCCATACACGGGTGCGAGAGGGCCAAATTTCCTCACCGCTATTTGGATTAATGATTGCATAGTAAAGATTCGGTCGTTCGGCGGCAGTCTTGTTACAGGTGTAATCCGTAGAAGTCCAAGACCCTCGCGGATCGTTGTCCAGGTTCTCAAAACGAGCGTCTTGCACATCGCCGCGTGGCAATAGGTTTCGGCTCCAACCGCGAGGATCCTGGCGACTCTGCTTTGCTTGTTTGGCAAAGGAAATTACATAATCGTGCATATCCGACAAATTGATCGCATCACTTTGAGGCGATTGTTTTTTTTGCCAAATCACTGTAGCGACAAAATTCCCTGCCCCAAAGATCTCGTCCATCAGCAGCCGTAGTGTCGCCACCTCGTTGTCGTCAATCGACACAAAAATCGCACCATCCTCCCGCAAAAACTGCCGCAGCAACACCAGCCGCGGGTACATCATGCACAGCCAACGGTCATGCCGGTCCAGCGTTTCGCCTTCTTTGCCCACCACTTCGCCCAGCCATTTGCGAATTTCGGGGCTGTTGACGTTGTCGTTGTAGGCCCAGCCTTCGTTGCCGGTGTTGTAAGGCGGGTCAATGTAGATGCACTTCACCTGGCCCGCGTAGCGCGGCAGCAGCGCCTTGAGGGCGTGCAGGTTGTCGCCCTGCACGATCAGGTTGCCGCTGGCCGCATCACCGCACGACAACGCAGGCACCGGCTCCAGCAAGTGATACGGCACATCCTTGTGGTGTTTGACAACGGCATCTTTGCCGATCCAGTTCAGGCTTGGCATGACGCAGTCCAGTTCAGGGTATTGGGCATATTCATTGTTTTCAATGTTATGTATCAAATTGACCTGTAGCGCTTATAAATAAAGCGCTAGCAGCTATAAATAAAGTAGTTTTTCTTGGCCTGAGGCTTTTGATGATCTTCATGCTAAGGGTCTAAGCGAAAAGAACTTGAACAGTTCGGCTGTGTTGCCAAGCGCCATGCGTTGTTGCAAATCGCTTGTGTAGCCAAGCTACACCGCGCGCTTTGCGCCTAGCCTGACGCTTGTCCTCACATCCTCCTTTGTCCAACTTATTTTCGCTTGAGCCCTGACGCACGTCATCGAAGCACCCAGTCACATGGCAACGTCTATCAACCCGCCCCACGATGCCTTTCCTGCCAAGCCGCAAGCGCCAGCTGCCGGATACCAAAACGCACCGCATTCCCAGGGTGCAAGGCGGAAAACTCTTGCAACACCAGTTGGGTGAAATGAACCTGGTCGGCCAAGGCTACTGTTGTCGGCAGCCTGGCTTTCACGGTGGCCTCGGTCGCGGCCTCGTCGTTTTGAACGATGGTCGCCACCACGTCGCTCAAGGCCTGACGATAGCGCAGCCGAAAAATATCGGGCGACACCAGGTTTTGCTTGACGGCCACGTAGTGCTGGCATGAGCGCTCGTAGGCCCACACAAACACGTCACGCAGTAGCTCGACGCGGTTGAGTTCATACACGCCGATCATCGCGTCCACGTAGGCCGGCTGCGGCACGTCGATGAAGGACAGTGGGCACAGGTTATGGCGAATGAGCGGAATGTTGGCAGCCAGTCTTGAGGTGCGCTTGTTCACATCTTCAAACGGCTGCAGGTAGGGCAAATGCACCATCAGAAAAAAAGCCTGCTCGAAGGGGTCGTCAATTTCCGCCGCTATTTGCATCACGATGGCAAACAATTCTTCCAGCCGCTGCGGCAAGGCCACCGGCAAATACACGCTGCCGCCGATCTCTACCGCCCGGCTGCGCAGGCGGCCCACCGCTGTGGGGTCGGCCATCAAGCCATCCGACAAAAAGGCATGCAGCGCGACGATGCAATCGGGGGTGACTTGAGCATGCGCTGGGTCAAGCACCAGGTATTCAATGGCCTGCTTGTGGTTCAGGATCATCTGGGTTTCCAGCACGGTTTTGCCTTGGGCGGCTTGGCCGAATTCAATCAGCCGTTCGGTGTCGAGCCGGCTGTAGGTGTTGCCCTCCAGCATGGAGGAGGCCCAGGACAGGTCAATCAGCAAGCGGTTCAGAATGTCGCGCGCAAAAGTGCCAGCGGGAGTCTGCTCTGCGCGCGCTCTGCCCATGGCGTGCAATTGGTCCCGCAAACTTGGGCGGAGATAGGTGGTGTGATTGGGGTGGTACTGCTCCAGAAACGTCAGTTTGTAACCCACTGGCGGTCGCATGGCGCGCGGTTGGCGCACGTAAGCTTTGATCTCTTCACCTTCTGGTGAAACAGGCACGTATACCTCGCCAGAAGCTTGCAGCGTGGGCATTGGTGTCTGGACGAATGCAGTCCCCGTGTTGGCCCGTGGGGCACACACGTATCGCAGCGCCCGCGCCTCGCCCAAGCTCTGAATCCGCCCTTGCTTGACCAACAAGGCCAATCGGCGCTGCAATGTGCGGCGCGTCAAGCTGTTGCCCAGCGACTGGGTGATGGCATCAATGCCCAGACCATCGGGCTGCGCAGCAACCAGCGCAAGCAGTTGGTCAAGCTCGGTTTGAGGGGTGATGCGTGGCATGGGCTCTGGTTTTGGTGGAATTGCGCCAGTATCGCGCCACTTAAAGTGTCGCGCAAGCGGTATTGCGACATTTAAAGTGGCGCGATATGGTTGCGGGGCAGCCATCGGCACCGTGCATGTGCTCGCGGTGCGGGCGCAGCAGGAGGATAAGTCCAAACATAACTCATCCAGCGTCGGAAGCACCAGCATCTTTAAGGTCGGCAAACTTGGCTGCCATCGTCGGGTTGCCCCGCGTCAGCTTCTTGATCGTTACGTCTTGCGCCTTGTCGTTGGCAAGCCGCAAGTTACGGTCTGTGCCAAGCAGGGCGTCCTTGGTTTTTTGCAGGTGGTCGATGGATTTATCGATCTCATCAATGGCCTTTTTGAAACTATTGGAGGCCAGGTCGTAGTTGCGCGCGAAGGCGGTCTTGAAGGTATCCAGGCTGGCCTCAAAGTTGGTGATGTCAATGTTCTGCGCCCTGACCAGCGCCAGCTCAGACTTGTACTTGAGCGAGTTCATCGCCGCATTGCGCAGCAGCGTGATGATGGGCAGAAAGAACTGTGGGCGCACGATGTACATCTTTGGGAAGCGGTGGAACACATCCACGATGCCGGTGTTGTACAGCTCACTGTCTGGCTCCAGCAGGGAGACCAGCACGGCATATTCGCAGCCCTTTTCAAGGCGATCCTTGTCCAGCTCCTTCAGAAAGTCTTCGTTCTTGTTCTTGGTGCTGGTGCGGTCGTTCTCATTTTTCATCTCGAACATGATCGAGACAATCTCAGTGCCTGGCTCGTCCAGGTCGCGAAAAATGTAGTCGCCCTTGCTGCCGGTTCGCGCGTCGTTATCCTTTTCAAAATAGGCCCGCGGAAACGCTGTGGCGCGAATGCGGTTGAACTCCGTCTCGCAGTGCTGCTCCAGCGTCTCGCCCACCATCTTGGTGGACAGGCGCGCCTTCATGTCGCGCAGGCGCTCTATCGCATCATCGCGATCTTTGATCTGCGTCTCGTACTTGTCTTTGAGCGATTTTTCGGCGAGTTGCTTTTCCAGCTCCGCCCGCGCCAGGCCATTCTTCAGCTCG
>MNXW01000141.1 GCA_001871515.1 Comamonadaceae bacterium CG2_30_57_122
TTCGTTAACGCAACACAGTTGCATTTTCTACCAAACCCGGTAATCAGGTTCAAAAATTCGAATTGAGCCGACTATCGAGCCTCCGCCGCGTGTGTCATTGTGTGCGGCACGCCAGGGTCCCCCTGTGTCCACTACGGCGCAGAGCGGCAGCCCAGCCCCTACAGCGGCCCCAGCGCAGCCACCACGTCGCGCAGGTCACTACACCCAGGCCAGCCGAACCGAATGAATCGGCCACCAATGCGTGCGGCCCCGCTGTTCATGCGTTCAAACCAGGGCACGGCAGGATGCGCCTTCAGTGCCATCAGCACCTCGCGCAATGCAGCGGCTTCGTGCTTGCTGTTGGCACGCGGTGTCTGTTGCTCCATGCCGAACAAATCAACTGGCACGGCAGGGCATGGCTTACCCATGTTGCGCTCCTTTCAGTTCCAGCAGGTAGCGGGTCGCAATGTTTGCGGCCGCAGAGTTGCCGTGGCGGTCGGGGTGACACAGTTGAATCAAGCGGCGCAACATGCCGGATTCAATCGGCATCACGGCTGGCGCTGTTGGTGTCGGTGCGGTCTTGCCCTTTTGCGCCAGGTAGCAGGTCACGCAAAGTCGTTTCCACGGCGCATCTTGAATGAACACCCTGGTCTTGCAGGTCGGGCATAACACCCTTGCACCAAAATGAAAGTCATTCATGGTCTGCCTCCCAGCGCTCATAAGCGATATTCATGGCGGCGGCACTTGCGTAAAAAACGCATGTGCACAGGTAGTCGGGGTCAACCTTAATAACGGTCGATGGTTCACCCCAAAACCACTCGAACAATTGCGCCCGTCCGAACCCGGCAGCGGTCAGCGCCAGTAAGCAGCCTTGGTGATTCACCGTACCGTCATCATTCAGCGAATGAAAGAACATACCTTGTTTTGGCTCGGTAAGTTCGTCCGTTCCCGTCCGTTCCCGTCCGTTCCCGTCCGTTCCCGTCCGTTCCCGTGCGTTCCCGTGCGTTCCCAGCGTTCCGGGAATGAACGGAAACCGGGCGGTCGGATATCAATATTGAATTGATTCCGTCCGTTCCCAACTGATTTTCTCTAGGGAACGAACGGAATTGGGCACGAACGGAATTGGGCTTATTCATGGTCGGCCTCCTTGCTCTCACCGTCTGGCGCGGGAACGAACGGAATTGGCTCTTTTTGCCAACTTGCGGGTATCACCATCTTGTCAGCAGGCAGTACGCCACCAGACAAAATGGCCTCATGTTCAGCGGTTGAAAAGTTCACCAAAAAAGCGGCTCGCTTGTTGTTGGTGCGAACCTTGGCGGGAACCGTCACCTCAAACAGCCAACGCTCACTAAGAAGGTTTTCCAGCATCGCCACCACGTCCGAAGTCTTGCGGCGAACCTTGGCTTTGACCCCGGCACGGTTCAGTGGATTACCTGCCAGCCATGCCACCTGTACAGCGTCCCTTATGTCGTTGCGTAGACTGGCCTCGTCCTCTTTTTGCTGTTGCTCTGCGGCCTGTTCTGCGGCCTCTTTGCGGCTTTGTTGGGCAGGGCTTGCAATGCCCCAGCGCAGCAGCACAGTTTCAAGATTGCCGAACTCATCGGGCGCGGTCGTCTGTGCCGTGTAGCTGGTAATTTCAAGCTCGGGCCACTTCGCTTCGAATCGCTTTTTGCCTTGAATCAGATAGCGGCTTTCGCCCTCGCGAATCAAAAACATGGTCTGGTTTGCATCGCCCTCGATAGCACTCGCACCCCGGCTTGTCAGTGCGTCACTGCGAGTCAGATTTTCTTTTGCAACATGGCCGATTAGCCAAACTGGCAAACCGTCGAAGCCTTGTTTCAATGCGGCCATCATTCGCGAAGCCTCGGCATTGTCGTTTTCGTTGTCCAACGCCAGCACAGCGGATTTAGTGTCAAACACCACCAAGGGCAACACTTTCACGCCCTCCACCGACCGGGTGAACTGTTCCCGGTAAGTAGTCCCAACGGTTGCAACAAAAGCCGGGTCAAGTCGAACGGCCTCCACGATATGAACGCGCTCACGTACCAGGTCAAGGCCGATAACTAAATTTGAATGAAGCGTCAGCCCTGCCAGGATTCGCCGGGCCTGTTCTGCATCCTCGGTTACATAGACAACATGCCTCCATTGGCGCGGCATCAGTTCATCACCATGTAGCCCGGCGGCGGTCAGTGCCAGGGGCAGCAGCGCAGTCGTTTTGCCTATGCCATGCGCCCCAGCGATTGAAACGACACCATGCCCGATAAACCCCGGTATGACCCAGCGCGGCGGCTTGGCAGCGCCATCAATATCGATGTATCGCGCCAGCGGGTGAACCTTGGGTTCAGGCTTGGGCGGCTCGGTTGCACTTTCCAGCAGCGCGGCCAGCACGTCGAACCCGTCACGCGCCAGCAGGTCGTTAGCGTCGAAGTTGCTGGGTGAACCATCGGGCATCACAGCCACAGCAGCGCCGATTTCAGCGGCTATCTTGTGGGCATCGTTTTCTTTGCCAGCATCAGGCACTAGCACCAGACGGGCGGTGTTGTCTTGCTGGCGCAATGCCCCAGCCACCTTGCCCACGTTACCCCAGCCGAACGCCACCACGGCAGCGGCCCCGGTTGCCTGCCAGCACGCCCATGCTTGCCCAACACCTTCAACGATATAAACCGTATGGCTTGTTTCTATTTTGCCCACGGTGAACCAGCCTTCTACCTTGCAGCCGGGCAGGTTCAGTTTGCCGGGTTTGCCAGCAGCTTTCAGGCGTTGGGCAACATCGGGCGGCGGTATCAGTTGCAAGGTCGATAGCGTGCCATCTGCGGCCATGCACGGCACCACCAAAGCGCCAGCCATTGATTCGCCCATGATTCGCAGCGGGTCACCAGCAGCCACCACGCGCAGCCCTTGCGGGCTTCCCTGCTTTTGCACAATGTAGGCATGGGCAGCGGTTGCAGGCTCGCAGCGGCTCCAAACGGCATCGGCGTTCACAGTAGGGGCAGGCTTGGGCATTGGCTTCGGTGTTGCCCTTGCTGGCGCAGGTCGTGGGCTTGCGTTGCCATCCTGCCACCCGGCATCGCGGGCCATGCCAAACAGTGCCCCAGCACCAACACCACCGGGCGCGGCCTTGAATGAACGCCATGTAGCGCGGCAGGCTTGGGCGTTGTAGCTGTCAGCCCCGGCGCTCCAGTCGTTGAAGGTGTCGAAGTCACCACCAGCAGCATGAAACGCCATGCCTGTTTTCACCCAGGCGGCACGGTCACAGTTTGGGTTCAGGCTTTGCAGCGCATCACGGGCGCGGTCGGCATCATTTGCTTGCATGGCTGCCACCTGTCGGGCGCGTTGCCAGCCACTGACGCACGCGGCGGCGGTCTTGCTGTGTGAAGTGGTAAACCCCAGGCCAGCAGTCGAAAAGGTCGCGGTCTTTCTTTTTGGTGC
>MNXW01000137.1 GCA_001871515.1 Comamonadaceae bacterium CG2_30_57_122
GCTATTAAAAATATAGTTAATGCAAGGCAAAACCTCTCACCCAATGTAAACGAAACGAGTGCGTCACTTGTAAGCTGCAGTTTGCAGGATGCCCCCCGGTTTCAGTTCACAAACTCTGGCTCAGGCGTCACTTCTACGGGGCTAACACCCACCAATAGCCCATGACATAGGCCAAGGCATAGGCTAAACTTGCGCTCACACTTTTAACGGGAGAAGTACCATGCCCATCGCCTTAGAAAAAATTGCTGCCTATGCCGCTGAGTCCCCCGCGCGGCAGGTGCGCCTGTTTCGCAACGGGGCCAATCAGGCCGTGCGCATTCCCAAAGAGTTTGAGCTGCCCGGCAAAGAGGCTTTGATTCACCGTGAAGGCAACAAGCTCATCATTGAAGCGGTTAAAGCCACGGCTACCACGCTGGCCGAAGCCATGAAAGACTGGGAAGACATGAACGAGCCCTTCCCGGACGTGGACGAAGGCCTGCTGCCACTGGACGACATCACCTTATGAGCGCCGCTGCACCCGTCTGGATGCTCGATACCAATATCCTCTCGCACGCCATTCGCTACCCACGCGGGCCGCTGGCAGTGCGCATCCAACAACTCAGCGCCCAAACCGAGACTGCGCTGTGCACCAGCCTTGTCGTCGAATGCGAGCTAAGTTTTGGTGCAAAAAAAGTTGGCTCAATCAGTCTCGTCTCCAAAATTGAAACCCTGCTTCGGTTTGTACCGTCAAAAGCCATCGACCACAACGTGGTGCAACACTACGCCAGCATCCGCACGCATTTGGAGAAAGCGGGCACCCCCATCGGCCCCAACGACACGCTGATCGCCGCCCACGCCCTGGCACTCGATTGCACGCTGGTGACTGACAATGAAACTGAATTCCGTCGCGTGCCTGGCTTGCGGGTGGAAAACTGGCTGACGGGCATCAACTGATGAATACAACCATGAATACAAAAATAACAAGTCTGCCCGCGCAACCCGCAGGTTATGGCGATTTTTTGCTGGAGATCAAGGCGCAGATTCGACAGCGGCAACACCAGGCATTACGCGCCGCCAACCACGAACTGCTGGCGCTGTATTGGTGGCTGGGTGAAAACATCAGCCAGCGGCAAACCCAACAAGGCTGGGGCAAGGCTGTGGTGGAAAACCTGGCGCGCGATTTGCAGGCTGAGTTTCCGGGGCGCAACGGGTTCTCAGCCCGTAATCTTTGGAACATGCGGGACTTCTACCGCGTGTATACCGAAAAGCCAAAACTGCAACCACTGGTTGCAGAAATCAGTTGGGCCAAAAACCTCGTCATCATGGCGCGTTGCAAAGACGACTTGGAACGTGAGTTTTACTTGCGTGCCACAGCCCGCTTTGGCTGGACCAAAAACGTTTTACAGCACCAGTTGGACAACCACAGCTACGCGCAATACCTGAACGGCCAAACCAATTTTGACGCTGCGGTGCCCGAGAGCATCAAAGCCCAGGCGCTGCTGGCCGTTAAAGACCACTACACCTTCGACTTTTTGGGGCTGGCCGAACAACACTCCGAACGTGAACTGGAAGAAGCCCTGGTGCACAACCTGCGCAGTTTTTTAGCAGAAATGGGGGGTGCATTTGCCTTTGTCGGCAACCAGTACCGGCTGGAGGTAGATGGCAAGGAATACTTCATTGACCTGCTGCTGTTTCACCGCCGCCTGCGCTGCCTGGTGGCCATTGAGCTGAAAATTGGCGATTTCAAACCTGAACACAAAGGCCAGATCGAGTTTTACCTCGACACACTGGACCAGCAATACCGCCTGGAAGGCGAAAACCCACCGATTGGCATCGTCATCTGTCGCAGCAAAACCAAAACCATGGTCGAGTACGCCCTGCGCACCATGACGCGCCCGCTGGGCATTGCCACCTACACCGTCACCCCGCAATTGCCCGCCAGTTACCAAAATGACCTGCCAAGCCCGGAACAGATTGCGGCGCGTTTGCAGGGCTGGGCGCTTGGTAAAAACGATTAATTTATAAAAAATCAGCCTATAACCTCTGGCTGTGGGCGCTGACCAGTCTGAGCAAAATGTCGCAGCAGTTGCAAGGCTTGGGCACTTGTCTGAAAACGCCTGAAAATAGGCCACTTGATTCATCTGCCGGAAAACATCGCTGATAACGGAGGTTCCCCATGCCAACCCAACTTGAAATCGTACAAGCCCAAGCCATGCAACTCACCCTCGCTGAGCGCGGTGAGCTGCTGGAACGGCTGATCACCAGCCTGGACACCGACCCAAAAGTAGAAGCCGCTTGGGAACAACTGGCCGACCAACGCGAGGCTGAACTGGACTCGGGGCTGGCTCAAGACCTACCCGGCGATGAAGTCATGACCAGATTGCGTGCCCGGCTTGCGCGATGAATTACGCGTTTCATGCAGCTGCCGAACAAGACATTGCTGACGCGCAGGACTTTTATGCGCAACACGCCGGGTTTCAGGTGGCCACACGGTTTCTGGATGAACTTCAGCACGTCATCGAGCTTTTGCTTCAACATCCTGGTCTTGGAACGCCAACCATGCGAAGCCGCAGAGTTTTGCCGCTCAAGACGTTTTCCTATTCGGTGGTTTATCGCAAGGAAAGCGAGCATTTGCGCATCCTGATCGTGCGGCATCAAAGCCGAAAGCCGGATTTTGTCAGTAACCGGCACTGATTTAGCTATTTAATATATAGCTGCCTACGCTTTATCTGTAAGGGCTACAGCCATAAATCATATAAATAATGAATGTCCTCAAGGTGTCTGCACCTGTTGCCACAGGTCTCATTTATCCACATGCTGCCATCACGTAAAAATTTATAACGAATCAGTCTCTAGCCCTTACGCAGTAAGCGTAAGAAGCTATTAAAAAAATAGTAAAGCAAGTCCCCATGTCAAACCTCATTCTGAACGCCCCGACCCCCAACCAGCTCAAGCTGGACATTTTGCGTGCGCACTTTCCGCAAGCCCTTGAAACCGATGCCGATGGCCGCATTCGCATCAACGCCGCCGCCTTGCAACTGGCCTTAGACCCCAGCAACCCCGCCGGTGTACAGGTGGAAGAAGACGGCTACGAGCTGCGCTGGGTTGGCAAGCGTGAGGCTTACCACAGCGCATTTGTGCCAGTGCAAAAAATCCTGCAACCCGCGCCTGAGCAAAGCCAAAACTGGGACAGCACCGGCAACCTGCTGATCAAGGGCGACAACCTCGACGCCCTGCGCCTGCTGCGCCACAGCTACTTTGGCAAGGTCAAACTCATTTATATCGACCCGCCTTACAACACGCAAAGCGACGCTTTCATTTACCGCGACGACTTTTCTGCCAAGCAAAGCGAGGTGCTGGCGCAATTGGGTTATGCCAAAGAGAACA
>MNXW01000125.1 GCA_001871515.1 Comamonadaceae bacterium CG2_30_57_122
AGCTCACCGCAATCCAGCAATCGAATGGTCGCATAGCCTTTGCACTTTTTCCAGTTCTTTCCACCGTAGGCATCAAGCAAGCGCTTGGGTTCCCGAATTTTCGACTCTTGGGCAAAAGCTTGTGGATCGGTAATCGGGCTGGCCAGTTCCCAAAGGCCGGAAGATTCCATCAGAAGTTCGCACCCAAATAACTTTCAATCTTCTGCGCAGCAAACTCCAGCATCTCGCGAGTCAGCGCCGGTTGCACCCCAATCCAGAAGGTGTTGTTCATCACGTTGTCGGTATTGGTCAAATCACCGCTAATACGGTAGTTGGCTTCAATCATGTACGGCTGGCGAGTCTGGTTGCCGGCAAACAGCGGGCGGGAGCCGACTTTGTTCTGGTCCAGGTGGGTCAGCAGGTCCCGCCTTGTGACCGGGCAGTTCTCTTTCAAGGTAATCGGGAAACCAAACCACGATGGGTCAGAGTGTTCGGTGGCCTGGGGCAGGTTGACGTCCTGGTGATGAGGCAAATATTCACCCGGAAGACACTGTCAACAGGTGGCACATTGACACGCCAGTGCTTTTAAAACACAGGTTCTGTGCCAGCGTTCAAGATGGTCGCGCCCACGCCAGATAGCCTGGCGTGGCAGCAGATCAAAGTTCAAAAATGGATGCCCCGCATCATCTGCTGCATTGCCACCGCCTCTGCTGAGAGCTTGGGTTTGTCCGCCTTGTCACCTGGCTTGGCACCCTTGGCTGCTGTTGAATCCGGGAACATCCGGAAACTGGTGTTCATGGCAATCTGCGCCACGCGCGGCAGCACCGCATGCAAGATTTGGCCGGTAATGCCCAGTCGGGTGGCAATGCGCACCGGCTTGAAGATGCAGGCCTGCGCGATCATGTCAGCGGCTTCCTCCGGAGCCAGGGTGGGCACGTTGTTGTACAGGTTGGTGGGCGCAATCATGGGGGTGCGCACCAGCGGCATGTTGATGGTGGTGAAGCTGATGCCTTGGTCGGCAAACTCGCTGCTGGCGCAACGTGTCCACGCATCCAGCGCGGCTTTGCTGGCCACGTAGGCGCTAAAGCGCGGCGCGTTGGTCAGCACGCCAATGCTGCTGATGTTGACCACATGGCCTTTGCGTTTGGCCACCATGCCGGGCAAAAAGCCGGTGGTGACGCGCAAGCTGCCAAAGTAGTTGAGCTGCATGGTGCGCTCGTAGTCATGAAAGCGGTCGTAGCTGCTCTCAATGGCGCGGCGAATCGACCGGCCGGCGTTGTTGATCAAAAAGTCGACACCGCCGTGTTCTTGCATGACCTGCTGGACAAAGTTGGCGCAGGTCTCTTGCTCTGAAATATCCACCGCATAAGCTATGAACTTGTAGCCCTTGCCTTTGGCCTCGGCGCAGGCTTCATCCAACTTTTTCTGATCCCGGCCACAAATCAAAGTAATAGCACCAGCCTCAGCAAACTTGTGGGCTGCAGCCAAACCAATGCCTGAACTCCCGCCGGTGACCAGCACCACTTTGCCGCCGACCGTGCCGCGCAAACTGCGGTCAATGTGCAGGTCTGGGTCCAGGTGGCGCTCCCAGTAGTCCCACAAGCGCCAGGCGTAATCTTTCAGGTTGGGGCATTCAACGCCCGTGCCTTTAAGCGCGGCCAGGGTGTCGCGGCTGTCAAAGCGCGTGGGGTAGTTGACAAAGGTCAGCATGTCTTCGGGCAGCCCCAAATCTTTCATGATGGCGTTGCGTACCCGGCGCACCGGAGCCAGCGCCATCAGGCCTTTGGTGACACTGCGCGGAATAAAACCCAGCAACGCCGCGTTGACAAACAGGTTCATCTTGGGCGCATGCGCTGCGCGGCTGAAGATGTCGAGCACGTCGCCCACCCGATAGCCCACTGGGTCAACCAGGTGATAACAGCGGCTGGTGATGCCTTTTTGGTGGCTGATGGCATTAAGCGCGGCCACCACAAAATCGACCGGCACAATGTTGACGCGTCCGCCTTCCAGGCCAATCGACGGCAGCCACGGCGGTAGCAGCTGTCGCATGCGCTGGATCAGCTTGAAGAAGTAATACGGGCCGTCAATCTTGTCCATTTCACCGGTCTGGCTGTCGCCCACCACCATCGCCGGACGGTACACCGACCAGGGCACTTTGCACTCGGTGCGCACGATTTTTTCAGACTCGTGTTTGGTGCGAAAGTAGGGGTGCTCGTAGTTTTCGGCCTCGTTGAACATGTCCTCGCGGAACACGCCTTCGTACAGTCCGGCAGCGGCAATCGATGACACGTGGTGAAAGTGCCCAGCCTCAATCGCCTTGGCAAAGTCCACCGTGTTGCGGGTGCCGTCCACATTCACCTCAATCTGACTGGACTCGTCCGCACCCAGGTCGTAAATGGCAGCCAGGTGGTAGAAATGATCCACCTTGCCCTTGAGCTGCTTGACCGCTTCGGCGCTCACACCCAGCTTTTTGCTGGTGAGGTCGCCAAACACCGGAACCACCCGTGCCGCGCTGACGCCCCAAAAATCACGCAGGGCTTTGACTTTGCCTTCGCTGTCTTTGCGGATCAAAAAATGAACCACCGCGCCTTTGCGCTCCAGCAATTTTTTAACCAAGCGTTTACCGATGAAACCGGTGGCTCCTGTAACGAAATACTGCATGCTTCAACTCCATTTAAAAACGGTATTTTTGCCTAGATTTGAAGTTAAAGTCTTTAGCGTAAACCCGCGTAAATTAGCTTTGTTTTTAGGATGATGACCCTACACAATGCGGTTTGTGCCCTTTAAAGTTCAGCTTATATTTAGCCCAACCCATTTTTCAGGAGATTTACATGGTCACCAAATTGAAAAAAGTCAGTCCGACTTCCAAAACCAACGCCAAGGCCACGATCAAAGCTGGCGCAAAGCCTAGCGCATCCAAGGCATCGCTGTTATCAAATTCAGTTAAGGATTCGGCGCAACAAATCTGGCAAGCTGGTTTGGGCGCGTTCAACAAAGCGCAATCTGAAGGTACGAAAGCCTTTGAAGCCCTGGTCAAAGAGGGCATGAGTTTCCAGCGCAAGACCCAGTCCGCAGCAGAAGTCAAAATATCCGAAGCTACACAAAAAATGACCAGCATGGCTACCGACATTTCCAGCAAGGCCTCAGGCCAGTGGGACAAGCTTGAAAATATTTTTGAAGACCGCGTGGCCAAGGCGCTTAATAAACTGGGCGTGCCCTCAGCCAAAGACGTGGAAGCACTGATTGCCCGCATTGATGCACTCAATGCCAGCGTGCAAAAACTCAGCCCCACCAAGACTGCAGTCAAAACCCCCGCCAAACCTGTGAAAAAAGCGGCCGCCACGCCCGCCACAAAAAACCCAACGGCTAAAGCTCCGGCTAAAGCTCCGGCCAAAAAAGCCCCGGCAAAAAAGACAGCGCCCAAGCCAGCAGCGGCTCCTGCGGCTCAGGTAAACCCTGAGTAGTTGTAGGCAAATTCAGCCTAAACTCATGCATTCATGACTCGTAACAGTTCAACACCCACCCCAAAATTTGCGCTCGCATTGGCAGGTGGCGGCCCACTGGGTGCGATTTATGAAATTGGTGCCTTGTGTGCCTTGCAAGAGTCCATGGTTGGCATCGACTTCACCCGCCTGCAGCATTACGTGGGGGTGTCGGCGGGTGGCTTTATTGCTGCGGGTTTGGCCAATGGCATCACACCGCAGCAACTGTTTTCACTGTTCATTGAAGACCGCAAGCACCAGACCGAAGCCTTTGACCCGGCCTGCCTGCTGACCCCCGCCTTTTCTGAATTTTTCTCGCGCGGTCTGCGCCTGCCCGCACTCTTGATGGCCAGCGCCTGGCATGGCAGCGTGGGACGCCAGTCGTTCATGCGCGTGCTAGAACGCCTGGGCCCCAGCCTGCCCACTGGCATTTTTTCAAACCAGCAGATCGACACCGAGCTGACGCGCCTGTTTGCAAAACCCGGGCGCACCAATGATTTTCGGCAACTCAAAGGTCGCCTGACGCTGGTCGCCACGCACCTGGACAGCAGCAGTGCCGTGTCGTTTGGCCGGGTCGGCTGGGATCATGTGCCGATCTCCAAAGCGGTTCAGGCCAGCTCCGCCCTGCCAGGGCTGTTCCCGCCGGTAGAAATTGACGGACAGCATTTTGTCGATGGGGCTCTGATCAAAACCATGCACGCTACGGTAGCACTGGACGATGGCGTAGACCTGATGCTGTGCCTGAACCCGCTGGTGCCCTTTGATGCGTCAGCGCCTCAAACCAGCAGTTCTACCCCTGCCCCCTGGGCCACGCCAGGTGCCATTCCGCACATTGCCGACGGCGGCCTGCCTGCGGTGCTAAGCCAGACCTTCCGCTCGCTCATACACTCGCGCCTGGTGCTGGGCCTGAAGGCCTACGAGCAAGCCTACCCCAACACCGACATCGTGCTGATTGAGCCCAACCACCGCGACCCCGAGCTGTACCTGGCCAACACCTTCAGCTACAGCCAGCGCCGCCATCTGGCCGAACACGCCTACCAGCAAACCCGCCAGCTGCTGCGCTCACGCCAGACCGGCTTAAGCGCCAAGCTGGGCTACCACGGCATCACCCTTAACCACGCGGTGCTGGATGACAACCAGCGCCATCTGTGCCCGCCGCGCCGCGCGCCCACACGCATTGGTCAGTCGTTGACCAAGTTGCACAACATCATGGACAACCTTCAGCAGGTGGTCAACACGGCCTCACTAGAAGGTGTACCCACATGGTAAAAAAAGCCCCCAGGCGAACGGCAGAGCGCATTCTTGAAATCACGCTGGCATTGTTCAACCGCTTTGGCGAGCCCAATGTGTCGACCACGTTGATTTCGGCCGAACTCAACATCAGCCCCGGCAACCTGTACTACCACTACCCGGCCAAAGATGAACTGATCAACACCCTGTTTGACCGCTTTGAGCGCGCCTTGAACGACCTGCTGGGCGCATCTGACGATGTGCGCAACGTGGAAGATGCCTGGTTTTTTCTGCACACGCTGTTTGAACTGATCTGGGAATACCGGTTTTTGTACCGCGACCTCAATGACCTGCTGAGCAAAAACCGTCGCCTTGAAACCCACTTTCAATCGGTGCTGAAAAACAAGACACGTGCCATCAAGAGCCTGCTTGACGGCATGCGCCGCGGCGGCACGTTGAACATCGATGCACGCGAACTGGAGCCGACTGCCACCAGCATGGTGGTGGTACTGACTTATTGGCTCAGTTATGAGTATGTGCGCGACCCGCGCAACGCGCTGGAGCCCGCCAATGCCCAGGCGGCTCTGTTGCGCGGAGCCAAGCATGTGCTGAACCTGCTCGCCCCTTACCTTGAACCAACCCAACGTGCCCACTTGATCCACCTCGCTGATGCCTACAATAAAGATTCCAAGTAAAAAATAGCGCTCAGGAGATCAACATGGCCAGGTGGACTGCTTTTCCTTTTCCAGGAGAATTCAATTTTAATTCGGCAGGAGTCAAGAAAAACTGGTTCAAACTGCATGCCGGTGATCTGGAGCCCTTACCACAAGACACCAAGCTGCTTGATGCCTGGGCACTGTTTCACAACGGTGAATTTCACAAGGCCTGCAACGCTGGCCTGAAGCTGGGTCTGGCAGGTGTCAACCTGGCCAACAAAGCCACCTGCATGTACGCCACCTACCTTGAAAAACACGAAGCGCGCAGGCTGGAGCTGTTGCTGGAAGCCGCCAAACGCGCCGAGCACCACATCAGCCAGGAACCCGATAACTTCAACGCCCACTATTGGCACGCTTATGCGTTAGGCCGTTACAGCCAAGGCATCAGTGTGGCCAAGGCGCTGGCTCAGGGCATCGGCAGCAAGGTAAAAACCGATCTTGAAGCTGTCATCCATGCCCAACCCCAGCACCCAGATGCGCACATTGCACTGGGCGCGTTTCACGCCGAAGTGATCGACAAGGTCGGCACGCTGATTGGAGCCATGGCTTACGGCGCCCACCACGACACCGGCATGGCGCTGTTTAACCAGGCTTTGAAACTTCAAGCCCAATCAGCCTCAGCCATGATTGAGTATGCCCGCGCCATGCTGATGCTCGACGGCGACAACATGCTGGAAGAGGCCAACCGTCTGTACCAGTTGGCCGCCAAAGCGCACCCACTGGATGCGCTGGAGCGGCTGGACGTAGAACTGGCACGTACCGAACTGGCTGATTAATTATTGTACTTTTAGCACGCTAGCCCTTTTAATATAAGGGCGACAAGCTATTTATTTAATAGCTTTCATTCACCCCAAGGCAGCATCAGGGTGAGCAGGCTCAGACGCTCAAACTCGGGTGCGAACTGATCAATGATGGCCTGCGGGTCAGGAATCAGGGTGGTGTCGCTGATGACCCCAAACTGCACCCCACCGCCGTAACTCAAAATGGATACGCCCAAGCCGACCGTGCCAGACTGTGGCACCCAGAACAGGGTTTGTTCCAAGGTGGAGCCACAAAAAGTAAGTTTGTCACGCGGCCCGGGCACATTGGTCATGACCGCCGTGGTTTTTTTGGAAAACAGATTCAGCATCGCATCTTGCACCGGCTTGACCACCACACCGGCCACGGCCAACAAGGCAAAGGCCATCAACGGCTGCATGCTTCCTTTGAGTTCACCCATGCGTTTGCGCACTTCAAACACCCGCTCCAATGGGTTTTCCAGGCCGATGGGTAACACCACCGGAGCCAGACCAAACTGGTTGCCGAGCTTATAGGCTTGTTCCATGGGTCGCAAATTGACTGGCACCATGGCGCGAATCTCTTTGCCATTCACCGCATCGCCATGGGTGCGCAGGTACTGCCCCAGTGCACCAGCCACACAGGCCAACAATACATCGTTGATGGAACAGTGCAATGCTTTACCCACTGCACGCACTTCGTCCAAGGCAATGGGCTGACACCAGGCCACCCGTTTGGCCAATCCGGGCTGCCCCTTGAGCCGGGTCGGTGAGTCGTCGTTCATGAGCGCCAGAGCCGCTCCGTCGCGCAGCACCTGGTAAGCCAGCCGGGCGGCATCAGCAGAACCACTCATGCCTCTGCTGATGCCTTTTTCGAGCAAGCTCTCAAGCACCTGGCGCGGCTCACCCAAGACCCCGAAAGCTTGTGCTGCACCGTCTCCAGCAGCCTCCAAGGCCTTGACGGTCACCGAAGTCAGCGGTTCGATCAAGGTGTGTTGCATCCAGTCTTCGGCTGCTTGCCAGCTTGAGATTGCAGATTGTTTGGACCGCCGCTTGGGTGGTGCAAGGCCACCATCTACCAATGACTGGGTCACAGCAATCAGTGCCAGTCCGTCTGCAATGCAATGATGAATACGCACCACCAAAGCCGATCCGCCGTCATAGCGCTCGATCAGTCGAAACTCCCACAGCGGGTAGCGCATGTCCAACGGCTGCATGGCCAGCACGCCCAATCGCTCTTGCAAGGCAAGTTGGGGATTTTTCTTGGTCGATGCAGGCAAACTCTCACGCACTACATGCCTATTGATTTTGAAATCATCGTCGGTAATCCAACTCGCTCCAGTGGCATCCATCTGAGCCCGCTGGCCAAAACGTGGGTACTTTAGTAAACGTTCTTGAATGCGCTCACAGGTGGCCTTGTAGCTGACCCCGGGCTTGATGATCCACACGCCCAAAATCATCATCAGGTTACTGGGTGAGTCCATGCGCAGCCAGGCCGTGTCGACCTTGGTCATGCGCTCAACAACAATCGGTGTCACAGGTCTCTTGAGCATGGTTCAAATGGGTTTGGGGAAAGTAATCTATTTTGTAATCAAAACGCAGCTTAAGATATCCCTGCTTACCCTAAACCTCGTATATTTTTACCTACTGGAGACCCACCATGTCTGACTTGCAAGCCAAATTTGAAGCCGCTGTTGCCAACTCAAAAAACCTCAGTGAACGCCCTGACAACATGACATTGCTCAAGCTCTACGCCCTCTACAAACAAGGCAGCTCTGGCGACAACGGTGAAAAACGCCCTGGCTTTTCAGACATGGTGGGTCGCGCCAAGTGGGACGCCTGGAACGCGCTCAAAGGCACATCCAGCAACGACGCGATGCAGCAGTACATTGACCTGATCGAGTCGCTGAGCTGATCAGGCTTTTTTGGCCAGTCGCTTGCGCGCAAGGGTCTGGCCGACTGGCTGGCTCAACTTCTGCTCTGTACCGTGGGCAGCGTGGTGGGTGGTGTTGTGCGTTGAAGGCAACGTCAGCAAGGCATCAAGATTTTTGACAATTTCGGCCTCGATCCTGCCCTTGAACGCGCCCAGCAAAAAACCCAGTTGGGCGCGCAACTCAAACCGGTCTTTGGTGACCATCAAATTGCCGTTGACACCGGGTCTGACAAAGTCCACTTCATCGGCATGCTTGCCTTCGGCATAGGTGCACTGCATGTCAAATTCTTGCTCGGCCTGCTCGGCCCATTTGAAGGCCACTTTGCGCGCTTTGGCCAAACCCAAGCTGTGTTCCCTGACGATGTTCAATTCAGCCATGCTGCATTACCCTTGTGATTGACTTGTCCATTGTTTCAGTTGACGCACCCGCTCGTCTTTGGGGTGCGTGGCCAACTGTCTGACTGCATCATAAAACCTTGCCCAGTCGCGCCCCTGGCGTTCAAACAGGGCCTCAAAGCCAGGCACCAGTTCGTCGTAGGCAGCCTGTGCGCCAAACGCAGCGTTGTTGGCTTGCGCCACCCAGGCGTCATAGCCAGGGTAGCCGCCCCAAGTGGACTTCAAGGTTTGATAGGTTTGACGAAAGTCGTTGAGTACTTCTTTTTTCATAGCTACTTGCCCTTTATTATCAAGGGCTAGAGCTCTATTTTCTTTATAAACTTGCAACAAGCGAAAACGTGTGCTACGGGTCAAAGCACGAAACTGTGCACGGCGCGTCTCAAACACGGCGTAAGCCAAGCGCGCCTGCGGTGTGGCTTTTTTCTGCAGCCAGTCGGCACCGCCCACACGCTCTACGGCGGTGGCAAAAGATTCATTGAACACGGTGTCATCAGGCACATAAACCACCTGGTGCGACAGTTCATGAAACACCAACCGCGCCACTTCACCTTCGGGGTAATGGATGAAGGTGTTGAGCAACGGGTCGCCACCGAGCCAGTTCAACCAGCCCAGGGTGGAATAAGCTGGCACACCGTACACACTGGCTTCAAGGCCTTGCGCGCGCAATTGAGCAGCCTGTGCCTGCGCATCAGCTTCTGAAAAATAGCCTCGGTAGCCGACACAGCCGGCCACCGGGAAGCACCAGGTTTTCAGCGTCAAGGAAAACTCAGGCGCGGCCACCACATTCCACACCGCATGGCGGCGTTGCAAATCAGCGTAGCGGTGGTAGCTGGCGTTGTCTGGCAAGTGCAGCTCGGTTACCGCAAATCGCCGCATGTCTTGTGCCTGGCGCAGGCGCTGCTGCAAGGGCTCAGGTGTGGCTGGGTCTGCCAGCCAGTCTTCCACTGGCCGGGCAGCCCACATCAATTGCACCTGGCCCGCCACCGACTGGGCGTAATAGCGCGTGTCGGCACAGCCTGCTAGCAACGCCAACAGGACTACGATAGCGCTTTGCATCAACCACCGGAGACTCGCCATGCTGTACAAGTTCAAATCCAAAACCACAGGGGATGTGATTATGTTGCAGCCTCACGGCGAACGTGTGCTGGGCATCATCGGCAAACACAGCAGCACCGAGCCAAGCGTCAAAGGAATTTTGCTGCCTGAGCAAATGCCCCAAGCCCTGACCGCCTTGCAAGCCGCCATCGAACAGGAAGAAGCCCAACGCAAGCAAGCCGTAGCGCAAGCCCAAGCCGAGCATGGCCCCATGCCCCATTTCGATACCGTGAGCTTGCGCCAGCGCGCCCTGCCGCTAATGGACATGATGCGCGCCTGCCTGCAAGCTGAGGCAGCCATCACCTGGGGTGTCTAGCGACAGCGTTCATTAACGTGAAACAACGCCCACAGCCAACAAGAATGGCTTGTCGTAGGGTCGACTTCAGTCGGCCATGGCGGGTTGAAACCCGCCCTACGCAGGGCACGCGTGTTTCATGCTTAGAAACCCGTCCTACGCAGGGCACGCGTGTTTCATGCTTAGGGGTGTCCTTGTTGAACATGGACGTTAGATCGTTATTGGTAACTGCGCGCGTCCTCAATCACTTTGCCATCGTTGGGCAGACTGCCCGGTAGCACCACCTCCACCAGGCCGCGCAATTTGGTCACCTCACGAATGGCCTCGGCCACTTTTTGCGCCAGACTATCCGGGCCGCTGCACGCGGTTTCTACCTTGAGCGTCATCTGGTCGTTGGCCATTTCGCCACTCACCACCAGCCGTGCTTTGACAACCTCCGGGAAGCGTTTGGCGATTTGATCCACCTGCCCCGGGTGCACAAACATGCCACGGATTTTGGTGGTCTGGTCGGCGCGCCCCATCCAGCCTTTGATGCGCACGTTGGTGCGACCGGTGGGGCAATAACCTGGCAGCACCGCAGACAAGTCGCCGGTGCCAAAACGAATCAGTGGATAAGTGGGGTTGAGCGTGGTCACCACCACCTCGCCCACTTCGCCCTCGGCCACCGGGTCACCGGTGCCGGGGCGCACAATTTCAAGCAGTACACCTTCGTCCAGCACCAGCC
>MNXW01000175.1 GCA_001871515.1 Comamonadaceae bacterium CG2_30_57_122
GGGATTGATGGTGTACTCAAACTTTTAAAAAAAGGCTCTTCTGAGCCTTTTTTCTTGCCCTAACTTTCTGCTTTTGTGGAATTTTCAGGCACATAATTTGTTTGTTCTTAAGAGCTTGTCACTTCATGATGCCTTTAACCTAGATTCTTCAGTTGGACGCGCCCAAGTGGGCTGCTGGCGGCGCGGCTGGGTGGGCGTGACGACGTAGCGAGGCTACTGCCCGCAAGGACGAGCCACGACACCCCTGGCGCGTTGCCAGCGGCTCAATCGGGTGCGTAGCGCTTTCACCCCAAAGGTGAACCTGACTGAGACTGAAATAATGAATGTCCATATGCACTTACTGAAGAAAACACGCGGTCAACTGAGGTTTCTAGGTTTAAGCAAATGTTTGCTGATTGTGGTCACCACACTGTTGCTGTCAGCATGCGATTTGTTGGGTCTGGGACCTGACCCGCGTATTTTGCTGAAAGAAGCGGAATCAAAAGCTATTGGTGCAGCTTGTCGGCAGGGTTTGCGCAGCATTGAAGATTGCTACGTGCTTAACAAAGGCATGAACAGAGCTGCCATTTACGCAGGGTGGCTTGAAATGGATGCCTACATGCGAGATAACAAAATCGAAGGGGTCAAGTCCGAAATCGCCCCACCGACACCTGCACAGGCTCCGGTGGCAACCCCGGCTGAAGAAGTGGTAACTGATGCCAATACAAAACCAAAGGCAGCCGGACGTTAGTTGCCTCCTGGTCTTCAAACTTCCAGTTCAAACACCGCCATGCTTTCAACATGCGCTGTGTGGGGGAACATGTTCACGACACCAGCTGCCACACAACGATACCCCGCTTGCTGCACCAGCAAACCCGCGTCACGCGCCAGGGTGGACGGGTTACAACTTACATAAACAATGCGCCGCGGCGGCATCCAATGCGCTGCACCGTCCATGAGCGGATGTTCAGGTGACCCGAGTTGTTGCTGATGCAAATCTGCCAACGCACGCACCAGTGCAAACGCCCCTTCACGAGGCGGATCTATCAGCCATTTATCCGCATAGCCATCCTGAATCAACACTTCAGGGCGCATTTCAAAAAGGTTTCTTGCTACAAATTCAGTAGCTGACAGCCCTTTATTTATATGGGCTACAGCCTCATTTTTTATAAAATTCTCACGTGACCTGGCAACCAGTGTTTCGCTGCCTTCCACACCCAGTACTGCGCCCGCCTGCGTGGCAATGGGTAGGGTAAAGTTACCCAAGCCACAAAACCAGTCAATCACCCGCTCAGTTTTTTTAGCGCCAAGCAGGCGCAGGGCACGCGACACCAGCACCCGATTGATGTGCGGGTTCACCTGGGTGAAATCGGTCGGCTTGAACGGCATGGTGATGCCAAACTCGGGCAAGGCATAGTTCAGTTCTTCGCCGCCCGCATCAAGCAAATGCACGGTTTCGGGCCCTTTGGGTTGCAACCACCACTGCACACCCGTGTTTACCTTGGCAAACTGACGCAATTTGGCCAAATCACCCTCGCTCAAAGGTTCCAGATGGCGCAAAACCAGTGCCGTGACCCGGTCGCCACAAGCCAGTTCAATTTGCGGCGTGGTTTCTAGCGCCTCAAGCGAAGCAATCAAGGCGCGCAGCGGCAGCAGCATGGCACTGACGTGTGGGGGCAAAACCGGGCAAACCTGCATGTCTGCCACGTAGCGACTTTTACGCTCATGAAAGCCGACCAACACGGTGCCTTTTTTACGCACAAAACGTACCGACAAGCGCGCCCGGTAGCGGTAACCCCAACTAGGGCCCTCTATCGGCCTGAAAATCATGTCGGGCTTGACTTTGCCCAAGTGCCACAGGTTGTCTTCCAGTGCGCGCTGCTTGACGGCAATTTGTGCCGCAGGGTGCAAATGCTGCATCTTGCAGCCGCCACAAGAGCCGGTATGCAAGCCAAAATGCGGGCACAACGGCTCAACTCTTTGTGATGAAGATCGGTGCACCTTGGTGAGTGTGCCCTGCTCCCAGTTGTTCTTGGTGCGGTTGATATTGGCGCTGACATATTCAAACGGCAAGGCACCATCAATGAACACCACCTTGCCATCGGCCTTGTGAGCCACGCCTTGCGCGTCCATATCCAGGGACTCTATCAACAGCCAATCAGCAGGCACAACCGGGCTGGCTGATTTTTCAGAAGATTCAGTCATTCACTCACATTTTCGGAAATAGCCCGACTCAACCATCAGGCGGACACAGGACGCCTTAACGGGCTGGCAAATACTTGGCAGGATCAACCGGTTTACCTTGACGGCGAACTTCAAAGTGCAATTTGACACGATCTGTGTCGCTTTTACCCATCTCAGCTATTTTTTGCCCTTTGAGTACGGATTGATCCTCTTTAACCAACAGCGTCTGGTTGTGCGCATAAGCCGTCAAAAACACGTTGTCATGCTTCAAAATAACCAAATTACCGTAGCCACGCAAACCAGCTCCGACATATACCACCCGACCAGCCGCAGCTGCCAGCACGGGGTCGCCCGCGCTACCAGCAATATCCACACCCTTATTTTTGACTTCATCAAACCCGGCCAATAAGCTCCCATTGGCAGGCCAAATCCAATTCAGATCACCTTCTGATCGGGCAGGTTTTGCGGCAGCGCTCACAGGCGCACTACTGGCGGCAGATGCAGCCGTGACGGACGATTCAGTGACAGCCGATTTGGTGACCGGTTTGACCACCACCTGATTGTCTGTAGGCGGTATCACGCGCAGCACCTGCCCCACTTCAATTCGATTGGGGTTGTCAATGTGGCTCCAGGCAGCCACATCTTTGGTGGATTGTCCGTGGTCAGTTGAAATACGCAGCAAGGTATCGCCCGGTTTGACGGTGTAGTAACCCGGTTTACCCGCATTTTCAAAACCTGGTGGATGTTTCACTGAACCTGTAACCACACCAACACCCATGGTGTTTCCAGACTGTGCAGGACGCTCTTCAACGGGTGCTCGGTTCAAACTCTTGCTGCTGCAGCCGGCCAAAACCAGCAAACTGGTCACCAAAAACAAAGCCAAGCGTGGATTCAAATTCATCATGTAGTCCCCTGTCATGCAACGCCAGATTTTAAAGGCACGAAGTGCACTGCCTCCATCACCGTTTGCTTCAACCCATGTATGGTTTTATCTACCACCACCAGGGCTTGACGAGCCGGACTGCTGGCAGCGGCTGAAACCGGAGCCACCAACCGCCCACCAATCGCCAATTGTTCTAGCCAGGCTGCCGGTATGGCATCTCCACCTGCCGCCGCAATGATGCCCGCATAAGGCGCACCCTTGGCATAGCCCAGCATACCGTCACCCAGCAGCAAATGCAGATTGGCCAGACGGAAATGGCGCAGGTTGTCGCGCGCCTTGTCGTGCAGGCCGCGCAGCCGCTCAATGGAATACACCTCGGTACACAGTTGGCTCAGCACCGCCGCCTGGTAACCGCAACCGGTGCCGATTTCAAGCACCCGCCCCATGGAGCCGCTTTGTCCCTGGCGCAAAAGTTCCAGCATGCGCGCCACCACCCCGGGCTTGGAAATGGTTTGTTCCAGACCAATCGGCAAACTGGTGTCTTCATAGGCTTGATTCACCAGCGCAGAGTCTACAAACCGATGCCGCTCGATGTGCCCCATGGCTTTCAAAACCAACGGGTCGGTGATGCCCTGTTGAGCCAGTTTGCGCACCATGCTTTGGCGCACGGCGATTGAGTCCATTCCCAAGCCGTGGGGCATCAGTCCGGGATGCCCCTTGTCTGAGGCAAGTGCATGCGCCAATGCTGGACGCACTGGGGGGGAGGCCAGCTTGGACTCGCCCAGCCTCGCCGGAAAACCCGGGCGCACCTTTTGCGCAGGCAATTTGTGCAGGGTCATCGGGCAACGGACATCGCTTTGGACAAACCAGCCACGGTTTGCGCCCAATAGCCCAGATGATCATGGTCGGTCAGGTCAACTTTCAAAGGCGTTACGGCAATATGTCCTTGTGCCGTGGCATGAAAATCAGTGCCCTCCGCATCGTCCTTGGCCGCACCAGCGGCACCAATCCAGTACATGGTTTCACCTCGTGGACTTTGTTGGGTGATCACCGGCTCGGCGGCATGGCGACGCCCCAAACGGCACAGCTTCACATGCCCGAGCTGGTCAATGGGCAAATTGGGCAGATTCACATTCAACAACCAGGACGTCTGACCTATCAGGTTTTGCGTGGTCATTTGCAACACCAGTTCACGCACCCGTGCGGCAGCGGCATCCAGATGCAGCCAGTCGCGCTGCACCTGTGAAAACGCAATGGATGGTATGCCAAACAAATAGCCTTCCATGGCCGCACCCACGGTACCGGAGTAAATGGTGTCGTCCCCCATGTTGGCCCCATTGTTGATGCCCGAAACCACCAAGTCAGGGCGATAGTCCAGCAGCCCTGTCAAGGCAATGTGCACACAGTCTGCAGGCGTACCATTCACGTACCGAAAACCGTTGCTGGCACGTTGCACATACAGCGGCGTATGCAGGGTGAGCGCATTGGATTTTGCACTGTTGTTGTGCTCGGGAGCCACCACCTCCACCTCTGCCACATCCTTGAGGGCCTCGTACAAGGCCACAATGCCGGGAGCCTGGTAACCGTCGTCGTTTGATATCAGAATTTTCATAGTGCCGCCTGTATTGCGTTCAATTGTAGGATGGCAGGGTGACATTCAAGCTGGGTCGCCCACGGGACAGGTGCTCAATTTCTTGACCCATATCATGCACCCCTTTTTTCTGGAGACTCCCCATGCACGCTTGGCTTTGCGAAACCCCCACCGGCATTGATGCCCTCAACTGGCAGCCACTGCCCACGCCCCAGCCCCAGGCGGGCGAAGTGTTGATTCATATCCGTGCCGCCAGCCTGAACTTTCCGGATGCCTTGATCGTGCAAAACAAGTACCAGATCAAACCGGCTCTACCTTTTGTGCCGGGTTCCGAGTACGCCGGCACGGTGCAGGCCATTGGCGCAGGTGTCACCCATCTGCAATTGGGTCAAGCCGTGGCCTGCCTTAGTGGCACAGGTGGCTTTGCTACACATACGATAGCGCCTGCCGACATGTGTATGCCACTTCCAAGCGGATTCCCCTTTGAAGATGCAGCAGCTTTCATCATGACCTACGCCACCTCGCACCACGCGCTGGTGGATCGCGGACAGCTCAAGACGGGTGAAACCGTGCTGGTGCTGGGTGCGGCTGGTGGTGTGGGCACGGCGGCCATCCAGATTGCCAAGGCGTGTGGTGCACGCGTCATCGCTGCAGCTTCCAGCGACGACAAATGCGCGCTGTGCCAGCGCCTGGGTGCTGATGCCACCATCAATTACAGCCAGACCGACTTGCGTGAGTCTCTTAAAGCCCTGACTGAGGGGCGTGGCCCAGACGTGATTTATGACCCCGTGGGCGGTGCCTTGGCCGAGCCTGCCTTTCGGTCCATCGCCTGGCGCGGGCGTTACCTGGTGGTCGGATTTGCCGCTGGCCCGATTCCCGCCCTGCCCCTGAACCTGCCGTTGCTCAAAGGCGCGTCCATCGTCGGTGTGTTCTGGGGCGACTTTGCCAAGCGTGAACCCCAAGCCAATGCCGCCATGATGCACACACTGGCGAGCTGGTATCTGCAGGGCAAGATCAAACCGGTGATCGACCGCATCTTGCCCATGGCAGAACTCAAAACCGCCTACGCTCTGATGGGCTCACGCAGCGTCAAGGGCAAGCTGGTGCTGGTCAACCCGCCTGTCTGAGCGTGGTTTAACGGGGAATCACAAACTTGGATTCCTCACGCAAACGCCCCGAACTGTCGAGCGACTCAATAGTGAAGTGAATCTCATGGGAGCCGGGCTTGTCGGCCTCGGGCGGCACTTGCACACGCACCGGTATCCAGCGTGCCTTGGTCGACTCCAGGCTCAGGGTGGTCTCGGATGTGATTTGAATGCCAGGCAAACCTTCTACAGAAATTTTGTAGTGTTGTGTGGTTTCGGTCGCGTTCATGACCTGGATGCTATAAACATTTTCCACCTTGCCGTCTTCCACCACCCGAGCCATCACGCCACGGTCGCGCACCACGTCGGCCTTGAATGGCGTGCGCGTGACCAAGCTGATAAAAATGGCCAGCACAATCGCCGTCAAAATTGAGATGTACACCAGCACGCGTGGGCGCAACACACGTTTAAAGGTTTGATCCCGAGTCCAATGGTTGTTCATGGCGTTTTCGGTCGAGTACTTGACCAAGCCACGCGGGTAGCCCACCTTGTCCATCACCGTGTCACACACGTCGGCACAAGCCCCACAGCCAATGCATTCGTATTGCAGGCCATTGCGGATGTCAATGCCCGTGGGACACACCTGCACACACAGGCTGCAATCCACACAGGCTCCCAGGTTCAGGGTGGAGAGATCGGCTTTCTTGGAGCGTGCACCACGCGGTTCACCGCGCTCGGTGTCATAGGTCACGATCAAGGTGTCCTTGTCAAACATGGCACTCTGGAAGCGTGCGTAAGGGCACATGTGTTTGCAGACTTGCTCACGCATGAACCCGGCATTGCCGTAAGTGGCAAAACCATAAAAGAAGACCCAGAAAAACTCCCATGCCGCCAGCTTTAAGCCAAAGAAATCGGCAAACATCTCCCGCATCGGCACAAAGTAGCCCACAAAGGTAAAACCAGTCCAAAAAGCAAACGCAATCCAGACCAGTTGTTTTGCAGCCTTGCGTCCCAATTTTTCAGCCGTCATGGGACTTTCGTCACGGCGCATGCGGGCAGCACGATCACCTTCTATTTTTTTCTCAAACCACAAGAAAATTTCGGTGTAGACCGTTTGCGGGCAGGCATAACCGCACCACAAGCGCCCGGCAATCGCAGTGAACAAAAACAGCGACAGCGCAGCAATAATCATCAACCCGGTGAGGTAAATGAAATCTTGTGGGTAAAGCACCAAACCAAAAATATAGAAACGCCGCACGCTCAGGTCAAACAGCACCGCCTGGCGTTGCCCCCATTCGAGCCAAGGTAGTCCGTAAAAAATGATTTGCGTCACCCACACCATGATCCAGCGCCAGTGTGAAAACACCCCTGACACACTGCGTGGGTATATTTTTTGGTGTGGCGCGTAAAGTGAAATTAGCGCCTCGTCTGGCTCCACAGCGGTAATGGGTATCACTTTTTTGAGATTGCGGTTATCAGCGGTCATCTTGGGTTCCTAAAGGGGTAGAGATAAGCCAAGTTAATCTGGCAAAGCAGCCATCCTGGTCAAAAATTCATCGCGCGACAGAGGGGCAAACAATGGATGCCAACGCCGCTGCTCCAACACGGTGGTCACAGCGCGAGCATGTTGATCATGGCCGGCAAACAGCAGGGTCTCATCCGGCAGGGTAAACACCCGGTGAATCACGCTGTCCCACAAAAGCTCAGGAGCCGCAGGCCGTGCTTGCAAAGGACAGGTTGTGACCGACATCAAATCTCCACAAAACAGACGATCGCGCCATGCAAAACTCAAGCAATTTAGCGTATGCCCCGGTGTGGCCAAAATACGCACCATTTCATGCCCAAACGGCAGCCGCGCATCGTCATCCAATTGAATTTCAGACAACGAATCCCCTTGCACCAAGGGTGCGTTCAATGGCTCCAAGTTGGCTTGCTCCTGAGTTTGCACGGCATCATGGTGATGGGTACGCAGCACCCACTTCAGGCGCAGTTCTCGTTCGGCCAACAACGCCAGCAACAACTGCACATCAGTCCCATGCGGATCCACCAGCACTGCCTCACGGGCATCCTGATCAGCCAGCAAATACGTCAACTGACCTGAACTGTCGTTGCTTAACATTCTGAAGTACACACGATACTTTCTAAAGTTGTGATGACATGACGCATTTATTAACAAAAATCGTGCCAATTCATGAATTTACTTAAAATTATTATAAAAAACATGGTGTTAAATCATTTAATTAAAGTAACTTATAGAAGTTTATGAACTCAAAAACTGTCATAAATGGCACGAAAGCGCCAAAATTGACATAATTAGCTCAAGCACATTGCACAAGCCCTAACTCTCCATGAAACCCTTACCCGAACTGATGTCCTTTGTCGAAGGCCTGCCCGAACCGCACATTTTGTTTGACACCCAGTACCGCATCCTGGCGGCCAATGCGGCTTATCGCAGGCAATTCAGCCCAGAACAAAGTGTGGTTGGACGCACCTGTTATGAGGTTTCGCACCGGTTCAACATGCCCTGTGACCAGGCCGGTGAAACCTGCCCGCTGGCCCGCTCACGCGAGTCCGGTCAGCGCGAACGCGTGCTGCACCTACACCACACCCCCAAGGGCGAGGAATACGTCAACATTGAACTCGCACCGCTGCTCGATGCCAGTGGTCAGCAAGCCTTTTACGTGGAAAAAATGGAGCCTCTCAAAGTGGCGCAAACGCAAGTCACGGTGCAAACCCTGATAGGCCGCAGCCCCGCCTTCATGCAGATGTTGGGTCTGGTGGCACGGGTTGCCCCTTCTGACGCCACTGTGCTGTTGCTGGGCGAATCCGGCACGGGTAAGGAACTGGTGTCACGTGCGGTGCACGAGGCCAGCAACCGGGCAAGCAAAGCACTGGTACCAGTGGACTGCTCCAGCCTGCCCGAGAACCTGTTTGAATCCGAGCTGTTTGGCCATGAGCGTGGCGCGTTCACCGGGGCCAACACCGCACGTGGTGGCCTGGTGGAAGCCGCCAGCGGCGGCACCTTGTTTCTGGACGAAGTGGGAGACATCCCACTGTCCATGCAGGTCAAATTGCTGCGCCTGCTGGAAACCGGCACCTACCGGCGTGTGGGCAGCACCGAGCAACGCCATGCCGACATCCGGGTCGTGTCCGCCACCCACCGCGACCTGGATCAGATGGTGGCGCAGGGAAAGTTTCGCGAAGACCTTTACTACCGCCTGAGCACCTTTCCCATTCAGTTACCACCCTTGCGTGAACGCAGCGATGACATTGCCTTACTGGCCACCGCCTTGCTCGAAAGGGTGACACCGCGGCGCAAGTTGTCTGTGAGCACAAAGGCTATGCAACTGCTGCAAGCCCAACCCTACCCTGGCAACGTGCGTGAACTGCGCAACCTGCTGGAACGCTCTGCACTGATGTGTGACGGCGACACGCTGCAAGCCAGCCACGTGGCACAAGCGCTGCAATCGGGTCGCCGCAGCAACACTGCGCCATCACCGACAGACACATTTTTGACGACGCACCTGGCATCTGCACCAGAAGCCAGTGCCATCGCAACTCCAACCGAACCTGGAGCGCTCAAGTCCGCAGCGCAGTCCGCGTTGAAAGCAATCACTTTGGCGCACACCGGAAGCCGTGCAGAGCTGGCTGCAAAACTGGACATCAGCGAACGCTCGCTGTACCGCAAACTCAAAGCAGCAAATCTGCTTTGATAGTTCTAAATAAATAGCAATGAACCCTTATTTAATATGGGCTAGAAGGCTATTTGTTTAGTAAAAAAAGCAAGGCCACGGCACGCGCTTCCATGGCTTGGCCCAGCCCCACCGGCCCCATTTTTTCAGCCGTTTTGGCCTTGACGTTGACCTGCTCAAGCGCCACGCCCAGCGTCTGCGCCAGCTTGGCCCGAATCGCCGACATGTGCGGCATCAGCTTGGGAGCCTGGGCGATGATGGTGCTGTCCACATTGCCAATCTCAAAGCCCTTTTCGCGCACCCGCCGGGCCGCTTCGGCCAACAGCACGCTGGAGTCTGCGCCTTTAAAGCGCGTGTCGGTGTCGGGGAAATGCGTGCCAATGTCACCCAGTGCGGCCGCACCCAAGAGCGCATCAGTGATGGCGTGCAAGAGCACGTCAGCATCCGAATGGCCCAGAAGCCCGAGGTGATACGGCACCTCAACCCCGCCCAAGATGAGCTTGCGTCCTGACACCAGGGCGTGAATGTCCCAACCTTCACCAATTCTGAAATTCATTTTTAGACCTTAAAAACACCATCGGTAGGTCTTAAACGACCAACTCCATCAGCTTGCCGTAACCATCCACCACGTCGTACTTGACCTGGTCGGATGTGATTTTGGCGAAAAACTTGCGGGCGCATTCAATCTTGCTTTCCTCAATTTTCCGCAGATCCATGCTGGACATGGAGCCCTTGGTTTCGGCAACAAAGTAGACGTGCTTGACCTTGCCTTGCTTGAAGGCAATGGCCCAGTCGGGGTTGTAATTGCCTACAAGGGTGGGGATGAAAAAGCCGCGGGGTAGTTTGACGTACACCACTACCTCTGCGCTGGCATCGAGCTCTTTGACAAAATCGCGCTCAACTTTAACGTGAAACAACGCCCACAGCCGACAAGAATGGCGTGTCGTAGGGTCGACTTTAGTCGGCCATGGCGGGTTGAAACCCTTCCCTACACAGGGCACGCATGTTTCATGCTTTGGGGGGTGTCCTTGTTGAACATGGACGTTAGAGTCAGTCAACCCGTAGTCGTAAATGTGCTGATTGGCTTTCACCGAGCGGCTGAAGTCAATCTTTGACGCCGGTTTGGTAAAAATGTCCAGGTTATACGTGTCGCCTGTCGGGTCGTCCAGCGTCAGCACCTCGGTCAGTTGCTGGTTGTACTCTTCCTCAAACATCTGGGCGTACTCGCCGGGTTGCTCGACCGCATCGCCAGACTCGTTGGTGAAGCTGCGGTATTTGCTAACCGCGTCAATGAAAAACAGCGACAACACCTTGACCCCTTTAGCAAACAGCGCTTGCTCTTTCTCAAAGTGGGCTTTGACTGCTTCCCGAATCTGAATACGGCGCAAAGCCGATTCACTGACATCGCCCGCGGCCTCGCCCGCCACCAGCTCATGCTCATTGGTGAAAGTCACCGCATTGGTGAGCGCATTGATGTCGGACACCACAAAACCCCGGTACTGCTCCAAATCGCCCGACAGGTCGAACAAGTTGTCGTTGCGAGACAGCCGGCGGACAACACGCTTGATGCCGTTGTTCTGCTTCATTTCCAACTCCACGCGTGCCACCGGGGCACTTTTGGACACCTCTATCGACTCCAAATAGAGGTATGCGTTGGTGCCGGTCAGGCCCTTGACCGATATGCCACGCACCGCGATTTTCTTGACCAGCTTCTGGTTGTACGCATCCAGCGCGTCCAGCCGGTGAATCTTGTTGTGCGTGGTCTTGTGGGTGGCCGAATAGCGCAACACTGCCAGCGGTTTGAAGTTGGCCAGAGAATCCAGCGTCTTGCCGCCTTCAATCTTCTGCGGCTCGTCCAGGAACATGATGGGCCGGTTGGCACTGATCACGTCGATGGGCCTGCGCGACTGAAAGTCGTCCAGCTCTTCATAAATACGGCGCGCATCCTTGCCCGTAGCATTGAAGGCCTGCACGTTAATGACCATCACATTTAGCCCTGAGTCACTGGAAAAGCTCTCCAAATTGTGCAACTGCTTGGAGTTGTAGATGAAAAACCTGGCGCGCTTCTTGTAGTCGTCCAAAAAGTGCTCCGCCGTGATTTCCAGCGACTTGTGCACGCCTTCACGAATGGCAATGCTGGGCACCACCACAATGAACTTGCTCCACCCAAAACGGGCATTCAACTCGAACATGCTCTTGACATAGCAATACGTCTTGCCGGTGCCGGTCTCCATTTCCACATCCAGATTGATGTCACACACCTTGGTTTTGACCAGCGCGGCGGACAGGGGCAGGTTTTGCCTGCGCTGAACGGCATGGATGTTTTCCAGTATCTGGCCGGGTGTCAGGGCCAAATCAGCATTTTTGAAACCGGCTGACTCCAACGGCGTTACCACCTGGCCACCGGCATCCACCGCGCGGCCTGGGTCCATGCGGTAGTTCAAGCCCTCACGCTTGGGTTGCCCGGCAAAGCAATCTGCCACGGCTTCGACGGCATTGGTCTGGTAGCCCTGTTTTTTGAATTTCAGCTTCATGCGTTTTTCTGCAAATTTCTCTGCAACTTCTCTTTTTTCTCTGCAAATCTGAGGCAATAGTCCCACAGCCTGTGGGA
>MNXW01000224.1 GCA_001871515.1 Comamonadaceae bacterium CG2_30_57_122
GCGCGGATCAGGCCGATTTGCTGCGCGCGGCTGGCCTGGCTGACAACCTCGGTCAGGGCATGTTTGAGCTGCGCCAGCGAGGTAAACGGCCGCTGGTGCAGGGCTGCTTGCATGATCCAGGGGGAGTGCTCGTACAGGCCGTCCAGCAGGGTCAAGGCCTCGTCTGGTGTGGCGTGGTTGAGTTGGTGCAGTGTCAGGGGAAGGTTCATGCTTGTGCTGGGTAGGGGTGGGTGGCGCGCCAATGCCGGGCGATGTCCAGCCGACGGCAGACCCACACCTGCTCATGCTGGCCGATGTAGTCCAGAAACCGCTGCAGCGCCACGATGCGCCCGGGTCGCCCGAGCAAACGGCAGTGCATGCCCACACTCATCATCTTGGGTGCGTTCAGGCCCGCCGGGTCGCCCTCGGCATAGAGCGCATCAAAGCTGTCTTTCAGGTACTGGTAAAACGGGTCGGCATGGGAATAGCCTTGCGGCAGGGCAAAGCGCATGTCATTGCAGTCCAGCGTGTAGGGCACGATGAGTTGCGGCACCACGCAGCCGTCGGTTGTCTTCACCTGCATCCAGAACGGCAGGTCGTCACCGTAGTAGTCGCTGTCGTATGCAAAGCCGCCAAAGTCGGCCACCAGCCGGTGTGTGTGTGGGCTGTCGCGGCCGGTGTACCAACCCAGCGGGCGCGTGCCCATCAGTTGCGACAACACGTCCATGGCGCGCGCCATGTGCTCGCGTTCCAGGTCTTCGGGCAGAGTCTGGTAATGAATCCAGCGCCAGCCGTGGCAGGCTATTTCGTGCCCGAGGCGCTGGCAGGCTTGCACCAGTTCAGGGTAGCGTTGCAGCGCCATGCCAATGCCAAACAGGGTTAACGGCAGACCGCGTTGTTCAAACTCGCGCAGGATGCGCCACACGCCCGCACGGCTGCCGTATTCGTAAATGCTTTCCATGCTGAGGTGGCGATCCGGGTAGCTGGCCGGGTTGGCCATCTCGGACAAAAATTGTTCGCTGCCTGCATCGCCGTGCAACACGCAGGCTTCACCGCCTTCTTCGTAGTTCAGTACGAATTGCACCGCAATGCGCGCCTGGTTTGGCCATTGGGCGTGCGGCGGCCTGGGGCCGTAGCCTTTGAGGTCGCGCGGGTAGGGCAAGGTGCTGTTGTAGGTGCTCATGAGCGGAGCCATCGCGGCGGCAGTGGATACAGCGGCATGATAGTCTCGCGCCCCGTAAATTGCCTACACTTTGCCAACGTTTAAAAGCGCATTCAAAAAGGCATCACCATGGGACTGAGTACACATGTGTTGGACACCATGCACGGCACACCGGCGGCCGGCATGGGTGTGGCGCTGTTCGCCACCGAAGGCGGGCACACGCGTTGCCTGAAACGCCTGGTGCTCAACGCCGATGGTCGCCATCCGGACGGTTTGTTACTGGATCACACCGAGTTCAAACGTGGCCATTACCGGCTGGTGTTTGCGGTGGCGGCGTATTTCAAGGCGCGTGGCGTGGCGCTGCCCGAGCCTAATTTTCTGGATGAAGTGGTGCTGGACTTTGGTGTGGCTGACCCGGCGCAGCATTACCACGTGCCGCTGCTGGTGAGCCCCTGGAGCTACTCGACGTACCGGGGGTCGTGAGGTGAATGGTCTGTCACGCAAAGCCTTGGTCTGTTGGCGACAGAGCAGGTTCGCTTCGCGTCACTGCGGTCTGTCCCGCAAGCTCAATCAGTTGGCGACAGAGCAAATTTGCTACGCAAATCTTGGTCTGTCCCGCAAAGTATCACATTTGTCCTTCAGTCAAGGTGTCGAGTTGGAAGAGGCCGCTTTTGTGCCACAGCCAGGTGTCGGTGTAGGTGACGCGACCCATGCGTACCGGGGCGGGGTAGGGCTCGGCCTGGCGCACGGTGCGTTCGATTTCAGCCATTACCTCAGGCGCATGCCGGGGCGCGCGCATCCAGCTGGTACTGGTGACGTGGCCACGGCCATCCACTTCTACTTGCAGCACCCCCACGGCATACAGCAGGGGCGGCATCCTGCCGTGGTAAATGCGACTTTGATTTTTGCCATACAAATGGCTGGCCGCATCACGCCGGTAGTCGCGCGGGGTGGCGGCCTGCGAGACAAAGCTGGGAGCCGGGCGCGGTGCAATCGCCACGGGTGCGGGTACGGGTACGGGTGCGGGTGTTGGTTTTACCGTGGCAACGGGAGGGGGCAGCGGGGTGGACGTGCAGCCCGCCAGCCAGGTTGCCACGCCAGCAACCAGTCCCAAGCCCAGAGTGGCAAGCGCGGTACGGCGAAAGATTGAATCAGCCAAGGGGAGTCTCCATGAAATAAGGGCTTTGATCAGAGCCGTACTGTGCCTTAAAAAAGGGCTTTTGAATATGGCATATTTTGCAATAAAGGTAATGGTTTGTGACAGTCATCCATGAATTTTTGACGCGTTTGGGTAGTGCCGACGCCATTTTGGTCAGGGTGCACAGCCACCGTGGCTCGGTGCCGCGCGAGGCCGGGGCGTGGATGGCGGTGTTTGCCCAAAGCAGCGTGGGCACCATCGGTGGTGGCCATCTGGAATGGCAGGCCAGCGCGCAAGCCCGTGCGCAGTTGCAGGGCCAGCCCATCGAGTCGCCGCAGCGCTTCGCCCTGGGATCGTCGTTGGGGCAGTGCTGTGGTGGCGACGTTTTGTTGCGGTTCGAGCGCGTCAGCGCCGCAGACATTGCACGCTTGCAAGCCGACTTGACCCAGCAGCAGCAGGCCTGGCCGCAGGTCGCCTTGTTTGGTGCGGGCCATGTGGGGCAGGCGCTGGTGCGGGTGCTGGCGCATTTACCGCTGCAGGTGCACTGGGTGGACAGCCGTGACGAGGTTTTCCCCCTGCCCTTGCCAGACACGGTCAGCACCGAGCACTCGCAGCCGGTGCAGATGGCGGTGACCAGCCTGAGGCCGGGCACCATGGTGTTGGTGATGAGCTTTAGCCATGCCGAAGACCTGGATGTGGTGGCGGCCTGCTTGACACGGCAGCGGGCGCAGGCCGATTTGGCTTTCATCGGTCTGATGGGCAGCCGTACCAAGTGGGCTAGCTTCAGCCACCGCTTGCTTGCGCGTGGCTTCACACCGGCTGAACTGGCGCAGGTGACTTGCCCGATCGGGCTGGCGGGCATTGTGGGCAAAGCGCCCGATGTGATTGCGGTATCGGTAGCGGCACAACTCTTGCAAGTGGTTTCTCAAAGGACGACATGATGGAAAGCTATGTGCTGGATTGGTTCAATTTGTTGCTGCGCTGGGCGCATGTGATCACGGCGATTGCCTGGATTGGCGCGTCGTTTTACTTCGTCTTTCTGGACAGCAGCCTGACCCCGCCGCAAGACGAAGACCTGAAACGGCAGGGGGTTAGTGGCGAGCTTTGGGCGGTGCATGGCGGCGGCTTTTATCACCCGGTCAAATTCGCCGTGCAGCCGCCGCAGTTGCCCAAACACTTGCACTGGTTTTACTGGGAAAGCTACAGCACCTGGCTGACCGGATTTGCGCTGTTCACCGTGTCCTACCTGTGGAACGCGGGTACGTACCTGATTGATAAATCCAAAATGGACTGGCTCCCTTGGCAGGCGATCACCGTGGCGATTTTGTTTTTGGTGGTGTTCTGGCTGCTGTACGACCAGGTTTGCCGCAAGTTTGGTCAGCGCAAAAACGGTGATGCAATCGTGGGCGCGCTGGTGTTTGGCCTGGTGTGTCTGGCAAGCTGGCTGGCCTGTCACTGGTTTGCCGGGCGCGCCGCCTTTTTGCTGCTGGGGGCCATGCTGGCCACCAGCATGAGTGCCAATGTGGCGCACTGGATCATTCCGGGTCAGCGCAAGGTGGTGGCTGCCATTCAGGCCGGGCAGCCGGTAGACCCCATCTATGGCATACGTGGCAAGCAGCGCAGTGTGCACAACACCTATTTCACCCTGCCGGTGCTGTTTGCCATGCTCAGCGGGCACTACAGCTTTACCTACACGCACCCACAAAACTGGCTCATCTTGATCGCCATGATGACCGCGGGGGCGGCCATTCGGCAGTTTTTTGTGCTGCGCCACGGCTTCAAGCTGGGCCGCAACCCCAACCCGGTGGGCTACGCCATGGCAGGCGTGGCGCTGATTTTGGCCCTGATGGTGTGGCTGACACCGCCACCTGAGCGGGTGCAGCAAAACTCAAATTCTGTAGCTACAAGCGCAGGTAATACAAGGGCTGGAGGCCAAATTGGCTATGCAATTTTGCAACCCATCCTGGCTCAGCGCTGCTACCTCTGTCACGGCGCACAGGTGCAGATGAAAAACGTGCGGCTGGATTCGGCGACCCATGTCAAGCTGCACGCACAAGCCATTTACCAGCAGGCGGTGGTGACCAAGATCATGCCCATGACCAACGCCACCGGCATTTCAGAGGCCGAGCGCATGGTGATCAAGCAGTGGTTTGAGACCGGGGCCAAGACCGATTGACGCAGCGGCGCTGCATGTCACAGAGCTGGCATGCACCGCCGTTAATGAGGCACACAAACCTCAGTTTCGGGGCGTTTTTCAGTTGAGTTTTTTCGCAACGAGTGCCAAAAATCATTGTGTGCAAACAAGTCAGAAATCACCGCCTTGATGACGGGCACGGACACTGAATTACCAAACTGACGATAGGCGTGGGTGTCTACCGGATGGTGGTGAAACGTATCTGGGTAACCTTGAATACGCGCACACTCCCGGGGGGTGATGTGGCGCATACGGCCACGGTGCATCACCCCTAACTTGTGCGAGTCACTGGTGACCAAGGTGATGGAAATGCTGTCTGGATCCAGAAACTTAAAAACTTCAAAAGACATGTTGCCGGATACCGGGTTGTACAAACCATCGCGCTTGCGCAGGTATTTTTTCTTCAGCAAGGACGCAATGATTTGAGTCAGATCAGGGTGCTGAAAAAAGCTCTCAATTTGTTCCTTGCTTAAGCTTTTTCCATCTTGATGTGTGCCAAAAGTCTTTTTGCGCCGGTTGGCGATCAGTGCATTCATGAAGGCAATTTCATCGTCGGAGCAAGCGCCCTTGATGCCAAGCTCCCACGAGTGGATCGAGTTACCGTTGCGGTAATCGATCAATCGGACGCCGTTAATGGAGAGCCTTTTTTGCTTCAAAACCGCCTGCATCCGTGCTTGAAATGCAGGCGAGCAGTTGTAAGCCTGGGGCGGATTGGGTTCCAGAATATCGCGCACCATCAGGTGATCAGTGCTGTAAAACAACTCGCTGGCCGTGTGCTGACGCTTGAATTGATGCGAGTCCGCAGCACCACGGCTTGATTGCAATGTCAGCTTGGGTTGCTGATTTTTGATGCCTGCAATATAGATACGCACCCGGTTTTGCGGTAATTTGAAATCAGAGCTGTTGAGCAAAAGACACTGAACCCCGTAGCCCAAACCTTCGAGCTTGGCCACGATGGTGGCCAGCGTCCGACCGCCATCGTGCGTCGTCAATCCTCGCACGTTCTCAAGCAAGAAACCTTTGGGTTGATGCTCTGACAGCAAGCGCTCGACCTCGAAAAACAAAGTGCCACGGGTGTCAGCAAATCCCTTTTGCTTGCCAGCGTATGAAAAAGGTTGGCACGGAAAACCTGCAAGCAAAAAGTCGAAAGCTGGATAGTCCTTGATTTTGTAAATGTCACCCTGCGGCTTTTCGCCATAGTTGAGGCGGTAGGTTTCCTGGGCGTGAACATCAATTTCAGACGACAAGACGCATTCACAGGGCATGCCCAGATCGCGCATGGCTTGCTCAAAACCAAGCCGGATGCCACCAATGCCAGCAAACAGATCAACGAAGCGAATCATCTAGCTTTCCTTGTATGAAATCGACCAAGGTATCGAGCTCATCCTCGGAATACGCAACGGTGCAATCACTGGACTGGCACAGTGCGGTCAACGCTGCACTGCGACTGAAATTGCCTGCGCCGTCAAGCACGTAGGCGATGTAGTGACCGGCACGGCTCATCTGTAGCAGCCGGTCTTCAGCCAACGACGCTTTGCGCTCGATCACGCTGTTGGAAGTAACCTGAAAACTCACTTCGATACCGACCACTTTTTTACCGCGCGACACCACCACGTCAAAGGGCATGCCAGTTGCACTGTCGTAACTTTTCAATTTCACCCGGCCATTGCTTTGAACTTGGTAGGAGTTGTCGAGCTTGGCACGCAGATATTTGGAGACATAAATTTGGGCAATTTGACCCAGGCTATTGGCACTGGCCCCGGTGGTGATTCTGCTGACCTGGATGTATTTTTGTTTGACGTATCGGTCAATTTCATCAGGCCGCCCCAGTAAACCGCCCAGGTCACAGCGTTCCAGCGCAGCCATGTCACTGGCGGTTGAGCTGCCGCCAAACAGCAGCAGCATGATCATGTCTTTGGCCAGATCGTTCAACGGAACCGGAGTGACAATGGCTTCACCATCAATCTTGAGCTTGGCATTGCTCAGGCCAGAAACAGGCAGCGCCTTGAACGTGTAGTGATGTTTTTTGCCCGCAAAAAGAAAATGCAGCTGGCGCTGTTTTGACTTGAGATCGATAGCAAAAACTTGTTCAAACTCTTTGCCAAGGCGCTTGATCAGTTCGCCGCCATAGTCAGCCAAAACCACCAGGTGCTTCAGGAAAAGATTGGCGGGTAAATCGCTGGCATCCATCACGCCAAAAATTTGCTCAGGGGACTTTCCTGACAGTTTCAGTACGGAAATAAATTGTTCCTGCGTTTCCAGAAGTTTTGGAATCACACTGCTTTTTGCAACCTCCGCTTCCAGCTCTTTGGGCCACCATTTAATGGCGACTTTTTCCAGGTCAGCGAGGGTTTTTTTGTATTTCATGATGGCATGGTTTGGTAGCTGGTATTTTATACAGCAATATAAAATCAGCTGGCAAATTTTCAGGCAAGGGCCTGCGTTGATTGACGCCCACTATGAACCTTGTCGGCTTCGGAGGTGAACGCATCGGCGAAGAACTCGCCCGCAGGCAGACCGGCTTGCAGGTAGTCGCGCTGCGCTGACTCGACCACAATCGGCGCGCCGCAGGCATACACCTGATGGCCCGACAAATCAGCAAAATCATCCAGCACAGCGCGGTGCACAAAGCCGGTCTGGCCCGCCCAGCCGTCTTCAGGCCATGCGTCCGAGACCACCGGCACGTAGCGCAGGTTTGGCATCAGCGCCACCTGGGCTTGCACCCAGTCGCTCAGGTACAGGTCAGACGGCCTGCGCCCGCCCCAGTACAGCGTGGTGGGGCGCTTGATGCCGGCAAACTGCATGTGTTCCAACAGCGCCTTGATGGGCGCAAAGCCGGTGCCAGAGGCCAGCAAAATGATCGGTTTGACGCTGTCCTCACGCAGGTAAAAACTGCCGTACGGCCCTTCTATGCGCAAGATGTCGCGCGCCTTCATCGTGCCAAACACTTGGTCAGTGAACAGACCACCGGGCATGTGGCGAATATGCAGCTCCAGCCCCTCCTGAATCAGATGCGGCGCGTTGGCCATGGAGTAGCTGCGCCGCGCGCCGTCACGCAGCAAAAACTCGATGTATTGGCCTGCGTGGTAACTAAACACGTCATTGGCCGGCATTTGCAGTTTGAGCAGCATCACGTCGTTTGACACTTGCTTCATGGTGGTCACGCGTGTCGGCATTTTCTTGATGGCAAAAGCATCAGCAGCGCCGACTTGGCGCGACTCCAGCACCACGTCGCTTTGGGCGCTGGCGCAGCAGGTCAGGACAAAGCCTTGCGCTTCCTCGTCGTCACTCAGGGCTTTGGCCTGGTGTGGGCCTTGTGTCACGCTGCCGCTGAGTTTTTTGCATTTGCATGAGCCGCAGGCTCCGTCCTTGCAGCCGTAGGGCATGGCGATGCCCTGGGCGATGCCTGCCGCCAGCAGGGTGTCGCCCGAGCGCACCTCAAATTCGCGCCCACTGGGCTCAATACGGACGTGAAAAACCGTGGTGCTGGCGCTGCCTGTCATATTTTGGTTATCCTCAAAGCTTGTTTAGGGCTTGTTCACAAATAACATGCACATTTGGCGCGCCAGCCTCTGAAGCGCACTGCTTCGTTGCAAATCGCTTGTGCAGCAGAGCTGCACGGCACGCTTTGCGCCTTGCATGGCATCCCAAATCCGACGACCAAACGCACAGCTTATTCATGAACAAGCCCATATTGAAAAGGAGCCAATTTTGCCTGCATTGCGAAGCCCTCATTCTTTGTTGTACGCCACGCGTCCTGGGGCGCTGCCAGCACGCTTTCGGCGTGAGCGGGTGTTGATCGTCGGCTGCGCAGACGTGGGCGTGCGCGTGGCTCGCGAGTTGGGTGCGCGGGTGCGGCTGCTGGCGCTCACCTCCAGTGCCCAGCGTGTGCCGACCTTGCGCGCACTGGGCATCACCCCGCTGCTGGGCAACCTGGACCAACCGGCCAGCATCCGGCGGCTCGCTGGCTTGGCCACGCGGGTAGTGCATCTGGCGCCACCGCTGGAAACCGGCCGGGGCGACGCGCGCACCCAGCAGCTGCTGGCGGTGCTGCACCGCCGCACCCTGCCGCAACACCTGGTGTACGGCTCCACCAGCGGCGTGTATGGCGATTGCCAAGGTGAAATTGCTATTGAAACAAGAGCTGCAAATCCAGGTACGACAAGGGCTAGAAGACGAATTGATGCTGAACAACGGGTGCGCCATTTTGGCCGTGCCACCGGGGCTGGGGTGAACGTCTTGCGCATTCCTGGCATCTACGCGAGCGATCGTGTGGGCGGCACGCCGCGTGAGCGGCTGGTCAAAGGCACGCCGGTGTTGCGCCAGGCGGATGATGTGTTTACCAACCACATCCATGCTGACGATTTGGCGCGCGCTTGTGTGGCGGCGCTGTGGCGCGGCCTGCCGGGGCGAGTTTTGAATGTCAACGACGATTCGGTGCTCAAAATGGGCGATTATTTTGACCTGGCTGCCGATTTGTATGGCTTGCCCCGGCCGCCCCGGATTGCGCGTGATGGTGCGCAAAACCAGTTGTCGCTGATGCTGCTGAGTTTCATGAGCGAGTCGCGCCGCATGGACAACACCCGTCTGAAAAAAGAGCTGCGGTTTAAGTTGCGCTACCCGACGGTTGCGCAGGGGTTGGTGGCGGCATGAAAACGCCGAGCCACAAAAAAGGCCGGACGTTTTGTGAACGTGTCGGCCTGCTTGCATGCATTGCCTGTTGCGGGGTGCGTGCCCCAAGTAATGACGCAAACCCTTATCCTAGGAGGCTGTCGGACTTTCGGTACATCGGCTGCAATCCGACCACAGCGGTTCATTTTTCACCGGCTTTTTGACCCATGGCTACGAGCCAAAAAGCCGGTGAAAACTGTCCTCGCTGTGGTCGAATTTGGCTATGCCGCTCTTCGAGAACGCTTCGATGCCGAAAGTCCGACAGTCTCCTAGATTCGTCACTTGACCGCTTGTTTTCTTCATCCCAAACAATCCATTAGGGCGTGAATGCCTGGTGATCTACCTCATCATTCAGGTTAAAACCGGTCTGTCGGCACTCGCGCTCAAACGCAATTGGGCGTGAGCTATCCCACGGCCTGGCGGGTGCATAACAAGCTGATGCAAGCCATGACGGAGCGTGAGTTTCGTTGCACGCTCAGTGGCAAAGTCCAGGTGGAAGACGCTTATCTGGCCGACGAGCGCCTGGGTGGGAAAGTCGGGCGTGGCTCTGAGAACAAGGTGGCTTTTGTCGCCGCCTTTTCTGTCAGCGATGAAGGTCACCCTTGGCGCATCAAGCTCACCACGGTGGTGGGATTCAAGATCAAAGCCATCTCTGAGTGGGTCAGTCAAAAACTGTTCACCGGCAGCACCGTTTACTCCGATGGATTGGCCAGTTTCAACGCTGTGGCGATAGCAGCCGGCACCCATGAAAGCACCGTTGTGGCCGGACGAAAGCCCAAGGAGGTGTCGAAGTTGCAGTGGATCACACGGTGTTGGGTAAGCTCAAGATTCAGTTTGATAGTCAGTTGCCACAGCTTTGGCTTTCGCAAGCGCGCCAAGCAGTATCTGGGCGCTTTTGCCTATCGCTTCAACCGCAGGTTTGATCTTAAGACCTTGGCGCAACGCCTGCTGGTCGCGTCTGCCCAGTTCGGCTCGCATTCCCAGAGTTCGATTCGAGGCGTGGCTGAGGTTCATTGCTAGTCAGGTAAATTTTTTTCTTAAATAGGGAGCCCAGATTAGAACACTGTGACTCCGGAAGCTTCACCATTCAGATCGGGCAGGACTTCAGCGAGTGGGTGTTGCGGGATGAGCAGACTGTTGGACTTTCGGTAATCGATCGATCAGCTAGAAACCCAAATAAGATGAAATTAATTGAACTTAATTAACAATCCAATTGAATCTATTTGTACACATAGCTTTCTAAACTGAACGCTCTTTGATCGCGACGAAACCACGGTCAATCCAGCTTTGGAGAGCTATTTTGTCCTTGCCGTTAATAAATCCATCTGCCCAACCAACCCATTACACCGGCGTGGCCATGGTATTGCATTGGCTGATGGCACTGGCCATTTTGGGCTTGTTCGGTTTTGGCATCTATATGACAGATTTGCCGTTTTCACCGACCCGTCTGAAGTTTTACAACTGGCATAAATGGGCAGGCATCAGTATTTTGCTGCTCTCAGTGTTGCGCTTGATATGGCGCATCACGCACCGCCCACCGCCGCTGCCTGCTGCTATATCAAAAGCCATGCCCGGCTGGCAACTGGGGGCTTACCACGCCACACATCACCTGATGTACCTGCTGTTTTTTGCCGTGCCGCTGCTGGGCTGGACTTATAGCTCGGCGGCAGGATTTGCGGTGGTGTGGTTTGGCCATATCGCCTTGCCTGATCTGGTCAGCGTCGACAAAGCCTTGGCAGATCTGATCAAGCCGCTGCACAAGTTGTCTGCCTTGGCGCTGGTTGGTTTAGCCGTGTTGCATCTTGCCGCTGTGCTCAAACACCTGTGGATCGATCGCGATAGCCTGTTGCAGCGCATGTTGCCGGGCCATCACTGAGTCGACTCCGTCCTAATTCTTTCATCACCAAGCTGCTTGTATGAATAACACCCGACGACTTGTCACGTTGAGCACAGCTTTACTCGTCTCGCTGGCTCTGCCCTGCGCCGCTCAGCAAAAGCTGTTGCCCGCGCAGAGCGCATTGACCTTCACCGCCAAACAAATGGGGGTACCAATCAATGGTCGCTTCAAAAAATTTGACGCACAGGTCAGCTTTGATGCCGCAAAACTGGCATCCAGCAAAGTCGCTTTCATTGTGGACATGGGCAGCGCGAGCATCGGTATCCCAGAAATGGACATCGAGTTGCCCAAAGCCATCTGGTTCAACGTAGCCAAATTTCCCCAGGCCAGCTTTGTCTCGTCATCCTTCAAGTCGCTGGGTAGCGGCCATTATGAAGTCAGCGGTCTGCTCAGCATCAAGGGTCAAGCCCAGCACGTGACAGCACCACTGACCATGACACATGACGGCACGAGCACAGTGGTCAACGGCGTGCTGCTGATTAAACGCCTGGTGTTCAAAATTGGTGACGGTGACTGGGCCGACACGTCAATGATCGCCAATGACGTGCAAGTCACGTTCAAGCTATCTTTGAGTGGTATTGACAAACCAAAAGCCGAATCTGGTCAACCGGAGTCAATCCATTAAAGCTACAACTGCAACTGAAAACAAAATGTAGTTCATTTTCACCAAAAAACATTATTTGACGTTTGTTTTAAATATCAGTCAACCATTGCATTGCATTGCAAATTTTTTACTTTCTAACCCAGGAGTTTTTATGCGTCCCAAACTGTTCCCTCTCGCTACCGCTGTTGCCCTATTCGCGGGTGCTGCCATCGCTCAAGCCGCCATCTACGCTATTGATCCGGCTCACACTTACGCCACGTTTGAGATTGGTCACTTTGGCACTTCCACCAACAGGGGGCGTTTTGACAAAAAAGAAGGCAACATCGAATTTGACCGCGCCGGTAAGTCAGGCAAGGTCAGCATTACGTTTGAAACAGCCTCCATCAACACCGGTTTTCCCGCGTTTACCACGCACCTGAAAAGCGCCGACCTGTTCAACACTGAAAAATTCCCGACCATGACGTTTGTATCTGACAAGTTTGTTTTCAGTGGCGACAAACTGGCGGAAGTCATGGGCAGCCTAACTTTGCTGGGAAAAACCGCGCCACTGACGCTCAAGGCTACCAATTTCAATTGCTACAACAACCCGATGCTCAAACGCGAAGTGTGTGGTGGTGACTTTGAAGGCACACTGGATCGCACCAGTTACGACATGAACTATGGCATCGACTGGGGCTTCCCGAAAAACGTGCGAGTGCTGGTACAGGTAGAAGCGGTCAAGCAGTAAATTGACTATTTTTACGAACCGATTTGGGCTGCCAGCGATTCCTTGGTAACCACAAGTTTCCGATTTAAGCTATTACCAATTTACCTACCCGGCTTTGTCACGGGGTTGTTGTGGTCTAGATTTGGACATCAATTTAGCGAAGAATGTAGCCACGCGATTCAAGTGTTCGGGTGACTGCCGCCCTGGTCGCCGCAAGCACTTGTTCTAATGGTTGGGTTGCATCCACATCAACAATTGGAGCGCCCCTGAATTTCAGCATTGGGATAGCCGCCACTTTGTCACGCAGCAACTCGCGGCGATGATCGGGTTTGCGCGCGCAAGCGGTGTCCAGATCGACGTTCAGACGAATCACAAGATCAGGTTTGTAGCTGGTCATCCACGCATAGGCGGCCAGCTCGCGTCGCGCCAACCATCGAACGAGTTCGCTGCCGGATGCCGTAGTCGACAATTCTGTGCTGTCAGATACGCCGGGTATGTCCAGTTGGGGATAGCGGTCGGTCACAATAATTAGACCGCTACGCCGCAAACCCATCATGCGTTGGAATCGGCGCAGGCGACGCAGCAGGAACACCATGATCACCAGTGCCGTAAAAACCCCCGGGTTTTTCTTGTGTTCACGCTGCGCACGGGTGCTGTCGGTTTTGTGAACGATTATTCGGTCTGCCCACACGCCAACTAGTGGCAGTCGGGCAATGGCGCGCCCGACATTGCCCGACTGCTTGCCAAGGTGTGCTGCTTCGGCCGGACCGTAGCGTCGCACCCAATCCAGGATTTCCTCCCCAACTGTCGATTTTCCCGAGCCGTCACAACCAATGACCGCAATCAGTGGAGCCAATACTTTGAGTTGATTAGTCATCTGAATACCTGCGCACGTGCCGTTGACAAGACACATTTAACGTGAAACAACGCCCACAGTCGACAAGAATGGCGTGTCGTAGGGTCGACTTCAGTCGGCCATGGCGGGTTGAAACCCGCCCTACGCAGGTCACGCGTGTTTCATGCTTTGGGGTGTCCTTGTGGAACATGGACGTTAGACGGGTCACGTTCGCTGCGTTCGGTTCAGTATGTCTGCAAGTGTCTAAACAGGATGGGTAGTTGACACACATTTTGATCAATTTTTGTCTGTCAAACGCAAGTTCTTGCTGATACATGTTGTTTCCAGAAATTGAGGTCGTCAACGAGAAATCGTGACATGAACCAACCACATGGGTTTGACCGCAATGGCCGAATCAAACTTTTTATTTTAATGGCTCTATTGAAATTTCAGTGGGTAAGATTTGGTGTTTTTGATCAACATTGAGCTGACATGTGTGCGCCAAACTGTTTGAAATTGCTCTGGGTGCTGGGTGCAAATTCTCATCGGCAAGTGCCACATCGCAAACAACCACGACCTAAAAACCCGGTCAAACCGGATCAAAATCAGGCTTACAAGGGGTGGCTAGGCTTCACTTTAGGTGGATTGGAAAGGTGCTTGGTTATAAAACCCCGCATGAGGTATTCTTTGGCGTTGAAATGCGGTACACAAACAAATCATGAACTGTTGCACTTCGAACTTGAATCCGCCAAAACATCCAACGCAATGCCAAGTAATCCAAAAATCAGCGTAATCGTCGCCGTCTATAACGGCGAAAAAACCCTACAACAGTGCATAGACAGCGTTGCAAACCAGACCTATCCGAATAAAGAACTCATCTTCATTGATGGTGGCTCAACTGACGCCACGGTGCGGATACTGCAAGCCAGCCAAAGCAAAATAGCCGCTTGGATATCGGAACCCGATCAGGGCATTTGCGATGCGTGGAATAAAGGCGTCGTCAGGGCAAAGG
>MNXW01000007.1 GCA_001871515.1 Comamonadaceae bacterium CG2_30_57_122
GCGTGCCCTGCGTAGGGCGGGCTTCAGCCCGCCATGGCCGACTGAAGTCGGCCCTACGACACGCCATTCTTGTCGGCTGTGGGCGTTGTTTCACGTTAAGGGTGCACTCGTTAAAGCTCACCACCACAGTGTTTCAAACACTACATTTAAAATAGCACTATTCCCTTGTTTTTATTGGTCTAGAGTCAAATTTAATTCAGCAACCCAGCCACCCGATCGCGCAGCGCAGGCAACTGCACCTCACCGCCCGGCATCGCCGCCGCCACATTCAGCCCGACCCGGCTGAACGCGCCTCGCCGAAACGGCCGCACCATGGCACCGGCTTTTTCAACCCGGCTGAAGAACGAGCCCCACAGGTTGGTCAGCGCCATCGGGATCACTGGCACGGTCAAGCCGTCTTGTGCGGCACGCTCCAGTATCTTCATGATGCCGCCCTTGAACTCTTGCAAGGTGCCATCTTTGGTGATGCCGCCTTCAGGAAAGATCGCCAACAGGTCGCCGCCCTGGAGCACTTTGGCAGCGGCTTCAAACGCGGCTTCGTAGGCCTGAGGGTCTTCGGCGCGCGGCGCAATCGGGATGGCCTTGGCTAGCCGGAACAGCCAGCCCAGCACCGGCACTTTGAAAATACGGTGATCCATGATGAAAACCATGGGCCGGGGGCTGGCGGCCATCAGCAGCACCGCATCGACAAAACTGACGTGGTTGCAGGCCAGAATGGCCGCGCCTTCGGTGGGAATGTGTTCGTCACCGCGTACCCGGTAGCGGTACACCAGGCGCGACAGGACCCAGGCCACAAAGCGCAGCAAATACTCGGGCACCAGCATGAAGATGTAAAACGCCACCACCGCGTTGGCCAGACCGGTGAACAAAAAGATTTGCGCAATGCCAAAGCCGCTCTTGAGCAGCAGGCCAGCCAGCACCGAGCTGGCCACCATGAACAACGCGTTCAGAATATTGTTGGCGGCAATGATGCGCGCCCGGTGCGTGGGCTGGCTGCGCAACTGAATCAGCGCGTACATGGGCACGCTGTACAAACCGGCAAACAGGCTCAAGAGCAGCAGGTCGGCCATCACGCGCCAATGCGCGCTTTGCGCCAGAAACAAGCCCAGGCTCATCACCTCAGACGCAGGCAGCGCGCGCGCGGCAAAGTACAAATCCACCGAAAACACGCTCATGCCAATCGCGCCCAAAGGCACCAGACCGATTTCGACGTGGCGGCGGCTGAACACCTCGCACAAGAGCGAGCCGGTTCCAATACCTATGGAAAACACCACCAGTAGCAGGGATGCCACCTGCTCATTGCCGTGTAGCACCTCTTTGGCAAAGCTGGGAAACTGGCTCAAAAACACCGCGCCAAAAAACCACATCCAGCTGATGCCCAGCAGCGAGCGGAACACCACCAGATTACCGTGCGCCAGCACCAGGTTGCGCCAGGTTTCGGTGATGGGGTTCCAGTTGATCTTCAGGCTCGGGTCGGTGGCCGGTGCAGGTGGTATGACTCCTGCCACCACCCGGCCCAGCAGCGCCAGCACCATGCAACCGATGGCCACATTACGCGGGCCCACTTCGGGCATGGCCACCAGCAAGCCGCCAGCCACGTTGCCTAGCAAAATCGCCACAAACGTGCCCATCTCGACCATGCCGTTGCCGCCGGTGAGCTCGCGCTCACCCAGCATCTGCGGCAGATAGGCAAATTTCACTGGGCCAAACAAGGTGGACTGCGCACCCATCAAAAACGTGCACGCCAGCAGCACCGGCACATTGGCCAACATAAACCCCCACACCGCCAGCACCATGATGGCGATCTCGAGGTTTTTGGTGAACTGGATCAGCCGCGTTTTGTTGTACTTGTCTGCCAATTGCCCGGCGGTGGCCGAAAACAACAAAAACGGCAAGATGAACAGCGCCCCAATCACCAGCCCGGCCATGGCCGGGGGCAGCCACCCCACGCTGAGCTGGTAGGTCACCATCACGGTAAAGGCAAACTTGAACAGGTTGTCATTGGCTGCGCCGGAGAACTGCGTCCAGAAAAACGGCGCAAAGCGGCGCTGGCGCAACAGGGCGAACTGGTTGGGTTGGGCTTGGTGGGGCATGGGCTATCTCCTTGGGCTGTATTGTGGGTGAAGTGCAGTGTCTTTCAGCCAACTTCCAAATACTTCAAAAATGCGCACAGAGGCAGATAATGGCAACTCAAAGTATCAAATAACAATACCCATGAGCACCACCGCCGATCTGGTCAATGCCCTGAAAAAAGAACTCAAAGCCGCCCAGATGACGTATGCCGATCTGGCGCAAAACTTGGGCATGGCCGAGAGCAGCGTCAAGCGCATGCTGGCCAAGGGCGACATGCCGCTGTCGCGCATTGATGCGATTTGCCGTGCACTCAAGCTTGACTTTGCCGAGTTGGCGCGCCGCGTGGCCGATGCCCAACCGATGTTGCGAGAAATGACGCAGGAACAGGAAAGCGCCGTGGTGGCTGACAAAAAACTGCTGCTGGTGGCCATCTGCGTGCTGAGCCAATGGACGCTGGAGCAAATCACCACGGCTTACCGCTTGTCAGAGGCAGACTGCATTGGCTACCTGGCGCAACTCGATCGCATTGGCATCATTGAGCTGCGCCCGTTGAACCACTACCGACTCAAGCTGGCCAAAACCTTTCGTTGGCGACCGCACGGCCCGGTGATGAACTACTTTCGCGACAATGCCTTGCTGGACTATTTCTCTGGCGGGTTCAACGGCGCGGGCGAAGGGCTGCTGCTGGTGCATGGCTCGGTGAGCCGGGCCCTTGCTCCGTCGTTCATGGAGCGCATGCAGCGGGTGGCGCAAGACTTTGCCCAGCAACACCAGGCCGACCAAAAACTAGGCGAGGAAAACCGCGAGGGTTACACCCTGCTGCTGGCCATGCGCAGCTGGGAATTTGAGGCGTTTGGCATGCTGCGGCGTTGATACGGGTGATGGCATCAGCCGCTGTCATCAATCCGACATGAAATAAACGCATCATTGTCCGTTTGCCTGTTTGAACTCTGCATGAACACTTTGCGCGCCTGCTGGAAACTTACCCGCGTAGCGGCTCACATGATCTGCGGCCTGGCAACCGTCACTTTTGTTTTTCCGAAGCTGAACCAGAAGCAACAAGTGCAGCGAATTCAGTCGTGGGCTCTTGCACTGCTGTCTTATTCAGCTATTGAATTTGAAGTGGTCGGCAACCCTATCATGGCCGCCCCAGCGCTACTTGCCGCCAACCATGTGTCGTGGCTGGACGTTTATGTGCTCCTGGCCACCTGCCCGTGCCGCTTTGTCGCCAAGTCCGAGGTGCGGCAGTGGCCGCTGATCAGCAACTTGGCAGCAGCCACCGGCACCCTGTTCATTTCACGCCAATCGCCGCGTGATGCAGTGCGCGTGGTGCACCAGATGACCGAGCACCTGCGCCAGGGCGACACGCTGGCCATTTTTCCGGAAGGCACCACCAGCAACGGGCTACAGGTGTTGCCGTTTCATGCCAACCTGTTTCAGTCTGCCATCAGCGCCGAGGTGCCGGTACAAGCCGTGGCGTTGCAGTACCAGGATGCAGGCACACAGCAGCCCAGTCTGGCACCTTGCTACATTGACGACGACACCTTGTTCGGCTCGATCTGGCGCACCCTGACTGCCCCGCCGCTGCGCGCCAAGCTCAGCTTTAGCGAGCCAGTGCCGGCGCAGGGCTTTGATCGACGGCGGCTGGCGGGGGATGTGCGCGAAAGCATCGTCAAACTTCTTTAAACTCAAGCGATGAACAACGGTACTTTTCTGGCAGCCATTGACCTGGGCTCCAACAGCTTTCGGCTGGAAATCGGTCGCTACGATCACGGGCATATCCAACGCGTTGACTACCTCAAGGAGACGGTGCGGCTGGGCAACGGTTTTGACGAAGAGCGGCGCTTATCGGCTGAGGTAATGGCGCGCGGCTGGGAGTGCCTGGCGCGCTTTGCCGAACGCCTGGCCGGTTTCAAACCCGAGCAGGTGCGCGCAGTGGCTACCCAAACGCTGCGCGAAGCTAAAAACCGCGATGAATTCATCCAGCGCGGCTGCGACATTCTGGGCTTCCCCATCGAAGTGATCGCCGGCACCGAAGAGGCACGCCTGATTTACCAGGGGGTTGTGCAGATGCTGCCGCAAAGCGCCGAGCGCCGCCTGGTGATCGACATTGGCGGGCGCTCCACCGAACTGGTGCTGGGCGCTGGCCCCCAGGCCTTGCACACCGCTTCGTACCGGGTCGGCAGTGTGGCGTGGTCCATGCGCTATTTCCCCGGCGGCGAATTCACCGAACAGAATCTGTACCGCGCTGAAATTGCCACCCAGGCGGTGCTCGAGGAAGCGTTGGCTACGTACCCGCGCAAACTGTGGGATGCGGCCTACGGTGCCTCGGGCACGGTCGGAGCGGTCGCCGACATCCTGATGCTGGGTGGCTGGCCCGAAGGCATCATCAGCCGCGACGGTTTGAATTGGCTGATAAAAAATATGTTGCGCGCTGGCAATACCAACAAAGTTCAGCTTGAAGGCCTAAAAGACGACCGCCGCGCGGTCATCAGCGGTGGCGTCAGTATCCTGCGCGGGTTGATGGAATTGCTGCAAATTGACAAACTCAACGTCGCCCAAGGTGCACTACGTCATGGCGTGTTGCTGGAGATGGTGGAGCGCGATGCCAACCTGACCGACGCGCGCGATGTCTCGGTGCAACGTCTGGCGCAGAAGTTTGCCGTCGATAGCGCGCAAGGTCGTCGTGTCAGTCAGGTGGCTGGGCATCTGTTGGCGCAAATCATGCCCGAGACAACGACCCGCGCGGCAGAACTGAAACGCAAATTGGGCTGGGCCGCCACACTGCACGAAATTGGCAACGCCATTTCATGCAGCGACTACCACAAGCACGGTGCCTACATTCTTGAAAATGCCGACATGATGGGCTTTAGCCTGCCCGAGTTGTACCGGCTCGGTCTGCTGGTGCTCGGCCATCGCGGCAAGCTCAAGAAGCTCGACGCCAATTTTGAGCAGGCTGAATTTATCAAGATGTTGCTAGCACTGCGGCTGGCGGTCATCCTGTGCCACGCCCGCCGCGACCCGCAGGTTCAGAATCTGGAACTCAGCTGCCATTCCCAGCGTCAGCGCTTGGTATTGAGCATCCCCGCCGACTGGGCGCAACGCTTCCCGCAATCCACCCACCTGCTGCGACAGGAAGCGCAATCGTGGCTAAAGACGAGCTGGACATTTGAGCTGGCTGTGCGCTAATTTGTCACGATTTTTTCACAGTGCGTTGGTATAACCGGCGCATGAATGCCCAACCTGCTCTTTTGAAGTCGCCCGCGACCCAGATCAATATCCAGCCATGCAACTGGAACACTGACATCTGTCTGGACTTGATCCGCCAGCTTTGGCAACTGCGCCGCGCCATGCTGGAACGCGAAGCCAGCCTGAAAAACGTGATTGACCAGGTACTGCCCGAATACCAGCAAAGCGCGCGCAACCTGGTTCATTACCTGACCCTGCGCAATGTTGATTTACGCCCGCTGCAAGACCAACTGGCCTGGATTGGCCTGTCGTCCCTTGGACGATCGGAATCCCACGTATTGGCCAACCTGGACAAAGTACTGGGTATCCTGCACCACCTGACAGGCCAGCCGTGGCAGAGCAAGTCGGCCGATGAGCCTGCAGGCAGTGTCAGCAGCCGTGAGTTGTTGAAGCGGCACACCAGCAAACTGCTCGGCCCGGCTGAGGCCAACCGGCCTGTGCGGATCATGGTCACCTTGCCCAGCGAAGCCGCCAATGACTACAGCATTGTTCACAAACTGGTTCACGCGGGCATGGACGTGGCACGCATCAATTGCGCGCATGACACCCCCAGTGACTGGCGCACGATGGCGGCCAACGTCCAACGCGCAGCCAAGGCAGCACAGCGCCGCGTCAAGCTGCTGATGGATCTGGGTGGACCAAAAATAAGAACCGGTGATTTGCCGCTGCAAGCACCGGTGCTCAAGCTCAAGCCAGGCAAAGACGAACTCGGTCGGGTGTTCCGGCCAGCCAGGCTGCGGCTGCGTCCGATCTGTGGGACTGATGACCTCAATGGCGTCGATGCCAGTATCGGTGTGTGGGAAATCTGGCTTGATCGCCTTAAGGTGGGCTCCAACATCGAGTTTTTTGACGCACGTGGTGCCAAGCGGCATTTATTGGTGGTGCACGTTGACCACAGCGGCGCCATTGCCGAAAGTCTGCAAACCGCCTACCTGACCCCCGAGACCATTTTTTACATCGACACCGGCCACGACAGCAGGAAGCACTCCACCCTGGTCTGCCAAATCGAGCGGCTTCCCGGCACCTTGCACCTGCACCGGGGAGAGATGCTGCGTTTGACCAAGCCGGCGTCAGCCACGCAGCAACCCATTTCAGAGCGCGAAGATGACGACAGCGACTTGGCCACCATTTGCTGCACGCTGCCGCAGATATTCGAGCAGGTTCAAGTAGGCGAGCGCATCTGGTTTGACGACGGCCGCATTGGCGGCGTGATCCGCTCGGTAACACCTGACTGGCTTGACATTGAAATCACCCACGCACGTGACGGCGGCGAAAAGCTGGAAGCCGACAAAGGCATCAACCTGCCAGACAGCCAGTTGAACCTGCCCGCGTTAAGCGACAAAGACCTGGAAGACCTGTCGGTCGTGGCGATGGAGGCCGACATGGTGGGTTTGTCGTTCGTGCAGAAACCCGACGATGTGGCGCTGCTGCGCCAGCACCTCAAGCGACTCAAGCGCGACGACATGGGCATCGTCCTGAAAATCGAAACCAGGCGAGGATTCGAGAACCTGCCCGAGCTGATGCTGGCCGCCATGGCCTCCAAGTCAGCGGGCGTGATGATTGCACGCGGTGACCTGGCCATTGAATGCGGCTATGAGCGCCTGGCCGAGGTGCAGGAAGAAATCTTGTGGTGCGCCGAGGCTGCGCACATGCCAGTGATATGGGCTACCCAGGTGCTTGAATCGCTGGCCAAAACCGGCTTGCCCTCACGCGCTGAAATTTCTGACGCAGGTATGGGCGTGCGCGCCGAATGCGTGATGCTCAACAAGGGTCCCTACATCGCCCAAGCCATTCACACGCTGGTTGACATCCTGCAAAGAATGGGTGGGCATCAAGACAAAAAACGCCCTTTGCTGCGGGCGCTGCAGTCGTGGGGTGATAACGACGCAAACTGACAAGCCAGTGCGAAGCGCTCAAGCAATGAAGCGCTCAAAAAAACCATCACCCGACAGTTTGGCATCGTGTTTGGCCAGTGCCGCCTGGTTGGCTACGTCCTCGGCATGTAAGGATTGGCCACTCGGAACCACGACGGCACCAATCGACAGGGTCGTCAGCGGGAAGAAGCGTCGCACACCGTGGCGATCCTCGGCTTCTATGCCACCCGCCAGGCGTGCGCTTTCCTCAAACAAATGAACCGCTTGCGCATTGAATTCGGCAATGATGCGCTGGCAGCGTTCATGCCAATCAGGGCTCTGGAACAGGACGATGAAATCGTCCCCGCCCACATGCCCAAGAAAGTCGCGTTGGGCATCGCACTGCGTTTTGATCACCGAGGCAAGCAAACGAATCATCGCATCGCCGCGCCAGTAACCGTAGCAGTCGTTGAACGGCTTGAACGTATTCAGATCGGCGTAACAGGCAACAAATTGAGTTTGTTTGCGCAGCAAGCGTTCAATGTGTTGCGTAATCGGTATGTTGCCTGGCAGAAAGGTCAGTGGATTGGCATGACGGGCGGCTTCAATGCGCGACTCGGTGACGCTGCGAACCAGCTGATCGCCGGTGCCCAAACCCAGATAACGGCCATTGTCCATGACGATGAAACCGTCGGCGAGATAGCGCTGGTCACCAGACGTCAAAATGCCCACCAACTCATCAATTTGGTAGTTCTTTTCAATCAAACGCGGCTCGGTGTTGGCGTTGCTCATGCAGCTTCTGCGCCCCGCAATATCGCGGTAATACAACTTGGCGTACTGGTTCATGAACAGCAAGCGGTTGATGATAGCCACCGGTCGACCCGCATCAAGCACCGCCACCGCGTGCAGATTGGGCTCATGCTCGAAAATGCTGGCGATCTCATTGTTGGTCGTCTGCGGTGTCACCGTCGGAGCTTTCAGAATGTTGAGCCCGCTGATTTGCCAGGAACTGGCTTGTTGAGCTGACTCGGGGTAAACCGCAATAGGGCCGTCCTGCAGCAGGTCAGTCACCTCCCCCCCCACCTCCAACAACGGCTGGCTTTCAGGGTGGCCAAAAAAGTACCCTTGTGAATAGCGAATACCCAGGTCACGAATCACACGCAGATCCTGCGGATTTTCAATGCCCTCAGCGACCAGTGAGGTGTCGAAAATATCGGCAATTTGCAGTAACGCGCGCACCGTTTTCAATTTGTCCGGGTTGTCGCTGATGCTTTGCACAAAGTACTTGTCAATCTTCACGATTTCGGGACGCAACTGTGACCACAAGCGCAAGCTCGAACGTCCATCACCGAAGTCGTCCAAGGCGATAGAAATGCCTGTTTCCCGCAGTGCGCTGACAACTTCGCCCAGGCGATCCATGTCTTTGACGCGCTCATGCTCGGTGATTTCCAGCACCACATGCCTCGGCAATACACCACTCAGGTTGAGTTGCCCAAGCAAATGCCGAATGCCCCGATGCGACACCAGCTCAACCATCACCTCTGCGCTGATGTTGAGAAACAGACGTCCGCTCTGGCGCAGCTTGCCCCAGGCAAACAGCTGGGTGACGATGCAAGCCATTTCAAATTCGTACCCCAGCTCTTCTTTGGCAGCAGCGGTCAGCAACGCGTCCGGGCTGTGCAATGGCGTACCTGTCGGTCCCCGTATGAGCGCCTCATGGGCAAATACGCCACCATCGCGCAGGTCGACAATCGGCTGAAATACCGCATGCAGTTGCTGATCCTGTAACACTCGAGCTAAACTGCCCTGCGCTGTGACGCGCGCCCTAGGATGCGATGGTATCGCTGGTCTGGTCGCCATGTCCACAGCCGTTGAAGCCCACGTCTTCGGGTACAACATATTCATGTTAACCGCCACGTTGGTTCAACGTCGCCGACGGTACATCCTGTTGCTGCACATGACGCCAAACCTGGTAACACCAAAAGCAGTAACGCAGTTTTTTTTAACATAAGGCCAACCCTCCTTGTCACCAAATGGTACAAATGATTTGTTTCAGCGCGATGACACAGTGGCTTCTTGCTGTGAGCCCAGCGCCGTCCAGTGGCGCAGTTCCAGACGGCCGTCTTGGTGCTCGATCAGCGCCGAACAACTCTCCACCCAGTCGCCATCATTGCAATACAGGACGCCGTCAATGTCGCGCATTTCGGCGCGGTGAATGTGACCACAAACCACGCCATCATGGCCTCGCCGCCACGCCTCATGCGCGACCGCCTTCTCGAAGTCGGCGACATACATCATGGCTTTTTTGACACGGTGTTTCAGATACGCCGACAGCGACCAGTAAGGCAAGCCCAGGCGCGCACGCCAGCTGTTGAGATGCCGGTTCAGCCGCAAAGTGAATTCATACAGGTTGTCACCCAGATACGCCAGCCACTTGGCACACTGGATCACGCCGTCAAATTGGTCGCCGTGTGTCACCCACATCGACTTACCGTCGGCGGTGGTGTGAACAGCGTCTTCCTGTACTTCGATACCACCAAACTGGTGGCCAACAAATGCACGTGCAAATTCGTCGTGGTTACCGGCAATGAAGACCACCCGGCAACCCTTGCGCGCACGGCGCAACAGTTTTTGCACCACGTCGTTGTGCAGCCCGGGCCAGTACCAGCGACGACGCAGCTGCCAGCCATCCACAATGTCGCCGACCAAGTAAAGGTAGTCACTGGGATGCGCCTTGATGAACGCCAGCAAAGCTTCAGCCTGGCAACCGGGTGTGCCCAGGTGCAGGTCAGAGATGAAGACGGCGCGGTAACGGTTTTGCGCTGACTCAGCACTGGCTTGCGCGCCATGTGCAGTGATGCCTGGCGCAAAGAAAGCCAGCGAGCTGAAGTCGGCGCGCATCAGTGCCCCAGAAAGTGCTTGCGGTAGCGCGTGGGCAGGTCGTTGATGCGCATCAGCATGGGCAAGTCTGCCGTGTTGAAGTCCGGGTCCCAGGCGGGTGCACCGAGCACCTTGGCGCCCAGGCGCAGGTAACCCTTGATCAA
>MNXW01000331.1 GCA_001871515.1 Comamonadaceae bacterium CG2_30_57_122
CAAAGCACGCGTCTTGCCATGCAAAGCGCCATCATCAAGCAACACCAAGCGAATCGCGCCCAGCGCAAGCGCGCGCAACCACAGTTCATCACCCAAAGCGGGTAACGGATTGACCTGGAACAGCACCACCTTGTGCTGCGACCAAGTGGCTTGTGTTTGGGCATCCAAATCAGATGCATGCACCAGCAGCGTCACGCCCTGTCCCGCATCGGCCAGGACGGCTTGCAGGCGCTCACCCAGCGTCTGCCGTTCTGGCGCTTTGAAAGTCAATGCGCCCGTGGGGCAACTCAGGGTACAACTGGCACAGCCTTGGCACAGGTACGGATCGACCTGGATGCTGCTCCCGACAGAGGTGATGGCATTCGCCGAGCACACGTTCAAACAACGGGTGCAACCCGTCAAACCGCTGCTGCCATGTGCGCACAGCTGCGCCGCATAGTTGAAATAGCGGGGCTTGGAAAAACGCCCCACCAACGTTCGCATCGCAGCGATGGCTTGGGACAGCACGGCCTCATTCGCACCCGTAGTGAAATAACCGTAGGGCAGGACTTCATCGGCAATGAGCGGCTTGGCGCACAGATCCAGCACCATATCAAAGTAGCGGCCGGGGTTGGGACTGGCCGCGCCAACATCAGTGAACTCTTCACCCACCTGAATGCCAGCCTGAAACGCGCCCAGATGACCGGTGAGATGCGTCACGCGACGACCCACCGCTGTCACGCGTGGCCCCCAATCGCGCACATCCGCACCTGGGGCAAACACCACCGTGGTGTGATGCGCAGCCACACGCTGTGCCACCTCACCCACGCTGGCATCGTCACCCAGAACAAGCACGCAACCACGGGACTCGTACACCACCACTTCGGGGGAAGTGTGGGCGTCGCCGTTGACGGGCGTTAAACCAGCCAAGCCAACAGGCGGTGTTGCCACACCTGCTGTACTCATGTTCCAACCTCGCTGGTCAAGTTGTTGCTAACCGGCAAACGCAGCTGTTCAGCAATCGCCTTCAAGTCAGACTGATCAAGCAAACAAGCCGCGCGCAGCAAGGCCGCTGTGGCCTGATAGAACGGTGTTTTTGCCATGCTCGACATACGTTCGCAGTGCTCGGGTATCCAGTTGAGTAGATGCGTATCTAGAAAATGGCGCTGCATGGCCAGCCACTGCGCGGCCAAACCAAGGTCTGCGGCATGATGCGCCACCATTTCCTGGTAGGCCAGCACTGACATGAAGCGCAGCTCTGTGCCCAAATAATCGGGCGGTCCTTGTTCCAGACCAAAGTCCACCAAACCGGCTTCCTGATAGCACTGGATCACATCCATGACCAAATCGCTGTTCATCTCCTGACCCAGCGCCGAACTCTCAAAAGGTGCGGCTAGCTCCGATTTATGGAGCACGCCGGCCAGTAGGTTTGTACGATCAACAGCCAAGGTCGTCAAGCCACCCGTATCGACCCGGGCAGACCGCAAAGCGCTTAGCAGTGCCGCAGATTCCAATCCCAAAGGTATCAGCGGGTCAGCTTCGACCGTGCTCAGCACGGACTCCAACTCGCCCAGCCAGGGGTCTTGGGGCTGCTCGCTGACCAGGCGCGACAACAACCACCAGGTGCTGCTTCGGCGCTTGGCAACGTCAGCCAGTTCTGCGTTCACTGCTGTATTCATTTGGGTGCAGCGTAATAGGTCGGTTCGTTGGGCGCTTGGTGGCAAGTGATACAGCCTTTGCGATCCACCGGGCCGGTGGAGCCTTGCGGCTCGCCAGTGCGCAGGTACAAGATATCTTTCTCACCGCCGCCATGGCAGTCATCGCAAAACAGCTTTTGGCTGGTCTTGTGAATGGTGTGCCAACGGCCCAGTTCCGCCATCGATTTGGTCTTGGATGTCACCTTGACGGTCTTGGGGGCAGCTTTTTTCGGCGCCACGTCGGCTGCAAAAGCCGCGCCCACAGCCAGCGACAGACCTAGCAGGGTCAGCGTCAACAGTTTTTTCATGATACGGCTCCTTCTTCCAGAACGTAGTACACCTGAGGCGAGTTGCCAAACTTGGTCTTTAACTGTTTGGCGCCGGTTTCTTTGATGCGTTTGGAAATGTCCGAGTTCGGATCGTCAAGGTCGCCAAACATGCGAGCCTGCGTTGGGCAAACCAGATCGCAACTGGGTGTGTAAGCTTGATCCTTGCCAATGCGATCCACCTTGCCGTCGGCCACAGCCTGCTCAAGCTTGTGGGTGCAGAAGGTGCACTTCTCAGCTGTATTGGATTTTTTGCGGTGCGTCGGGTGACGATCGGCATAGTCCAGGTTTTCAGCACCCAGTTTCTCTTTGCCAGGGGACAACTGAGCAATGGTTTTGTTGAGCTGCGGCACACCGTACGGGCAAACCGAGGCACAGTAACCGCAGCCAATGCATTTTTCGTAGTCAATGGTGACTACGCCAAAGGCGTTCTTGCTGATGGCTTTGGCTCCTACCCGATCACATGCCATTTTGCAAGACGGGTGCTCGCAATGCATGCAGTTCATGGTGTTGAACACTTTTTTGACCTTGGGATAAGTGCCCACTTCATATTCCACCATCACGTTCCACGGTGCATCAGGAGTGAAGTGATTTTCTGTGGCACAAGCCGCGATGCAGGCACGGCAGCCCATGCAACGCTTTTGATCAATCAATCTAACGAGTTTTGTCATGATGTTCTCCTTCGGTTAGGCCTTATAGACTTTGCACTTGGTGTCGTTGAAGGAATTCATTCCTGACGGAATGTCGGGATGCAACTCCAGCACACCGTTGATCCAGGTACCTTGTTTGGCCGCGGGGGAATAGCCCTTGCTCCATTGGCCGTAGTGGAACGAAATAGCCACGGTCTCCGGGTGAACCCCCTGAACTGCTTTGGCAATGCCCGTGGTTTTACCGACACGGGTTTCAACAACCACCTTGTCGCCAGTCTTGACGCCCATGGCCTTGGCTGCTACCACATTCATCACCACATAGTTGGTGTCAAGGTCATGACCGAGCGCCTGGTTGGTAATCACGTTATTGACGGTATTGCCCGACTGATACCGGTGCATCAGTTTATGGGTCACCAAGTAGAACGGATAGTCTTTGGCCTCGCGGTGCGGGGTGGGTTGTGCGTGATCGGGCGTAGGTAATGGCGAGTAGGCAATTTTGTACTTGGCCAGGTCAATGCGCGTGATGTTATTGGCCTTGACGGTCTTTTCAACCTTCTCGAAGGTGCCAATCATGTGATCTGCATACAGTTTGAACTTGGGCTTACCAGGGCCTTTGAACACGTGCTCAACGCCATGAAGATACTTCCCTTTGACGTCCTTTTTCTTGGCTGTAAAGCCATGTTCGAGTGCGTAAGAAAAGTCTTTCTTGGTCTTGCTGGTCCACATGACCTCAACCATTTCCCTGGGGGTGTAGTCTCGACCCGTCTGAAAAACGATACCTTTCAAACCCCAAGTCTTATTGCAGGCTGTCAGGTACTTATCGCGTAGGCCCAACCGTTTTGACAGTTCAAACAAGATGGAAGTGGCGTCGTGCTCCAGGTTATAGGGATTGGCCATGGGCTGACGAATCGACACAATGCCTGTCATTTCTGGGTTCGTCTTGCAGGGTGAGTTATGCCATGACTCCAGATAGGTCTTGTCGGGTAACACAATGTCACCATACCAAGCGGTTTCGGTCAGCAGGATATCAATCACCACATTGAAGGTCTTGGTCATGCCTTCAAATTGCTCCCAAGAGTTGGACGTTGCCATCGGCCTGTTGGTGCCGTAAAACATCTGCATTTCCGGCTCATATTCCAGACCCCACGATTTTGGATCCAGGATTGTGATGTTGCTTTGTTGCGCGATGTTATGGTGGGAATTGGGGTGAAACACACTCATCTGCATATCAGCGCGTTTGGGCGGGTATTCACACTTGGCAGGTTCCAGATAATCAGGATGATTGTTGACGTGACCAAGCAGCAGCCCGCCCACAGAATCAATCGCACCCACCAATGAATTCAGAATCAACGCGGAACGTGAGCTCTGCACACCAAACTCTTTGGCGGCCAGACCGCGGAATGTGTAAGCAGCAACGGGCCGATAACGCAGCTTGACGCCATCAACTTCCTTGAACTCGCCAATACGCGCCTCTTTGCCGAAGGTGGCTGCCAGTCGAACGACATCAGCAGCCGGCACGCCTGTGATTTCTTCTGCATATTGCGGCGTGATGGTCTTTAGGCCATCGGCAAACACAGTGAACGCGGTGCGCACGGGTTTGCCGTCCACGGTAAAGCTGCCTTTGAGCGTTGGCTTGACGTTTTCGGTATAAGCCACTGCAGCGTTGGTCACAGCGTCCCAGACCAAAGGTGTCTTACCGTCTTTGTCCATAACCACGTGGCCATCGGCTCCCACCAGTTGTGGTGAGTTGGTCATGGTCGTGAGGAACTCTTCGTCGATCGTACCGGCATCAATCAGTTGCTTGCAAATAGCCAGAATCAAGACCACGTCTTTGCCTGGGCGCATAGGTACCCATTCATCTGCCTTAGCGGCGCAATTGGACAACCGGGGTTCAATCACGACCACTTTCAATCCACGCTCACGACCCTGGGCAGTTGCCCAATCCAACCAGCGCGACGATTGCTCACCTTCGTGATAGTTGGAGCCAAAATTAAACAGCAAGTTGGTGTATTTCAGGTCGGGGATGTGCCCGTGGTAGCCCCAAGTGAGTTCGTCGGCCACGTGGCGAGCGGCTTCACACGTGGTGGTGCGGTGCGTGCCGTTGGGTGACCCATAGGCACTGAGGAACGCCTTCATGAAGGCATCACCGATCAGGTATTTCCCTTGACCCCATTGAAAGACCAGCTTGGAGGGGTTGTCGGCGTGAATCTTTGCCAACCTGGAAGCGACCAATTCAAACGCCTCGTCCCAACTGATTTCAACAAACCCTGGGTCTTCATTCGGGCCCTTCTTGGGGTTGGTGCGCTTCATGGGTTTTTTCAGGCGAAACGGGTCGTAGGTGTTGTACATACCGGAAACACCCTTGGGGCAGATGCCGTGGTTGTAAACCTCAACGCCTTCAGCGTCCGGGTAAATCGTCTTGATCACACCGTTCACCACGTTGCCCTGGATGGCGCAAAAGTTAGGGCAAATCGAGCAACGTGACTTGATGTGTTTGACTTCAAGCGGCGCACGCGGCGCTGCCTTGCCCTTGGCGACGGGCTTGGCAGTTTTCACCGCCTGGGCCACGGCATCCAGACTGACACCGGCGGCGGCGCCCAATGCGCCCATGCCTTGGATAAAACCTCTTCGAGCTAGCTTCACTTGGCTTCTCCTGTAAAAAAACTGGGGTGACTGCGTCATCTGTGCCACTTGATTTGACTGAGTTCAGTCAATACACAAACGATCAGGGCAACCTAGTAGCGCAAACTTCGTGCCACAGTTGACACCATGTAAACCACAGTCTTTCGGCCAAGCCGGGTTACCCGTGGGTAACGGATGCCCTAAAAACGGCACACTGAAGGACTTGTCATCACTAGAATCACGCCGTGCAAAAGCCCATTTCATGGGGACTTAACGGCCAGAAGATGCCAACATACCCCAGTGCGTTACCAGCGGGTAACGCCAAAGTGCTTTCAAGCGGGAAGTTACCCGCGGGTAACGAGAGAAAACATGTTCAAACTGCTTCGAATCTTCGCTCTGCTTGGTTGCTTGATCGGGGTGTTTTTGCCCATACCAAGTAGCGCTGCGGGTCCGACGATTCGCATCGCCATGACCCCGGCGTTTCTGCATGACCAGCATGCGATGCTGGCACAGTGGCGGGATTACCTACAAACGCATACCAAACGCCCGGTGGAGTTCATCCAACGCGACCGCTACCGTGAAACCATTGACTTGCTGCAGCAGCAAAAGGTCGATTTCGCCTGGGTGTGCGATTATCCTTACCTGGTGTTGAAAAAGGACGTGAATTTGCTGGCGGTGGCCTTGCACCAGGGCAAACCCAGCTACCAGGCTTACCTGATCGTGCCGATCAGTGACACCACCACGCGCCGCATTGCTGACCTGAAGAACACGATTTTTGCGTTTGCCGACCCCTACTCCAACACCGGCTATTTGTCGCCCCGTTTTGAGATTCAACGCAGCGGCGCAGACCCTGCCACATTTTTCAAGCGCACATTTTTCACCTGGTCACACCGCAAGGTGATCGACGCGGTGGCCAGCGGTGTGGCGCAGGGCGCGTCGGTCGACAGCTATGTGTGGGAGTCGTTGGCCAAGGTGCGCCCGGACATCACTGCCAAAACACGCATTGCCTGGAAATCAGAACTGTATGGCTTTCCGCCCATGGTGGCGCAGCGCAACGTGCCTGCGGCGGACTTTGCCTTGATGCAAGGCGTGCTGATGAACATGCAAAACAATGCCCAAGGTCGGAATCTCTTGAACAGGTTGAATCTGGATGGCTTCATCAAAGGGTCACCCAAACTCTACGACGGCGTGGCAGAGATGATGCGGCAATTTGGCGAGCCCTGATGCGCCTGTTTGACCTCAGCCTGCGCTACAAAATGCCGCTCTGGGGCGGTGGACTGATTCTGGCCACTGCACTGGCGCTGTCGGCATCGTTCATGCTGCAGGCGTGGGACAACTTGCATCACGACTTGCAGAAAAATGCCGAAGATCTGGCACGCATCACGGCGCGTTCGCTGTTCCCGGTGATGTTGCATGACGAGGTTTGGCAAGCTTATGAAGTGGTGACCTTGCCGTTTGCCGCCAACCCGGCATCGGCGCAGACGGAAAGCCTGGTGGTCTTCGATAGCGAGCAGCGCGTGTACGTGTCGTCGCGCTCGCATGAGCACAGCTTGCTGCAGCCCATGGCTGAGTTGGGGCCGGAATATGCGGCCCTGGCTCAGCATTTGCCCAAGGACCCTGAGGCGCCGGTTTTCGTCAGTGACGCGCCAGGCGCACAGCATATCTACGTTGCCCTGCCAGTGGCCAATGATGGCGTTCGGCTGGGCACGGTGGTGGTGGGCTACAACAAGTCGCTGTTGTGGCAACGTTTTTCACAGTTGCTGCTCAACGCGGTGGGGATCACGCTGCTGGTGCTGGGGGTGCTATTGCCCATTACTGCTTATTGGGGGCGACGCATGATGCGCCCGATGCAATGGATTACCGGTCGAATTCGACATATTGGGGAGGCCAACACTGCGGCGATTGACCCCAAGCTCTACCCCTATCAGGATGAGGTTGGCCTGCTGTACCAGGCTTACGCCGACATGCACGCCAAATTGCAAGAAAAGGCTTTGGTCGAAAAAGAAATGGTCAAAAGCGAGCGCATGGCCGCAGTGGGCAGACTCACCGCCAGCATCGCGCATGAAATCAACAACCCTTTGGGCGGCATGCTCAACGCCATCAGCACCCTCAAGCGACACGGCAGCCCCGACCCAGTGACGCAAAAGACCGTCTCGCTGCTGGAGCGTGGCCTGTCGCAAGTCAAGGAAACTGTCGCGGCTTTGTTGGTGGAGGCCAAAGTCAAGAGTCGCCCCTTAAATACCTCTGACTTTGATGACGTGCGCGTGCTGGTGTCGCATGCCATCAAGAAACAGTCCACCCAGATGCATTGGGTGGTGACCGTCCCCGATGGCATGGCACTGCCGTCAACCCTGGTGCGCCAGGTGCTGATCAATTTGCTGCTCAACGCGATTGCCGCGTCGGGTAGGAGCGGACGTGTGAGTTTGCAAGCAAAAACCAATGAAGCGCAACTGGTGATGGTGGTCGAGAACACCGGCACACCAATGCTGCCCGAACAGTTGGCGCGTTTGTATGAGCCCTTCACCAGTTTTTCAGAAAATGGCAATGGCCTGGGCTTGTGGATTTGTTACCAGATCGTCACCCAGCTCGGCGGTACCATTCACGCCGAATCTGGCGCGCAGCAAACGCGATTCACCGTTATTCTTCCCTTAAGCTCCCCGCATGAAACCACTGACCAACAGAATTTGCCTGATTGAAGACGATGAACTGATGGGGGAGTCCCTGTCGGATCGTTTTGAATTGGATGGGTTTGCTTTTGACTGGCACCGCAACGGCAGCGATGCGCTGGCGGCGCTGCGCAGTCAGGACTACGCCTTGGTGGTCAGCGATATCCGCTTGCCCGACCTTACTGGTGATGCGTTGTTTGATCATTTGCTAGCCGATGGGCATCGGCTGCCCCCCTTTATTTTCATTACCGGGTATGGCGAGATTGCCACCGCCGTTAATTTGATGAAAAAAGGCGCGCGCGACTACATCACCAAACCCTTTGACCTGGATGCCTTGATCGACAAGATCAGCGATATTGTTTTGCCTGGCGCGCAAGTGCTTGGCGTTGGTCTAGGTCAGTCGCCGGCCATGCAACAAATCCAGGCCATGTTGATGCGCCTGGCGCGCAGCCCGGCATCGGTGCTGATCACCGGCGAGTCGGGTGTCGGCAAGGAGCGCGTTGCACGCGCCCTGCACGACCTGAGCGGGTCGCACAAACCCTTTATTGCCGTCAATTGCGGCTCACTGACCGAAAGCCTTTTGGAGGCCGAGCTCTTTGGCTACGAAAAAGGGGCGTTCACCGGCGCGGCACGAACCAAAAAAGGCGTTTTTGAACAGGCCGATGGGGGCACGCTCTTTTTGGATGAAATTGGCGACACGCCACCGGCCATGCAAGTCAGGCTGTTGCGTGCACTGCAAGAGCGCAATATTGTGCGTGTCGGTGGTGAAACGCTCATCCCGGTGAACATTCGTCTGATCTGCGCCACCCACCAGTTGCTGCAAGAGCGGGTGGTCAGCGGTGCGTTCCGCGAGGATTTGTATTACCGTATCAATGTGGTCGAACTGCGCATCCCCCCGTTGCGTGAACGCCCTGAAGACATCTTGCCACTGGCGCATACGCTATTGGCAGAAATCACAGCCACCAGCGGCCAATCACCGCCTGGCTTTACCGCAGCGGCGGAACATGCGCTCAAAGCCTACCCTTGGCCTGGCAATATCCGGGAACTCAAAAACAGCCTGGAGCGCGCTTGTTTGATGTGTGACGGACACCTGATTACGCACGATGTGTTGTTTGAGCGTCCCGCCCCGGCCATCGCTGGTCAGCAAGACCTGGCCAACAGCCTGCGCGACTACCTGAGCGAATGTGAACGTGACTTTATTGTGCGTACCCTGATTGAATACGACTGGCAAATTCAGCTGTGCGCCGACTCACTTGGCATCAGCCGTAAAAACCTCTGGGAGCGCATGCGAAGGCTTGGCGTGGATAAAGGAAGCGCGGTTCAATAATGAGCGTGGCTCAAGCGTCGCGTGATGTTCCGATGTCGGCTTTCGTTTACCGCCCTGCCCTTGAGTAGTTCTTCACCGATTTCAACAATGCGGGTGGCAAACAGCCAATTGGGCGACATCTTTTTGGCGCTGCAACGACGATAACTTTTCTGCTGCCCGAAAGCAGGCACTCGGGAGCACCCGCTGTTGGCCGAATCCGGTGGCCCGTTTTTATAAAAGGTTCGCCACAAAGCTGCCTGTCGATCCCTAGGTGGCAACGGCCGCTTTGGAGCGTGCAGATCGCAAATTTCTACGACCGGAAACGCTGCAGTGCTTACTTAAAGTTGCCCGTGACCAATGTCAGCAATGCGGATCGGAGGCCGCCAATTGAATGACAGCTTTAGGGAAACTCGGCAGCGAAAATTTTCCGGCTACCCGAAAGCTACCACCCGTGGGCCCCCGCTATTGGTCGAGTCCGGGTACTCCGGTTGGCGAAATCAACGCTACATTGCCGACTTTTCGGTGTACGCCCGACCGACTGCATTGGAGCAACCCGACCGATAAGTTATGTAACTGAACCTCGCTCTCGTCTTGGATCGGCAGATCGAAATCTTTCAAGCGAAAACCGCAGGAACTGGCAGGTATGAGTGACCTGGTTAAACCTGCGTGACACCCAGCACCTCCGTCGAGCCAACCCTTAAGCGCTTCGCTCTTTCTAAGGGCTCGTAAAGTAATAAATTGGACATTTTGACGGCCAGATTTGGGATGCAGTGCTAGGCGCAAAACGCGCCGTTTAGCTCTGCTAAACAAGCGATTTGCAACGACGCAATGCGCCCAAAGATGGCAGGGCAAATGTACAAGTTATTGCTTTGCGAGCCCTAAGTGGATCGCGTTGATCAAAGCAGCGCAAAAAACCATCACGAAAGCTGAATCGACTGACGGCAGACACCCCCCAAGGCCTGTGCCAAGCGCATGGATGGGCTACCATCATTGCCCATCCCCATGCACACCCGCTCCATCCCCACCCCGCGCCCTCTGGAAGTCGCCCTGCTGGCTTCGGTGTTCATCGTCTCGGCCTGCGGGCTGGTGTATGAGCTGGCTGCCGGGGCGCTGGCCTCGTACCTGTTGGGCGACTCGGTGCTGCAGTTTTCCACCATCATCGGCACCTATTTGTTTGCCATGGGTGTGGGTTCGTATTTGTCGCGCTTTTTCGAGCGCCAGTTGCCCGCCCATTTCTTACGCATAGAACTGCTTGTAGCCCTTATAGGTGGTGCGCTACCAGCTCTATTATTTATAGCAAATGCCGAACTGCCTGGGGCTTTCAGGTGGCTGCTCTACGCACTGGTGCTGGCGGTGGGCACGCTGGTGGGGCTGGAGATTCCGCTGGTCATGCGCATCCTGAAAAAAAATGTGGCACTGAAAGATTTGGTGTCGCAGGTGCTGACCTTTGACTACCTGGGTGCACTGGTGGTGTCGCTGGCGTTTCCGCTGCTGCTGGTGCCCCAGCTTGGGCTGATTCGCACCGGCCTGCTGTTTGGGCTGATGAACGCGGCGGTGGCGGTGTGGGCGCTGTGGCTGTTTCGGGATGAATTACGCCAGTTCAAGGCACACGCCGTGGCTTGCGCACTCACGCTGGCGGCATTGGGTGCTGGTATGGCCAGCGCCGATCAGGTGACCACTTGGGCTGAAGACAAGCTCTACCAAGACAAGGTGGTGCTGGCGCAGACCACGCCCTACCAGCGCATTGTGGTGACGCACGGGCCGGGTGCGGGGCGCGCCGGTTACCGGCTTTTTTTGAACGGCAATCTGCAATTTGCCCAGCGCGACGAATACCGCTACCACGAGGCCTTGGTTCACCCGGTGATGGCCGCTTATGCGCTAGCAGCTCCCAAAAAAGTAGCTGTTCTAGGTGGTGGCGACGGCATGGCGGTGCGCGAAATCCTGAAATACCAAGGTGTGGAAAGCGTCACGCTGGTGGAGCTGGACCCAGCCATGACCGCACTTTTTTCAACCCAACCCATGCTGACCCAGCTC
>MNXW01000233.1 GCA_001871515.1 Comamonadaceae bacterium CG2_30_57_122
CCAAACAGGAGCAACATGGCAAAACCCAGGCCCACCATGATGCGGAAACCCCAGAACATGGGTGTCACCTGCGGCACCGTGTCATTGACTGCTTGGGTGATCATCTCCGGTGTGGCCTGGCGCACATCGACCACGTATTTCTTCAGCAGCAGGCCAAACCCGAGGTCGGCCTTGTGTCGCTCAAACACCTGTTTGGCTGCGGCATCGTCGCGGTTGGCGCGCAAGGCTTCAAGCGCTGTCACGGCCACCACGCCACTGGCGATGCGCTCGCGATTTTTGGCCTTGATGTCGTGAATGCCCGGGATTTCTTTGGTGACAGAGCGCGTGCCAATCAACCCCATCACCCACGGCACTTCAACTTCCCAATTGTTCTTTTGCTCGGCTTCGTTGATGTCGGCCAACAAGGTCAAGCCAGCCGGTGCCGGCTTGGTTTCCCACATGGCTTCTATGGCGGCCATCTTGGTTTGCTGCGCTTCACCCACGGTGTAGCCCGATTCATCTCCCAGCACAATCACGCTCAGCACCGAAGCCAGGCCAAAGGCGGCGGCCACCCGAAAGCTGCGTTTGGCAAAAGCCACATCGCGTTTCTTTAGCAAATACCAGCTGGAGATCGACATCACAAACATCGCGCCGGTGGTGTAACCGGCGGATACCGTGTGCACAAACTTGGCCTGCGCATCCGGGTTGAACAACACGGCCCAAAAGTCGGTCATTTCCATGCGCATGGTGAGGTAGCTGAACTCCGAGCCCACCGGGCTTTGCATCCAGCCGTTGGCAATCAAAATCCATAAAGCGCTGAGGTTGGTGCCCACCGCCATCAGCACGGTGACCAGCAGGTGTTGTGGTTTGGACAGGCGGTCCCAGCCAAAAAAGAACAGGCCGATCATGGTCGATTCCAGAAAGAACGCCATCAGCCCTTCAATCGCCAGCGGCGCGCCAAAAATATCGCCCACGTAATGTGAGTAATAGGCCCAGTTGGTGCCAAACTGAAACTCCAGTGTGATGCCGGTCGTCACGCCCAAGGCAAAGTTGATGCCAAACAGCTTGCCCCAAAAACGCGTCATGTCTTTCCAGACGACGTTGCCAGTCATCACGTAGACGCTCTCCATGATCACCAGTAACCAGACCATCCCGATGGTCAGCGGCACAAACAAAAAGTGGTAGAGCGCGGTGGCGGCAAACTGCAGTCGCGACAAGTCGACCAGTTCATTGGATATCAAGGTGGTTCTCCGTTGTTGTCCGAGGCTCTGCTGGAAGATAAAAACTGGTCGGACACCAGCTTCGCATCCACGGTCACCCGCTGTTCATGAAAAAAAGCCCACCACAGACCAGCCAGCAACACCAACTTGACCAGCACAACCAGGGTCAGTTTGGTGATGAGTGAAGCGTTGGGGTTTTTCATGGTGTTCAAGTGGCTCGGTACTCAATGGTTATCAATAACTGTGCCAAGTCAAAGTTTTTTCAAAAAAAACCGGGTTTCCGCTCTGACACGCGTGCAAGGTAGAGTCGGGGGGTGCTGCAGGCCTGACTGCCAAAATGACATTTTTGGCAGTTTTGGCATCTCTGTGTGGCATAAATTCTGTGACCTTTGGCAGTCAGTGGAGGCTTTCAGGCTGCACGGCCAAGGGCAGCACCCAGGATTTGCCATGGATAATCCCGCTCCATGGATATTCTCATGACGCTGATCGACTTTATTCTGCACGTGGACAAGCACCTGGAGCTGTTTGTGCAAAGCTACGGTGCCTGGGTTTACGCGCTGCTGTTTTTGATCATCTTTGTCGAAACCGGCGTGGTGGTCATGCCGTTTTTACCGGGCGATTCGCTGCTGTTTGTGGTGGGTGCCATGTGCGGCGTGGGCTTGATGAGCTACCCGCTGGCTGTCGGCCTGCTGCTGGCGGCGGCCATTTTGGGCAACCAGTCCAACTACACCATCGGGCATTACTTTGGCCCCAAGGTGTTCCAGTGGGAAGACTCGCGCTGGTTCAATAAAAAAGCTTTTGACCAGGCCCACGCGTATTATGAGAAATACGGCGGCATCACCATCGTGGCGGCGCGTTTCATGCCATTTTTGCGCACCTTTGCGCCATTTGTGGCCGGTGTGGCGCAGATGACGCGCAGCCGTTTCACGCTGTTTGACGTGATCGGCGGCACGCTGTGGGTGGCCGGTGTCGTGACCGTGGGCTATTTCTTTGGAAACATCCCGTGGGTCAAGCTGCATCTGGACAAGATCATCTGGGCGATGATTTTGATCCCGGGCCTGGTGGTGTTGTTTGGCGCCTGGAAGAGCCGACGCAAAACAATTCTGCACTTTGGCTCTGATACCAAGTTATGAAATCAACCCTGCATACGCAATGCATAGACTGTTGTGTCTAACGCCCATGTTCAACAAGGCCACCCCCGCAGCATGAAACATGTGTTGCCTGCGTAGGGCGGGTTTCAACCCGCCATGGCCGACTGAAGTCGGCCCTACGACACGCCATTCTTGTCGGCTATGGGCGTTGTTTCAACGTTAACCAACTCCTTGTCGGATGAACGGTAGAAGTTTGGATTTTTATGCGTGGTTATTTTTGTGTCTGGATCATCTTCATGGCAGAAGAAATCAGTGTGGACACTTCGGTCATGTTGCTGGGCACCACCAGTGTGGTGGTGGCTTCAGACGCAAGCTTTGAATACGCATCAACCGCTTTTTCAGCCACTTTGAGTTGTACAGCAGCTGAGCCGCCTGGCTGATTAATGGCTAAAGCAATGCGTTCGATGGCTTCAGCGGTAGCTTGCGCCACGGCCAAAATAGACTGTGCATCACCTTGGGCTTTGTTGATCACCGCTTGTTTTTCACCTTCCGAACGGGCAATAAAAGCCTCGCGCTCACCCGTGGCGATGTTGATTTGCTCTTGTCGGCGACCTTCTGAGGCGGCGATCAAGGCGCGCTTTTCACGCTCAGCGGTGATCTGCTGCTGCATGGCATGCAAAATTTCTTTGGGCGGGGTCAGGTCTTTGATCTCGTAACGCAGCACTTTCACCCCCCAGTTCAGTGCGGCTTCGTCAATGGCTTGCACCACTTGGGCGTTGATGATGTCGCGCTCTTCAAAAGTTTTGTCCAACTCCAGCTTGCCAATCACCGAACGCAATGAGGTTTGTGCCAGTTGCGAAATGGCCATGATGTAGTTGCTCGAACCATAGCTGGCACGCATCGCGTCGGTGACCTGAAAGTACAAAATGCCGTCGACCTGCAGTTGCGTGTTGTCGCGGGTAATGCACACCTGGCTGGCAATGTCCAGCGGCACTTCCTTGAGCAAATGCTTGTAGGCCACCTTATCCACAAACGGCACCAAAAAATTCAAGCCAGGCGTGAGTGTGCCGTTGTACTTGCCCAGTCTTTCAACCACCCAGGCGTGCTGCTGGGGCACAACCTTGATGGATTGGGTGACAAAAATGACCGCAATCACGAATAAAACGATGGCAATTTCCATATGAGACTTTCAGAGTTAAGTGTTGTGTACAGGTTTGAGGAACAGGCGACTGCCAATAACTTCGGCAATCAGGTGGGGGCCGGGCAGGGCAGGGTGACCCGCTTGAAGTGTGGCATCCCAATGAGCACCCCGGTATTTGACACTGCAGGTGTGGTCGTCTTGCCAGTGGTCTACCAGCACGGTCTCTCCGACATCCATGTTGACATCATGGTTAGCCTGCGCTGGCGCAATCGGTGGCTGGGTTTTTTTGTAGCGTCGCCACACCAGCACCGAGCCGCCGCCCACCAAGGCCGCGCACACCCATTGCAAGGGCTGTGAAAAGCCTGCATGGGCAGACAGTGCTGCGGCCACCAAGCCCAGCGAGAGCATCAGCAGGTAAAAGGTGCCGGTGATCAGTTCTACGGCAATCAGGCCACCCGCAGCCAGCCACCAAAGGGTTGAATCAGCCATTTTTTGTCTTTCACTGTGTTGCAACTTTGCTATTTTCAGCGCAAAGCCTTGCGATGAAGGGTAAGTGTCATGATTTCTCCTTACACTTCGCGCCTATTTATTCCCTTTCTAAATCACCCGTGTCGTTGTTGCTTCGCCTTGTCGTGCTTCAGCACTGCCAGCGCCTTCACGCCTAGACACGGATGATTTGGAATTGGAATTTGTTTTTACTGTGAGTCGCTGGAGCCCACCATGAAGTTTCGCTTTCCCATTGTCATCATCGACGAAGATTTCCGCTCGGAAAACACCTCGGGTTTGGGAATCAGAGCCTTGGCGCAGGCGATTGAATCGGAAGGTCTGGAAGTGGTGGGTGCCACCAGCTACGGCGACTTGAGCCAGTTTGCGCAGCAGCAAAGCCGCGCCAGTACCTTTATTTTGTCGATTGACGACGAAGAATTTACCCCTGGCCCCGATCTGGACCCGGCGGTGGTGAACCTGCGCCACTTTATCGAGGAAGTGCGGCGCAAGAACCTGGATGTGCCGATCTACATTTATGGCGAAACCAAGACCAGCCGCCACCTGCCCAATGACATTCTGCGCGAGTTGCACGGCTTCATCCACATGTTTGAAGACACGCCTGAATTTGTGGCACGCCACATCATTCGTGAAGCCAAGAGTTACCTCGAAGGCGTGCAACCCCCGTTTTTCAAAGCCCTGCTGGACTACGCCGAAGACGGCTCTTATTCCTGGCATTGCCCGGGTCATTCGGGTGGCGTGGCCTTTTTGAAAAGCCCGGTGGGGCAGATGTACCACCAGTTCTATGGGGAAAACATGTTGCGCGCTGACGTGTGCAATGCAGTTGAAGAACTGGGTCAGCTGTTGGATCATGACGGTGCCATTGGCAAGAGCGAACGCAACGCCGCGCGTATTTTCAACGCCGACCACTGCTTTTTTGTCACCAACGGCACCAGTACCAGCAACAAGATGGTCTGGCATCACACCGTGGCCCCCAATGACGTGGTGGTGGTCGACCGCAACTGCCACAAGTCCATCCTGCACTCGATCATCATGACCGGGGCGATTCCGGTTTTTCTGAAGCCCACGCGCAACCACTTTGGCATCATCGGGCCAATCCCAAAGAGCGAATTTGAGCCTGCTGCGATCAAGGCCAAGATCAAGGCCAATCCGCTGGTCAAAGAGCACCTGCCGGACATTGATGTCAATACGATCAAGCCGCGTGTACTGACGCTGACGCAGTCCACTTACGACGGCGTGCTCTACAACACCCAAACCGTCAAAACCATGCTGGACGGCTATGTGGAAAACATTCACTTTGACGAAGCCTGGCTGCCGCACGCAGCGTTTCACCCGTTTTACGGCTCCTACCACGCCATGGGTAAAAAACGGCCCCGACCCAAGCACGCGGTGGTTTATGCCACCCAGTCGATTCACAAGCTGCTCGCTGGCATCAGCCAGGCCAGCCACGTGCTGGTGCAAGACTCGCAAACCGTCAAGCTGGACAAGCACTTGTTCAACGAGGCATTCATGATGCACACCAGCACCAGCCCGCAGTACAGCATCATTGCCAGTTGCGACGTGGCTGCGGCCATGATGGAGCCGCCCGGCGGCACTGCCTTGGTCGAAGAAAGCATTGCCGAGGCGCTGGACTTTCGCCGTGCCATGCGCAAAATTGACGACGAATATGGTGACGACTGGTGGTTCAAAGTCTGGGGGCCGGACAAATTGGCTGACGAAGGCATTGGCCGCGCGGACGACTGGATCATCAAAGGCGAGTCGCGCAGTCAAAAGGCCGGTATCCACTGGCACGGCTTTGGCAAGATGGCCACCGGCTTCAACATGCTCGACCCCATCAAATCAACCATCGTGACGCCGGGCATGGATCTGAACGGCAAGTTTTCCAAGACTGGTATTCCGGCCTCGGTGGTGACCAAATTTTTGGCCGAACACGGCGTGGTGGTAGAGAAAACCGGGCTTTACAGCTTTTTCATCATGTTCACCATCGGCATCACCAAAGGCCGCTGGAACAGCATGCTCACCGCCTTGCAACAGTTCAAGGATGATTACGACAAAAACCAGCCGATGTGGCGTGTGTTGCCCGAGTTCTGCCAAAAATATCCGCGCTATGAAGACATGGGGCTGGCCGACCTGTGCCAGCACGTTCACCAGCTGTACGCCAAATACGACATCGCCCGCTTGACCACCGACATGTACCTGAGCGACCTGACCCCGGCCATGAAACCCAGTGATGCCTACGCCCACATTGCGATGCGCAAAACCGAACGGGTGGCGATTGATGATTTGGTGGGCCGCATCACGGTGGGTCTGGTCACACCTTACCCGCCGGGCATTCCGCTGTTGATCCCGGGTGAAGTGTTCAACAAGAAAATTGTCGACTACCTGAAGTTTTCACGCGAATTCAACACCCAGTGCCCCGGGTTCGAGACCGACATTCATGGCCTGGTGGAAGAGCCAGGTGCCAATGGCCAGCCCAGTTATTTTGCCGATTGTGTGGCTTGTTGATTTGCTATCATAAATATAGCTACTTGCCCTTTATTAATAAGGGCTAGAGGCCATTTTTATATATAAATTCAGGTCACGGCCTGCTTTTGGGTAAACGCAGGCAGCTTCCATTCCTGGGTGTCCAACACCTGGCGCAGCTGTTCTACCGCGTTCCAGACTTCTTCAAACCCGAGGTAAAGCGGGGTGAAACCAAAGCGCAAGATGTCGGGCTGCTCGTGGCCGTCACCGGCTCTGAAGTCACCAATCACGCCACGGGCAATCAGCGCCTGCACCATGGCATAAGCCCCTTCACTGCGCGTCAAGCACACCTGCGAACCGCGTTGGGTGTGCTCGCGCGGCGTGGCCAACCCCAAGCCGTGGCCACTGCAGCGTTGTTCTACCAAGGCAATGAACAAGTCGGTCAATGCCAGGGATTTGGCGCGCAGCGCTGCCATGCCACCCATGGCTTGGGCGCTGGCAAATACGTCCAGACCACATTCCAGGGCGGCCAGGCTCAGCATCGGTTGCGTGCCACACAGGTAGCGTGTGATGCCAGGTGCAGGGCGGTAGTCGGGCGTGAACTCGAACGGAGTGGCATGTCCCCACCAACCCGCCAGCGGTTGCCAGAAACGTTCGCTGTGCCGGGGGTGAACCCACACAAAGGCGGGGGCACCGGGGCCACCGTTGAGGTATTTGTAGCCACAGCCAATGGCAAAGTCTGCGTCATCAGCTTTCAACGCTACCGGCACGGCACCTGCGCTGTGGGCCAAGTCCCACACCGTCAAGACACCGGCTGCATGGGCGGCGGCGGTGACGGCAGCCATGTCGTGCATGGCACCGGTGCGGTAGTTCACATGGGTCAGCATCAGCACCGCTACTTGGTCGTTCAGTGCGCCCGCAAGTGCATCGGCGTCGATCAGGCGCAACTCGAAACCCCGCTCTTGGCACAGCGCCTGCGCCATGTACAGGTCGGTCGGGAAATTGCTGCGTTCACTGAGCACCTGTTTGCGCAGCGGGGCATCTTGGGCGGCGATGGACAGCGCGCTTGAGAGCACCTTGTAGAGGTTGATCGAGGTGCTGTCGGTGGCCACCACTTCACCGGCATCAGCACCAATCAGGCGGGCAATTTTGTCGCCCAGGCGCTGGGGCAGGGTGAACCAGTTGGCACTGTTCCAGGAGCGGATCAGGCCTTGCCCCCATTCTTGTGTCACCACTTCAGCCACTCGGGCTGCGGTAGTTTTGGGTAGTGCCCCGAGTGAGTTGCCATCCAGGTAAATCACCCCGGACGGCATGTCAAAGGCATCCCGCAGCGGGCGCAAAGGGTCTTGCACGTCCAGCGCCTGGCAGTGCGCCAGCGTGAGTGCAGGCTGGAGGTCTGATTGAGTGAACAAGTCAGCGGTTGCCGGGAATGGGCGAGTCTTTGGAAATGCCCCATGCCCCGTCAGGCTTGGAAGCACCGGGGTCGTAGGTGTTGTATTTGGCGGTGTAGTAAAGCCCCAAGCCAACCAAGGCAGCAAAAATAACGCCTCCAATGACGAGTTTGAGCACCGTTACCCACAGTTTGGGTTCTTTGTCGTTTTTCATAGGAGCCTGCGAATCACGACAAGCGCCCGAGCAGCAGGTATTCCATCAAGGCCTTTTGCACGTGCATGCGGTTTTCGGCCTCGTCCCAGACCACGCTTTGCGCTCCGTCGATCACATCGGCATCCACCTCTTCACCCCGGTGCGCGGGCAGGCAGTGCATGAACAGGGCGTTGGGCTGGGCCACGGCCATCATGTTGGCATTGACGCGCCAGGCGGAAAAAGCTTGTTTGCGGACTTCGTTTTCGGCTTCATAACCCATGCTGGTCCAGACATCGGTAGTGACCAGATCAGCACCGCGGCAAGCCGCCAGCGGATCGCTATAGGTTTGATAGTGATTAGCGCTTGTTTTACCTGAGCTAGAGGCCACTTTTTCATTCACCTCATAACCGCTTGGGGTACTCACGTTGACCTTGAAGTCCAGCAGCTCGGCGGCCTGCAGCCAGGTGTTGGCCATGTTGTTACCGTCACCCACCCAGGCCACGGTTTTGCCCTGGATCGAGCCCCGGTGCTCAATGAAAGTAAAGATGTCGGCCAGAATCTGGCAGGGGTGAAACTCGTTGGTCAGGCCATTGATGACCGGCACGCGTGAGTGCGCGGCAAAGCATTCCAGCTTGGTTTGCTCAAAAGTCCGAATCATCACCAGGTCGGTCATGCGGCTGATGACCCGGGCACTGTCTTCAATCGGCTCGGCGCGACCCAGTTGGCTGTCGCCGGTGGTCAGGTGCACCACGCTGCCGCCCAATTGGTACATGCCAGCTTCGAAGCTGACACGGGTGCGGGTGGAGGCCTTTTCAAAAATCATCGCCAACGTGCGGTCTACCAGCGGTTGGTGTTTTTCGTAGGCCTTGAACTTCTTTTTGATCAGCGAGGCGCGGTCAAACAAGTAAGCGTACTGGCTGGCGGTGAGGTCGGTGAATTGCAGGTAATGTCTGATAGAAGGCATGGTGTTCATCCGTCAATTGGTGGGTGTGGCTGCAGCTCAGGCTTGCAACAATTGTTTGACCAGCGGCACCAGGATGCGCACCACTTCGTCGGCCTCGGCCTCGGTCATGATCAGCGGCGGCACCAGCCGGATCACCGTGTCGGCGGTGACGCTGATCAACAGACCCTGGTCAGCACATTGCTGCACCAGTGCGCCGCAGGGTTTGGACAGATCCACGCCAATCATCAAACCCTGGCCACGAATTTCGCGCACCGCCTTGCTGGCCAGTTCTGCCGCCAGCGCGTCGGCCAGCCCCTGGCTCAGGCGCTTGCCCACGCGCGCCGCGTTGTCCAGCAAACCGTCTTGTTCCATGATGCGGATGGTTTCCACCCCGGCGCGCATCGCCAGCGGGTTGCCGCCAAAGGTGGTGCCGTGGTTGCCGGGCTTGAAAATGTTGGCAGCTTTCGGACCTGCCACCACGGCGCCCACCGGCACACCCGAACCCAGGCCCTTGGCCAGCGGCATTACATCTGGCACGATGCCGGCCCATTGGTGCGCAAACCACTTGCCGGTGCGGCCCATGCCGCATTGCACCTCGTCGATCATCATCAGCCAGTCGCGCTCGTCACACAGGGCACGGACTTCACGCAAGTAGTCCATGTGCATCGGGTTAACACCGCCTTCGCCCTGAATGGCTTCAAAAAATACCGCCACCACGTTGGAATTGCCTTGGGTGGCTTGTTTCAGGCTGTCGATGTTGTTGATCGGCACGCGAATGAAACCTTCCACCAGCGGCTCAAAACCTTGCTGCACTTTGGGGTTGCCGGTGGCGCTCAGGGTGGCAATGCTGCGGCCATGAAAGGCTTTCTCATAGACCACGATCTCCGGGCGATCAATGCCTTTGTCGTGGCCAAATTTACGTGCCAATTTGAGTGCTGCCTCATTGGCTTCCAGGCCGGTGGAGCAGAAAAACACATTTGTCATGCCCGAGAGTTCAACCAGTTTTTTGGCCAGTGCTTCTTGCAGCGGCACATGGTAGTAGTTGCAGCTGTGAATAATTTTGCCAATCTGGTCTTGCAGCGCGGGCACCAGTTGCGGGTGGTTGTGGCCCAGCGTGTTGACGGCAATGCCACCGAGTGCGTCCAGGTATGGCTTGCCATTGACATCCCAGACGCGGCAACCCTGGCCGTGGCTGAGTGCAATCGGCAGACGGCCATAGGTGTTCATCACGTGGGGCGAGGTGGCTTCAATCTTGGGGCTGGCAGCGTTCATGGGGGGCATCTCTCAGGGGGCATGAAACAAAGCGGCCCAACGCAGGGTGGGCCATTGAGAGGCGATTTTAGACCGATCCAACGGCCTGCTGAGCCAGGTGCGAAGCCTGGGGCGATTTGCAGCAGTCTTGTGTTGCATCAAAGAACAGCAAAGCAACAAGTCTTGTATAAGACATAAGATAAAGGTAGAATTTGCCCACGTTGCAAAACCCCACCCGCAGCACCACAGACATCTACCAGATGGTTAAACACACTTCAAAAAAAGTCTACATCATTGGCACCACGTTGGACGGCCGCACCTTCCGCCCCAGCGACTGGTCCGAGCGTTTGGCGGGTGTGATGAGCCAGTTTCGCCCAGACAGCCATCACCACGGCCGCAGCCACTTTGCTTATTCCCCCTGGTGCATGCCCACCAGCGTCAACAACGTGCGCAGCGTGGTCGTGCATACCGACTTGCGTGTCCACAACGTGATGGCCTGGGATTTTGTGATGGGCTTTGCCAAAGACAACGAGTTGCAAGTGCATCAGGGTGAGTTGCCTGAGGCTGGCGCACACGGTCACGCCACACACCATCGTTGATTGCCGCTGGCAGGCCACAGATCGCCCGGGTCGATAAACCGAATCCATTGACCGGGTTCACCAATGAAAAAGCCGTCAAAAAGACGGCTTTTGTTTTTTTGCTGACAGCGCACCCGTTACAAACGGCGTTCACCTGAAACTTTGTGGGACTGACCGCAGCGGCGAAGCCGCCAGCTGTGTCCCCAACCGATCAGGTCAACGTGCGATTTGCCTAAAAATTAGGCGGCTGCTACTGCAGTTGCAGCCAGGGCTTTTACCTTGGCAGACAGGCGGCTCTTGTCACGAGAGGCCTTG
>MNXW01000039.1 GCA_001871515.1 Comamonadaceae bacterium CG2_30_57_122
TTATCAACAAATAATGCCTCTAGCCCTTTATTTACAAGGGCTATAAGCTACAAAAATAGTAGCATATTGAGGGCGGGTCGCGTCTAGTGCGCTGGCGCTTCGCCTGCTGCACTGCTGGAGGGGAATGGCAAATGCTCCAGCCGCATTTGGTCGGCATAGGTTTCACGCGCTCGAATCAAGTGGCTGTGCGCACCATCCACCAGCACCTCGGCGGCGCGGTTGCGGGTGTTGTAGTTGCTGGACATGCTCATGCAGTAGGCTCCGGCCGACAGCACCGCCAGCAGATCGCCAGGCTGCGCATTCAGGTGACGGTCATGGCCAAGCCAGTCACCACTTTCGCAAATCGGGCCGACCACTTCCCAGGTGTGCGGTTCGGTTGGGTTGGGCTTGAGGGGCACGATCTGGTGGTACGCCTGGTACATGGCCGGGCGTGGCAGGTCGTTCATGGCGGCATCCACCACCATAAAGTTTTTTTGCTCGCCCGGTTTCAGGTACAGCACTTCAGTGACGCACACGCCTGCATTGCCCACCAGCGAGCGCCCCGGCTCGATCATCAAGGCCCGTTGGCCATAGCCGCGCGCATCCAGTTTGGCCAGCAGCTGCTGCCACAGTTGATCGGCTTGCGGCGGCGTTTCACCGTGGTAGTTGATGCCCAGCCCACCACCCAGGTCAATGTGGTGCAGCGGCACGCCAGCAGCTTCAATGGCCTGCACCAGGTCCAGCATGCGATCCATGGCATCCAGATAGGGTGATGCCTGGGTGATTTGCGAGCCAATATGGCAGTCAATGCCCAGCACCTGCAGGCCTGGTAGCGCGGCGGCGCGCTGGTAGGTTTGCACCACGCGTTCATGCGCAATGCCAAATTTGTTGCCCTTGAGGCCGGTGGAAATGTAAGGGTGGGTTTGCGGGTCGACGTTGGGGTTGACGCGGATGCTCACCGGCGCACGCAGACTCAGGCTTTGGGCCACTTCGCTGAGTACTTCCAACTCGGCTTCGCTCTCTACATTGAAGCAGCCAATACCGGCCTGCAAGGCGGCACGCATTTCTGGGCGGGTTTTACCCACACCAGAAAAAATAATTTTGCTGGCCAGGCCGCCGGCTGCCAACACGCGGGTCAGTTCACCCAGCGACACCACGTCAAAGCCGCACCCGGCCTGGGCAAAAAGCTGAATCACACCCAGCGTGGAGTTGGCTTTCATGGCGTAGCAAATCTGCACTTGCCGGCCAGAAAAACCGCGTTGGTAAGCAGCCAAGGCAGCCAGCATGGCCGCTTTGGAATAGACAAACAACGGCGTGCCATGCTGTTGCGCCAAGGCACTCAACCGGACTTGTTCTGCAAACAGTTCGTTGCCCCGGTAGGCAAAGTGGGGGTGACCAGGCAAAGGTTTTGAATTCATGGGTGTTGCGGGGTAGACGCAGCGGCAGCAGGTTGGACGGGAGGGGTGGAGATGCCAAGCGTTGGCAACAGAGACTCGGGCAGAGTGGCGCGGTGGGATGTGCCGGTTGGTGGCAGGTAGAGCGAGCCTTGCTGGCCACAGGCCACCAAAGCGACCGCACCGACACCAAGGACAAGCGTGCGCACTAGAATTTGAGTATTCAACATCATGGCGAAATTGTAATGACCGACTTGGAATTTATGGATTTGGCTGAGCGTGTGCTCAAAAGCATTGAAGCCAGTTGTGACCGTATCAACGAGCGCACAGAGGCGGACATTGACAACCAGCGCTCAGGCGGATTGATCACGCTGCTGTTTGCCAACCGCAGCCAGATTGTGATCAACCTGCAAAAACCTTTGCATGAGATTTGGCTGGCCGCGAAATCGGGTGGATTTCACTATCAATTTGATGGCAAACAATGGATGGATACCAAGGGTCAGGGTGAATTTTTTGCCATGCTTTCGCGCTCCGCCAGTGAGCAGGCTGGTCAGGCCTTAATTTTTGAATAGGTCAAGAATCTGCTTTTTCTCATCGGCTGCAGGCATGGGAATCACGGGCGGAGGAGCGCCGTCAACAGCCGTGTCACCCAGCGTGGTGACCCCCGCCCCGTTGCTGTATTCGGTGTAAAACCATTCGCCACCTGAATTGACCACGCCTTCAGGCACCACAGTCTCCACCACCGGAACGTTTCTTAGTGCATTGGCCATGAACTCAATCCATATTGGCAGACTCAGTCCGCCGCCGGTTTCCCGATTACCCAATTTTCTGGGGGTGTCGTAGCCAATCCAGGTAATGGCCGCAAGCGAGGGTTGAAAGCCTGAGAACCAGGCATCCATAGAGTCGTTGGTGGTTCCGGTTTTGCCATACAAATCGGGGCGTTTGAGTTTGGCCTGGGCTGAGGCGGCAGTACCGGTGCGGGTGACTTCCTGCAATAAACTGTCCATGATGAAGGCATTTCTGGCCTCAATGACACGCATGGATTCATCAAGCATTGGGGGTTGGACTTGAGACAAGACTTTGCCTTTTTGATCCGTGACTTTTTGAATCAGCCAGGGGTTGACCCGATAACCGCCGTTGGCAAACACCGCATAGGCCGTGGCCATTTGCATGGGAGTGACAGAACCTGCCCCCAGTGCCATGGTCAGGTAGGCTGGGTGTTTGTCGGCATCAAAGCCAAAACGGGTAATCCAATTCTGCGCATTTTGTGCCCCCACCATTTGCAGAATTCGAATTGAAATCATGTTTTTGGATTTGGCTAAACCGCGGCGCATGGTCATGGGGCCTTCAAACTTGCCGTCGTAATTCTTCGGCTCCCAAGCCTGGCCGCCGGTTACCCCGGCGCTGAAAAACAACGGACCATCGTTGATGATGGTGGCGGGGGTCACGCCATGTTCCAAAGCGGCGGAGTAAATGAAGGGTTTGAAGCCGGAGCCTGGTTGGCGCCAGGCCTGGGTGACGTGGTTGAATTTGTTTTTGGCAAAGTCAAAGCCGCCGACCATGGCCTTGATCGAACCATCATGCGGGTCCAGGGCCACAAAAGCGCCTTCAACCTCGGGCAGTTGCGTGATCTCCCAGGTTTGTTTGGGCGTTTGCACCACCCGTATCACCGCGCCCCGGCGGATTTTGATGTTGGCTGCAGCTTTTTCAGACAAGCCGGATTGCGCTGGCTTGAGACCGCCGCCTGTGATCTCAATGACCTCGCCGTTTTGTCGTACCGCCTGAATTTTTTTGGCGTTGGCATCCAGCACCACCGCTGATAGCACATCGCCGTTGTCGGGGTGTTCTTGCAACACTTCGTCGATCACATCGTCCATTTCAGCTTGCGTGCCAGGCAGACTGACAAATTTTTCTGGTCCCCGGTACACCTGGCGGCGTTCGTAGTTCATGATGCCCCGGCGCAGCGCGCTGTAGGCGTTGGACTGATCCTCTGCGCGCAAGGTGGTATAGACGTTGAGTCCCCGGGTGTAGGTGTCTTCACCGTATTGGGCAAACATCAGCTGGCGCACGGTTTCTGCAACGTACTCTGCGTGCACACCGGTGTTGTCCGAGTGGCTTTTGACTTTGAGCTCTTCGCGTTTGGCGGCATTCGCCTGTTCAGCCGTGATAAACCCGTTTTCAAGCATGCGTTCAATGATGTACAGCTGGCGCGAACGGGCGCGTTTGGGGTTGTTGATGGGGTTGTAGGCAGACGGCGCTTTGGGCAGCCCGGCCAGCATCGCCGCTTCGGCGATCGAGATATTTTTAAGCGGCTTACCAAAATAAGCCTCTGATGCGGCTGCAAAACCATAAGCCCGGTTACCCAAAAAAATTTGGTTCATGTAGACCTCCAGAATCTGGTCTTTGGTCAGCATGTGCTCCAGTTTAAAAGTAAGCAGAATTTCGTAAATTTTGCGGGTGTAGGTTTTTTCGGACGACAAATAAACGTTTCTGGCCACTTGCATGGTGATGGTGGAGGCTCCTTGGCTTTTGATGCGTCCCAGGTTCGCCAGCGCGGCCCGTACCATGCCCTTATAGTCCACGCCGCCATGTTCGTAAAACCGCGCATCCTCAATCGCCAGCACAGCATCTTTCATGACCTTGGGAATGTCCTGAACAGGGGTCAAATGCCGACGCTCTTCGCCAAACTCACCCAGCAAAATGCCTTCGGTTGAAAAAACCCGCAGGGGCAGTTTGGGGCGGTAGTCTGACAGCGCCGAGATGTCTGGCAGGTTGGGAAACGCCACAGCCAAGGCCAGTGCGCCCACCAGCAATGCTGAAAGCAGTCCGGCCATCAGCAGCCCGGTGGCCACCAGCAGCCACTTCAGCCCCCAATGCATGGGTGCGCGGTTTACGTTCGTGGTCGGCTTGCTGGGCCCGGTGGAGATGGTGGAGTTTTGTTCGGACATAAGTTGAGGTAGTGAGGCCGTGCATTATAAAAATGGACGCCTTGATCAGTTAGGTTAGCATTTGCTTGGTTGAACTGTTTGATTGAAAACGGTTTTATTCGTATCTTTTTTGTATTCGGTTCTAGAAAAGCGTTGAAATTTGGCAACGGTTGGGCAATAGCAAACGGGTAAATATCATTGCGAGACAACACTCTTGCTGATACTATTGAAGTGAATTGTCAAGAGTTGCAGGGTCAACAAAGATTTTTTAAGGGGATCGTATTGTTTTCATTGGGGTCGCTATTTAGTCGCCAACCCGCTCCCATGCTGGGTCTGGATATCAGCTCTTCCAGCGCCAAGTTGGTGGAGCTGAGCCAGGACAAAGCGGGCAATTTGGTGCTTGAAACCTGTGCAATGATGCCCTTGGAGCGGGGGTGGATCACCGACGGCAACGTTGAAAAATTTGACGAGGTGGCCGACGCGGTGCGTCGCCTGATTAAACGCAGTGGAACCAAAACCAAGAATGTGGCCATGGCGTTGCCGCCTTCAGCCGTGATCACCAAGAAAATTGTCCTGCCCGGGGGTATGTCTGACCAAGAGCTTGAGACACAGGTTGAGTCAGAAGCTAACCAGTACATCCCTTTTCCCCTGGATGAAGTCAGTCTTGATTTTTGTATTGTGGGACCCAGCGCCAATGCTACGGGCGATGTAGAAGTCTTGATTGCCGCATCGCGACGCGAGAAAGTGCAAGATATTCAGGGTTTGGCTGAGGCGGTGGGTTTAAAGCCGGTGATTGTTGATGTGGAGTCTTATGCCTCAAGACTGGCTGCGGCTCGGCTGATTGGCAGGATGCCCAACAAGGGGGTGGGCAGCATCGTGGCGCTGTTCGAGGTGGGAGCCATGACCACCAGCATGCAGGTGATTCGCGACGACGAGTTGTTGTATGACCGTGATCAGGCCTTTGGTGGTGCCCAATTGACACAAATGATCGTGCGCCAATATGGGTTTTCAATGGAAGAGGCTGAGACCAAAAAGCGCAATGGTGATTTGCCTGATGACTATGCCGGTGCCGTGCTCAAACCATTTATTGATAACCTGGTTCAAGAGATTGGGCGTGCCTTACAGTTTTTCTTTACCAGTACAACGCACAACAAAGTGGACATGGTCATGCTGGCTGGTGGGTCTTCGGCGTTGCCGGGCTTGACAGAGGCGGTCACCCAGCAAACAGGTTTTGCGTGCATGCTGGTAAATCCGTTTGATGGCATGGACATCGCGGATGGCATCAAGCTCAATAAGTTGACACGTGAAGCACCTTCTTATTTGACCTCGTGCGGGTTGGCATTGCGGAGGTTCAAGTTGTGATATTGATTAACCTGTTGCCGCACCGAGAGGCGGCGCGTAAACAACGCAAAGACGTTTTTAACGTCAGCTTGGGTGTGTCTGCCTTGATTGGTGGTTTGTTGGCTGGTTTGGTGTTTTTATGGTTCCAGGCCGAAATAGCGGCACAGCAAGGTCACAACCAGACGCTCCAATCCGAGATCAAAAAATTCGATGCCCAAATCAAAGATATTGCAGGCCTTGAGTCTGAGATTGCTGCTTTGCGTGCGCGCCAGCAAGCGGTGGAAGATTTGCAGTCTGACCGTAATTTGCCAGTGCATTTGTTGGTTGAATTGGTGCGCCAATTGCCTGATGGTGTGTATGTCAATAGCATGCGTCAAGACGGCAAAAACGTGGCTTTACAGGGCGTGGCCCAATCCAATGAACGGGTATCCGAACTTTTGCGTAATTTGAGCAACAAATCGCCCTGGTTCGCGCGACCAGAATTGATTGAAATCGTGTCTGGTTCTGTCGCGCTTGCGCCGCGTGATGTCCGTCGTGTGGCTAACTTCAAAATTAATGTGAAGCTGGTGCCAAACGACGCTGTGGCAAAACCAGCCGCTGTATCCGCCAGTGGTGTGCTTACGGGTAAGGCTGCTGCTGCATCCAGCCCCGCTGCAAAGTAGGAGCATCCTCTAATGGCAACTTCTATGAAAATCGATCTGGACTTCAAACGGTGGTCCAATGCTTTGGCAGGACAATTCAAAAATCTTGACCCCAAAGACCCTTCAAATTGGCCGGTTGTGCCCCGTTATGCGGTGTTTGTCGCAGTGGTTGGGGTTTTGTTGGTGGCTTTGTGGTTTTTGTGGCTCAGTGATACCCAGGTTGAATTAACCACAGAGCAGGAAAAAGAACTGAAACTGCGCGACGAGTACAAGGTCAAATTGGGTAAAGCGGTGAACCTTCAGGCGTTGAAAAAACAGCGTGAACAGGTACTGCAATATGTGACACAGCTTGAGAAACAACTGCCGAGCAAAGCGGAAATGGATGCCTTGCTGTCCGATATCAACCAGGCAGGATTGGGGCGAAGTCTGCAATTTGACCTGTTTCGGCCGGGGCAGGTGGTCGTCAAGGATTACTACGCAGAGTTGCCGATCGCCTTGCGGGTCACGGGGCGTTACCACGACATCGGTAATTTTGCTGCAGATATCGCTAACTTGTCCCGGATTGTGACCTTGAACAACCTGTCTATATTGCCTGCCAAAGACGGTGTTTTATCGATGGACGCCATCGCCAAGACATTCCGTTATCTGGATGCAGATGAAATTTCTGCGCAACGTAAAGCGGCAGCAAAAAAAGGGCCGGCCAAATGATTAAGCACTTTCAAGGATGGATGGGTTTGACTTTGCTTGTGCTTTTGTCAGCCTGCGGGGTGGCTCCGGAGGATGAATTGGAGCAGTGGATGGCTCTGCAACGCAGCGAGATCCATCCCAAAGTCACCCCGATTGCCGAGCCCAAGTTGTTTCAACCTGAGAACTATGCGCAAGCGGGTGAAGTGGAACCCTTCAGCAACCAAAAATTGACACAAGCTCTCAAAAAAGACGCTTCCCAAGCTGCTTCCAACGGTGCCTTGATTGCACCTGAGCTGGCACGTCGTAAAGAGCCGCTTGAAGATTTTCCTGTCGATTCGATGGCCATGGTAGGCAGCATGGTCAAGGCCGGCGTGCCGGTGGCCTTGGTTACTGTGGGTAAATTGTTGTACCAGGTTCGCCTTGGAGAGCATTTAGGCTTGAACTATGGACGCATCACCAAAATTTCGGAAACCGAAGTGAGTGTGCGTGAAATTGTCCAAGACGCAGCGGGTGAATGGATTGAACGCACTGCCAGTTTGCAGTTGCAAGAGAGGTCAAAATGAAAATCAATAGCAGCCAGTGTTTCGTGTCGTTGTTCCGACGTTTTTCTTTAAGTATCGTAATCCTGGCCAGTGCAGGTTGGGCGCAAGCTCAGGTGACCATTGAGGCCGTCACCGGTTCGCTGCAAAGCGGGGTTGAAGTTGTAAAAGTTGACCTGAATCAGGCGCTAACGGCATTGCCAGCTGGGTTTTCCATTCAGTCACCTGCACGTATTGCCCTGGATTTTCCAAATGTGGCAAGTGCCATGGGGCGTTCCAATATTGAGGTCAACCAAGGCAACCTGAAATCAATCAGCGTGGTTCAAGCTGGTGATCGATCGCGAGTGGTGCTCAACCTTAAGCAATACACCACCTACAAGACGCAAATTCAAGGTAAATCCTTGTTGGTGTTGCTGGATCCCTTGGTGGGGTCGGCGGTGGCCACTGCGCCACAGGTATTTGCAGAAAATCAAAACCGTGACACCATGCCCCTGCGCGATTTGGATTTTCGCCGCGGCGAAGATGCCACCGGGCGCGTGGTTGTGGCCTTGCCCAACAACCAGGTGGGTGTGGACATTCGCCAGCAAGGGCAAACTTTGGTGGTTGAATTCATGAAAACCACCTTGCCTGAAGGCCTGCGGCGGCGTCTTGACGTGGCCGATTTTGGTACCCCTGTTAAAACCATCAGCGCCTTTCAGGTGGGGGATCGCGTGCGCGTGATCATAGAACCGCAAGGCCAGTGGATTCACAGCGCGTACCAAACCGATTCACAGTTTGTGGTGGAGGTTAAGCCGGTCAAGGTGGATAGCTCCAAATTGACGCAAGGCCCGGGCTATACCGGACAAAAATTGTCGCTCAACTTCCAAAGCATTGAAGTCCGTTCCTTGCTGCAAGTGATTGCAGATTTCACCAACTTCAACATCATCACTTCAGATTCCGTCAACGGCACAGTCACCTTACGACTGCAGGACGTGCCCTGGGATCAGGCGCTGGACATCATTTTGCAGTCCAAGGGACTTGGCATGCGCAAAACTGGCAACGTGCTGTGGATTGCGCCCAAAGATGAAATCAACACCAAGGAAAAATTGGACTTGGAGTCTGCCGCAGCATTGCAGGGACTTGAACCCCTGCGCACCCAGCCGTTTCAGTTGAACTACACCAAAGCAACGGAAGTGGCAGCACAACTCAATTCCGTTGGGGGTGGTTCTGGTTCATCTACAGGGGCTCGACTGCTTAGCCCGCGTGGTAGTGTGATCTCGGAGGCGCGAACCAATCAACTTTTCGTCACCGACATTCCCAGCAAACTTGAACAAGTCCAGCAACTGATTGCCAAGCTTGACATACCTGCACGGCAAGTGTTGATTGAAGCACGCATAGTCGAGGCATCTGACACTTTTGGCAAATCCCTTGGTGTCAAATTGGGCGGAACTGATTTGCGTGCGCAACAAGGTGGCGATGGCGGCTATGCCTTGGGTAGTGGCAACAGAGCAGCTTTTGGTACCAATTTTGGTAACGCTGTTGCCAGCAGCGGAGCAGGTGGGGTCGTTGATCTAAGCAGTGCATTTGTCAACCTGCCTGCAATTGGCCAGGGCGGTTTTTCACCCGCTACTTTTGCACTGTCGATTTTCAGTTCATCCGCAAATCGTTTCCTGAATTTGGAGCTGTCGGCACTCGAAGCTGATGGTAAAGGCAAGGTGGTTTCCAGTCCCCGGGTGGTTACCGCTGACCAGATCAAGGCTCTGATTGAACAAGGGACTGAATTGCCCTTTCAGGTCGCTACCAGCAGTGGTGCAACTTCGATTGCCTTCAGAAAAGCCAATTTGAAACTTGAAGTGACTCCTCAAATCACCCCAGAAGGCAATATTATTTTGACTTTGGACATTACCAAAGACACCGTTGGACAGTCCACTGCTGCAGGTTTTGCCATTAACACCAAGCATATCCAGACCCAAGTATTGGTCGAGAATGGTGGTACTGTTGTTATCGGTGGCATTTTTGAGATGACAGAGATTAACAGCGAGACCAAAGTGCCCTTCTTGGGCGACTTGCCAGGCGTTGGTAATTTATTCAAGACGCGCAACAAGACATCCAATAAGCAAGAAATGCTGGTGTTCATCACACCCAAGGTGATCGCTGACAAGGCAGCCCGTTAAGTTTAAAAATCAAATACGAGTAAAAAGCATGCAAATGAAATACATCAAATACGTGGCCGCGTTAGGCCTGTCCTTGGCGCTAGTGTCCTGTGGCGGGGGTGGGGGAAATCCGGGGACTGCACCAGCTGGTA
>MNXW01000145.1 GCA_001871515.1 Comamonadaceae bacterium CG2_30_57_122
AACCGATGCTGGAAAAACAAACTGGCAAGCGTTGGTAAGGGATGTGGAAATTGCAAATGTACCGTTTATGGCGAGTGCTGACGGGATGCAGTGCTAGGCGCAAAACGCGCCGTTTAGCTCTGCTAAACAAGTGGATTGAAACGACGCAATGCGCCCGTCAGTGCCGCCGGAAAAGGGATATTTGTAATTTCTGCATCCCTAAGGCTTGGCTACATGCACGACACGAAGACGATCTGAGAAATGAAGGTGAATCATGACTGATCTATCAATTCAAACCGCGCAGCGCGTTTCGGCGCTGGTAGACGGGCAGTTGTCGGGTGATGAATTTGCCCAAACTCTGGTGGCGCTGGAGTCCAGCCCTCAAGCGCGTGCCCAATGGGACACCTACCACATGCTGGGGGATGTGATGCGCACTGGTCAGGCATCGTTGCGCCCCCATGATTCAGAATTTTTGCTTCGTCTGCGTCAACAAATGGCTCATGACGCTATTGAAAATGTAGCTGTAAACCAATTAAAAATAGGGACTTTAGCCACAAAACATCATGTACCTGAAAGTGCCAATAACAGCTCATGGCGGTTGGTGGCGGGTTTGGCCTCGGTGGCGATGGTCGGTGTGTTGAGCTGGCAGGGCTTGAATTCGACCCGCACTTCAGATGCTGCCATGGGGGCAAGGCTGGCGCAGCAAAGCCTCCCCGCTGCTACGCAAACGCTGCCAGCGGCGCAACTCGCTGGGGTGGAGCCGTCGGTCGCAGGGTCGCTACTGGTGCGCCATGACGGTACTTCTGCGTTGGCCATGACAGCCGAGCCGCAGGTGATGATTCGCGACCCACAGCTCGATGCCTTGCTGGCCGCACATCGGCAATGGGGCGGCACTTCTGCACTGCAAATGCCCTCTGGTTTTTTGCGCAATGCCACCTTTGAAGAGGGTGGGCGTTGAAACTTCTGCCTGTTTTGCTTACCGCCTTGGCACTGCTGGGATCGGTGCAGGCGCAGACACGTGATGACGGTCGCACCGTGGCTGTCAAGCCTGCTGTGGCGTACAACGCCCCGAGTGTCGAGCAATGGTTGATGCGCCTGCATGCGTCGGCACACCAAAGTGCCTATGTGGGGACTTTTGTGGTGACCACGAGCCATGCCATGTCGTCAGCCAAAATCTGGCACGTGCGCGAAGGAGAGCAGCAAATAGAGCGGGTGGAGGCTTTGTCGGGTGTTCCGCGCAGCACCTATCGGCGCAACGACCAGGTGGTGACCTATTTGCCGCAAAGCCGTTTGGCAATTACCGAAAAGCGTGCGTCGCTGGGACTTTTTCCGAGCCTCTTGAGTCAGGCGGATTCATCCATCGCCCGGTTTTACCAATTGCAGCCGGTCGGGCATGATCGCGTGGCCGGGTTTGTAACCGACGTGGTGGAGCTCAAAGCGCGCGACTCGTTGCGCTTTGGTTACCGGATATGGACAACCCAGAGCACCGGGCTGGTGGTCAAATTGCAAACCTTGGACACGTTCAACGGGGTGTTGGAACAAGCGGCGTTTTCTGAACTGCAGTTGGCTAAACCGCTGAGTTGGGGCAAGCTCAGCGCCATGATGGACGACACTGAAGGATACACAGTGAAAACACCTGAGTTAATGCCTACTTCGGCTGAACACGAAGGCTGGCGGCTCAGGAAAACTGTGCCCGGTTTTCGATCCATGAGTTGTTACAAACACCTGCAAGCCCAGCCCGAGACCCGTGCAGGGCCATTGCAATGGGTTTTTTCGGACGGTTTGGCATCGGTTTCACTGTTCATTGAAACCTTTGACGCTGCACGCCATCACAGAACCCTGCCGCAGGAAACTTTTGCGGTGGGTGCAACCCGAATGCTGACCCGACGGGTAGGCGCGTGGCGGCTCACGGTGGTGGGTGAGGTGCCGGTGCAGACATTGGAAATGTTTGCGGCCGGACTTGAAAGAAAAAACTAAGTCTCGATGTGCTGAACTGGTTAAAAACTTTTTCTATTCTGTTTTGGAAAGGCCAAAAATAATGCGATTCAATTGGAAAAAATGCGTCGCCGCTGTCTTCGGCGGTCTGATGGTGGCCACGGTCTCTACCGTGGTGTTGCCAGTATCGTCTGCCGTCGCACAGGTGAGGGCTTTGCCAGACTTCACTGATCTGGTGGAGCAGGTGGGGCCCTCGGTGGTGAACATCCGCACTATGGAAAAAATCAGTGCCCGCAAGGGCAACGGCAGCCAGATAGACCCCGACATGCTGGACTTTTTCCGCCGTTTTGGTTTACCTATTCCAAACGTGCCCAACAGTCCCAATAGCCCACGTCAGACACCACCGCCAGGGCATGGACAGCAGCCAGACGGTGAGCAACCACGCGGTGTGGGCTCAGGCTTCATCCTGACTGCAGACGGCATGATCATGACCAATGCACATGTGGTCGAAGGTGCTGATGAGGTGCTGGTCACCCTCACCGACAACCGTGAATTCAAGGCCAAAATCATTGGTGCAGACAAACGCAGCGACGTGGCAGTGGTCAAAATTGATGCCACTGGTCTGCCAGCAGTCAAGGTGGGTGATGTAAGTCGACTCAAAGTAGGCGAATGGGTGATGGCCATTGGCTCGCCGTTTGGTCTGGAAAACAGTGTGACGGCCGGCATCGTCAGTGCCAAACAGCGCGACACCGGTGATTATTTGCCCTTTATTCAGACTGACGTGGCCATCAATCCGGGCAACTCGGGTGGCCCGCTGATCAACATGCGCGGTGAAGTGGTGGGCATCAACAGCCAAATTTATTCGCGTTCTGGCGGCTCCATGGGCATTTCATTCTCGATCCCGATGGACGAAGCGGTGCGTGTCAGCGAGCAGTTGCGCGCCACCGGCCGCGTCACGCGTGGCCGCATTGGGGTGCAAATTGACCAGGTGACCAAAGAAGTGGCTGAATCCATTGGCTTGGGCAAACCGCGTGGGGCGTTGGTGCGTGGGGTTGAAAAGGGCGCACCCGCTGACAAAGCGGGTGTGGAGGCAGGCGACATCATCATCAAGTTCGATGGCAAAGTGGTTGACAAATCGAGCGACCTGCCGCGCATGGTGGGCGGCATCAAACCAGGTACCAAGAGCAGCTTGACGGTGTTCCGTCGTGGCACGACCCAAGACCTGAGTGTGGTGATTGCAGAAATTGAAGCTGACAAGGTGGTCGCCAAGGCTGCAGACAAACCCGCAAAAACCAAAGAAGCCACAGCTGCCCAGGCACTGGGTTTGTTGGTGAGCGACCTGACCGAGGCAACCAAAAAAGAACTGGGGCTCAAAGGTGGGGTGCAGGTTGAAGGCGTGGCCGATGCGGCTGCTGCCGCTGGTTTACGCGAGGGTGATGTGATTCTTTCTGCTGCCAACAAACCTGTGAACAATGTCGCCGAGCTGGAAACACTGTTGTCAAAGTATGACAAATCCAAGCCGTTGAATATGTTGTTCCGACGCGGTGAATGGGTTCAATACACGGTTATTCGGCCCAATCGCTGAGCATTTTAAAATTTGTTGACAACCTGTGTATAAAATACAGGTTGTATTGACTGCAAGAGGTAAAACGCATTTTCGGACTGTCAAATCAGGCTGATTTGCCTACAATACTTAAGCATTCTCCGCAGTTGCCAAACGAGTTGGTTCAGGGCGCGTCTCTTTTGACCGCGCCCTTTTTTCTGTTTGCTATTTTTTTACATCACTCATTTGTTCCTTGATGAATCACATCAGAAATTTCTCCATCATTGCCCACATTGACCACGGCAAGTCCACGTTGGCCGACCGCCTGATTCAGCGTTGCGGCGGCTTGCAAGAGCGTGAGATGGAAGCCCAGGTGCTTGACTCGATGGACATCGAAAAAGAGCGCGGCATCACCATCAAGGCGCAAACGGCGGCGTTGCATTACAAAGCCAAAGACGGCAAGGTCTACAACCTGAACCTGATCGACACCCCCGGTCATGTCGACTTCTCGTACGAAGTCAGCCGCTCGCTTTCTGCCTGTGAAGGCGCGCTGCTGGTGGTCGATGCCAGCCAGGGCGTGGAAGCACAAACCGTGGCCAACTGCTACACCGCGCTCGATCTGGGTGTGGAAGTGGTGCCGGTGCTGAACAAAATGGACTTGCCCAACGCCGACCCGGACAACGCCAAAAAAGAAATTGAAGACGTGATTGGTCTGGATGCATCCGAGGCCATTGCCTGCTCGGCCAAAAGTGGCATGGGCGTGGACGACATTCTGGAAGCCGTGGTGGCGCGTATTCCGGCACCGCGTGGCAACCCCAAGGGTGCACTGCGTGCCATGATCATTGACAGCTGGTTTGACAGCTATGTGGGTGTGGTGATGCTGGTGCGCGTGGTCGATGGTCGCCTGGCCAAAGGCGAGCGCATCAAGATGATGGCCACCGAGACCACCTACAACGCCGACAGTTTGGGTGTCTTCACACCGGCCAACCAGCCGCGCGAGGCGTTGGAAACCGGCGAGGTCGGTTACATCATTGCCGGCATCCGCGAATTGCAGGCTGCCAAGGTGGGCGACACCATCACCTTGATCAAACCCGGTACTGGTGGCGCTGCGTTCACCGCCACCGAGGCTTTGCCTGGTTTCAAGGAAATTCAGCCCCAGGTGTTTGCCGGGCTGTATCCCACCGAAGCCAACCAATACGAAGGCCTGCGTGACAGCCTTGAAAAGCTCAAGCTCAACGATGCCTCGCTGCACTACGAGCCTGAAGTGTCGCAAGCCCTGGGCTTTGGTTTCAGGTGCGGCTTTTTGGGACTGTTGCACATGGAAATTGTGCAAGAGCGTCTGGAGCGCGAGTTTGACCAGGACCTGATCACCACCGCGCCCAGCGTGGTCTACCAGGTGGTGCAGGCCGACGGTGTGGTGAAGATGGTGGAAAACCCCTCCAAGATGCCCGACCAGGGTCGGCTGGAAGAAATTCGTGAACCCATCGTGACGGTGCACCTGTACATGCCGCAAGAATACGTGGGCCCGGTGATGACCTTGGCCAACCAGAAGCGCGGCGTGCAGATGAACATGGCCTACAAAGGCCGCCAGGTGGTGCTGACCTATGAGATTCCGCTGGGTGAAATTGTGATGGACTTCTTTGACAAGCTTAAAAGTGTGTCGCGTGGCTACGCCTCGATGGACTATGAGTTCAAGGAGTACCGCACTGCCGATGTGGTCAAGGTTGATATTTTGCTCAACGGTGAAAAGGTCGATGCCCTGTCGATCATCGTGCACCGCTCGCAGGCTGTCTACCGGGGCCGTGCGGTGGTGGCCAAAATGCGCGAGGTGATTTCACGCCAGATGTACGACGTGGCCATCCAGGCCGCCATCGGGGCCAACGTGATTGCCCGTGAGACAATTAAAGCGCTGCGCAAAAACGTGATCGCCAAGTGTTATGGCGGCGACATTTCACGCAAGCGCAAGCTCTTAGAGAAGCAAAAAGAAGGTAAAAAACGCATGAAACAAATTGGTTCGGTTGAAGTGCCGCAGGAGGCTTTCCTGGCCATTCTGAAGGTGGATGCGTGATGCAGGTTTTAACCTCTTTAATTCTTGGAGCCTTTGCGGCCTACGTGGGAGCCTGGTACTTTGGCTTGGTAGAAGGCAACTTTGCCCTGCTGTTGTTTCTGGCCACGGTGGTCACCGGCCTGTATTGGTTAGCCGAGCGCTTTTACTTCTTGCCACAGCGCCAAAAAGCCGCCGCTGAACTGCAAGCCAATGCTTTGGCGCGCAATGAAAAACTGGGTGAACTGGGCATCAGCCAGGTGGACGGTGACGTGGCGCCGGCACAGCAAAAAATCCTGGCGCAACCCTGGTGGCTGGACTGGACGGCGGGCTTGTTCCCGGTGATCATTGGTGTGTTCATCTTGCGTTCATTCTTGTTCGAGCCGTTCAAAATTCCGTCTGGCTCCATGATTCCGACGCTGTGGGTGGGTGACCTGATTCTGGTCAACAAGTTTCACTACGGTCTGCGCCTGCCGGTGCTCAACACCAAAATCACCGAAGGCACACCGCCGCAGCGCGGTGACGTGATGGTGTTTCGTTACCCGCCCAAGCCCAGCCTGGACTACATCAAGCGTGTGGTGGGGGTGCCTGGTGACGAAGTGGCCTACCTGAACAAGCGCCTGACCATCAACGGTCAGCCGATCAGCACCACGGCTGTGCCCGAGTTCTTTGACGAAGACACCATGCGCTACTTCAAGCAATTTGAAGAAACCCTGGGCGACAAGCCCCACCGTTTGCTCAACGACGATGGCCGCCCTGCCTTTGTGCCGGGCGCCGATGAGTTTGAGTTCAAGTCCAATTGCCGCTACAGTATTGAAGGCTTGGTGTGCAAGGTGCCGCAAGGCCACTACTTCATGATGGGTGACAACCGCGACAACTCGCTTGACTCCCGCTACTGGGGCTTTGTGCCTGACAAAAACATTGTCGGCAAAGCCTTTTTTGTCTGGATGAATTTCGGTAGTCTTAAACGAATCGGTTCCTTCAACTGACAGGGGAAAAACATGACGCATTACTTGAAAAAAAAGCAACGCGGGCTGTCCTTCATTGGCTTGCTGTTTGTCGGTGGTGTACTGGCAGCCACCGGCGTGGTGGTGGCGCAAATTGTGCCCACCGCCATCGAGTACCAGGCGGTGCTCAAAGCGGTCAACAAGGCCAAAGAAGGCAATACCGTGGCCGAGGTGCGCAGCATTTTTGACAAAGCCGCCAGCATTGACAACATCAGCTCCATCACTGGCAAAGACATTGAAGTCACCAAGGAAAATGACAAGGTGGTGGTCAGCTTCGCCTACCAGCGCGAGATCCATCTGGCTGGACCAGGTTACCTGACGCTCAAATACACCGGCAGGTCACGTTGAACATGCAGGGGGTGGTTTGAAGTCCAACCTGGACACGCTACAGACGCGCTTGCAGCACCAGTTTGCAGATATCAGTTTGCTCAAGCGTGCGCTGACGCACCGCAGTTTCTCGGCCGACCACAACGAGCGCCTCGAATTTTTGGGCGACTCGGTGCTGGGCGTGGTGGTGGCAGACATGTTGTACCGGCAATTACAAAATCTGCCCGAAGGTGATCTGTCCCGGGTGCGCGCCAACCTGGTCAAGCAAGACACGCTGCACAAGTTGTCGGTGGGCTTGGGCTTGCCCGAGGTGATTTTGCTGGGTGAAGGTGAGATGCGCTCGGGCGGGCAAAAGCGCCCGTCCATTCTGGCCGACGTGATGGAAGCCGTGATTGGCGCGGTCTACCTCGATGCCGGTTTTGCCGCCGCGCAGACCTTGGTGCAGCGCCTGTACCAAGCGGTCGAAATCAACCCTGCCATGGAGGCCATTGGCAAAGACCCCAAGACCGAGCTGCAAGAGTGGCTGCAAGCTCGGCGCATGAAAGTGCCCGGCTACAAGGTGGTGGCCACGCTGGGCGCGGCGCACAAGCAGACCTTTGATGTTGAATGCGAGGTGACTGAACTCAACCTGTGCGAGCGCGGCATTGGGGGCTCGCGCCGGGCCGGCGAGCAAGCCGCAGCCAGCGCCATGTTACAAACACTTAAATCCAGGGTGAACTGATGAACACTACAAAAAATATAGCTGCTTCCACAGAAGATACGGGGGCTACAGTTCAAAATAACCTTGAAGAATTGCTTGCGGGCATGCACCGCAACATGCGTCCCGCAGGACCAGTGGAGGCCCCGGTGGCGGGTCAGCGCTGCGGCCTGATCGCCATTGTGGGCAAGCCCAACGTGGGCAAGTCCACGCTGCTCAATGCGCTGGTGGGGCAAAAAATCAGCATCACCTCACGCAAGGCGCAAACCACGCGCCACCGCATCACCGGCATGCACACCGTGGGTGCGGCGCAGTTTGTGTTTGTCGACACGCCCGGTTTCCAGACCATCCACGGCAACGCCTTGAACAAGTCGCTGAACAAAACCGTGGTCGGTGCGGTGGCTGATGTGGACTTGATTTTGTTTGTGGTCGAAGCCGGCAGCTTCACCCCGGCCGATGCGCGGGTGCTGGCGCTCTTGGCCAAGAATATTCCCACGCTGTTGATTGCCAACAAACTCGACAACGTGCACCGCCGTGGCGACATTGCACCCTGGCTGCAGATCATGCAGGACAAGCACGCCTTTGCCGAGTTTGTGCCGATGTCAGCCAAGAGCCCCAAAGACATTGAGCGCCTGCTCGACATCTGTGCCAAGTACCTACCCGAGCAAGCCTGGTGGTACGCCGCCGATGAGCTCACCGACCGCAGCGAGCGCTTCATGGCCGCCGAGATGGTGCGCGAAAAACTCTTCCGCCTCACGGGCGACGAGTTGCCCTACACCTCCACCGTGGTGATCGACAAGTTTGACGAAGAACCCCCGCAAAAGAAGGGCCAGAAACGCCTGTTGCGCATTGCAGCCACCATTGTGGTGGAGCGCGACGGCCACAAGGCCATGGTGATTGGCGACAAGGGCGAGCGCATCAAGCGCATTGGCATGGAAACCCGCGTGGAGCTTGAAAAACTGCTCGACTGCAAGGTGTTCATTGAGATGTGGGTCAAGGTGCGTTCTGGCTGGGCCGACGACGAGGCCCGCGTGCGATCTTTTGGCTACGAGTGAAGCACGCTGCACCGCTGCCAGAAAACGTCCACAAATGCGCTTTCAATTCGCCATAAATTTTCGCTCTAGCCCAATTTTCAACCTCTGCGCCTGCCATGACTGAAACCACCCAACCCGCTGCCGTGCCAACCCAAGCTGTGCCCACCTTGCCCGACCACCTGTCCTCTGACCCGCGCAGCCCGCACCATGTGGCAGCGGCGTTTGAGCACGACATTGGCATCCGCCTGAACGGCAAAACCCTCACCAATGTCGAGGAATACTGCGTCAGCGAAGGCTGGGTCAAGATCCCTGCGGGCAAAACCCGTGACCGCAAAGGCAACCCGTTGTTGATCAAACTCAAAGGCAAGGTCGAAGCGTTTTACGCCTGATGCTTCTGCTTGCCGTGTACGACTGCATGGTGCTGGAAGCTGCAACTCACCACATCTATTTCGCAGGCTTGTTAGTTTCTACGGCATTGCCGTATAATTTGCCTTATGCGTACGGTTTCTGAAACGCTTGTTTTCCAAAAATATGCCGCGCAAGTTGTGGTCTGAATCCGAGCGAACCGAATTCATCAATTGGATAGCAGCTAATCCCCTGGCCGGTGAAGTCATACCGGGTTCCAATGGCTGCCGTAAAGTTCGCTGGGCGCGGCAAGGCATGGGCAAACGTGGCGGTGCAAGGGTGATTTACTTCAACAACGATGAGGCGCGTATCTGGTTGCTGATCGTGTATGCCAAGGCCAAGTTTGACAACCTTCCAGCTGATTTTTTGGCTCAACTTAAACGCGAGGTGGAACATGGGTAAGACCATCGATAAAGAGCAGTTGCAATTTCAGGATGACCTGATTGAATCAGTCCGACAAATGAAAGCGGGCAAAGCGGCGCGCACCTCGGTTGTTGCCTTGACACCTGCTGCTGAAGCCAGGGCGAAGGTTGGTGTATCGCAGGTGGAATTTGCCTCGTTACTGGGCGTATCCGTACGAACATTGCAGGACTGGGAGCAGGGTAGACGTGCCCCGTCAGGGGCGGCGAAAACGCTTTTAAGCATTGCGGCGCGGTCTCCTGAGACGATCAGACTCGTTGTTTAACCCAAACAATCCATTAGGGCATGAATGCATGGCGAGGTGAGTTGCGAGGCAGTTTGGCTGGCCGAGAGGCGTTCATAGCCGTAGCTATGGACGACGAACAGGCTGGCAAAATGGCTGCAAATCAAGCCGCCAGGCATCATGCAGGCAAGAAGTGCCGCCTAATGGATTATTTGGGTTTAACTGAACGTGTGCGCTGGTCGCTAGGTTGTGGAAAGCATTACCGCTGTGCGACCTAAAGGCCATGGCATCTCTTACGAGGCAGTGACTGAGACTGTATGGCACAAGCAAAGCAAACTAGTCCAGACTAACGTCCATGTTCAACAAGGACACCCCAAAGCATGAAACATGCGTGCCCTGCGTAGGGCGGGTTTCAACCCGCCATGGCCGACTGAAGTCGACCCTACGACACGCCATTCTTGTCGGCTGTGGGCGTTGTTTCACGTTAAATTTCACAACCTTATCAACTCTTATCCAACCGCTGCGCAACCACCAACATCGGGCTCAGAACTAAACCCAACTCATGGCCACCCAACGCATCACCGCTGAGCCGACCTATGTGCTGCACCGCTACGACTGGAGCGAAACCAGCCTGATTCTTGAGGTCTTCACCCGCCACCATGGCCGCATCGCTCTGGTAGCCAAAGGCGTGAAGCGGCCCAGCTCCAGCTTTCGCCCGGTTTTGTTGCCGCTGCAGCCGCTGCATGTGGCGTTTGGCGGCGATGCCGAAATCAAAACCCTCAAGGCGGCGGAGTGGCAGGGTGGCCACGTCATGCCCACTGGGGCTGCGCTGATGTCGGGCTTGTACCTCAATGAATTGCTGCTGCTCTTGCTGGCCCGTGAAGACCCGCATCCGCAGTTGTTTGACATGTACGCCAGTGTGGTGCAGCTCATTGCCAGTGAGCACGGCGAGGTGCTGGAAGCCGCCTTGCGTGCGTTCGAGCTGCTGTTGCTGCGTGAAATCGGCTTGTTGCCCCAGCTTGATGCCCAAACCATGACCCTGCTGGACTTGCACCCCGACGAGCGTTACAGCCTGGTGCCCGAAGGCGGCTTGCGCCAAACCCATGACACCGACCGCAGCAGCCTGAGCGGTGCCCAGTGGAGCGCGCTGCAGCAGGTGTTGGGTGCGCGCGTGCCCTTCTATGCCGTGCTGCGCGCCTGTGCCGAGGTGGCCAGCGCCCTGAAACCGCAATTGCGCACGCTGCTCAATTACCATTGCGGGGTGTCCAACCTGCGCACCCGGCAAATGATGCTGGATGTGCAGAGCCTTTGACCCCGGGCACGTCCACGCCAGCGCTCAAGAAAACAAGACAGCAAGACAGCAAGACAGCAAGAAAGCAAGACAGGAGACCAGATCAGCATGACCCGCCACAACCCAAACATGCAACCAGGCATGCACCATCACCCCCTCACTGCCCTGTCGGTAAACCTCAACAAAGTCGCCCTGGTGCGCAACACGCGCCACCTGGGCATTCCCAGTGTCACCCGTGCAGCCACGCTGTGCCTGCAGGCTGGGGCTAATGGCATTACCGTGCATCCGCGCCCAGATCAGCGCCACATCCGCGCCAGCGACGTGCCCGAACTGGCCACCTTGCTCCAGGATTGGCCCGAGCGTGAGTTCAACATTGAAGGCAACCCCTTGCATAACCTGATGGACGTGGTGGGTCAACTGGTGGCGGCCAAACTGCCGGTGCACCAGGTGACTTTTGTGCCTGATGCAGAAGGCCAGTTCACCAGCGACCACGGCTGGCAGTTT
>MNXW01000056.1 GCA_001871515.1 Comamonadaceae bacterium CG2_30_57_122
ATGTTGACATTTTGCTTGTCAGCCAGCGTCAGACCTGCGCCAGGTGCTACCAAAAGTGAAGATCCACCGCCGGAGATCAGGGCGATCACCAGGTCGTCGACAGTCAATCCCTGCACCGTTTGCAAAATGCGCTGCGTGGCCGCCAGCCCCGCCGCATCAGGCACCGGGTGCGCGGCTTGCATGATCTCAATGCGCTGGCACGGCACGTCGTAGCCGTAGCGCGTGACCACCAAGCCCTCTAGCGGCCCAGCCCAATGGTCTTCCAGCGCACGCGCCATGGCGGCACTGGCTTTGCCCGCGCCGATGATGATGGTGCGGCCTTTGGGTGGCGGTGGCAGATGGGCGGGCAGGCACAGCGCCGGTTGGGCAGCCGCCACGGCGGCATCAAACAGCTGGCGCAGCAAGGCGCGGGGCGTGGGGGGGGTAAGTGGCGATTCAGCGGTCATCAAGAGAATTCCAAAAATCAGGTCAGCAAAGTCATGCCGGCTGAACGCACTGCGACTTTGTCGAAGCTGAAAGTTTGCTCACACCCTTGAGCCTTACCAATTTCGACAATCAGCACATCGCTTAATCCCACCTTGACTCCCGGCTGTGATCGCAACCGCTGCGTCGCAGCTTGCACCACGTGGCGCTGCTCCAGCACAAACTGCGAGGATTCAAGCAGGTCTTCTACGGTGGCCAAACATTCACTTTGGGTTGCCGCATAAAGACGCTGCAGCACCCAAAGTACCTCCACCAACACCACCAGGCTAATGAAGCCAGTCTGGGCTGCGCTCAACTCGCGCTCGATCAACCGCGTGGCAATGTCAGCCTGTTTGGCATCGTCTTGCGCCAGGTTGCGCACCAGCACATTGGTGTCAAGGCCGATCATGGTCGCTCTTTTTTCAGTGCGGCGTGCCGTGCCACTGACTCGGCTGCAATCGCCTCAGCCATCATGGCCAAAGTGACTGGCTTGGCGACCCGCCTGGCAAAACGGCCTTTGCGTGACGGCACCGATTGGCGCAGGGGCATCACTTTGAAGCCGTCCTGATCCAACACAAAGTCGAGCTTGACACCCGCGTGCAGCCCCAAGACAGCACGAACTTCCAGGGGAATCGTGATTTGGCCTTTGCTGGTGAGTGTGGCGGAATACATGATTTTCCTTACTTGAAGTAAGGAGCTATAAAGAGTTACTGCCGCTTTGACAAGCTGGCCACCTCATCCTAGCAGCCTGTCGGACTTTCGGTACATCGGCTGCAATTCGACCGCAGCAGTCCATTTTTCACCACCTTTTTGCCCTATAGCTACGGCTATGAGGCTGCAAATCCGGAAAAAACTGTCCTCGCTGAGGCCGAATTTGGCTACGCCGCTCTTCGAGAACGCTTCGATGCCGGAAGTCCGACAGGCGTGCGCCGGGAGTCCGTTTCACCAAAACACTTACAAGAGGCCATGCTGCGCGCGCAGCTGGCCACCTTGGCCGGCGTCAAGGTGTATGCCGCCACCAAGGCGATGTGGGACACCCCAGCGTTTCTCACGCGCAGAATAAAACCCTGCGGAGAGTTTTCAAATTGGTAGCACGCTACGACCATCAAAAGATCGCTCGATCAGACAGGAACCACATTGAAAACAGTTTCTCCAATGAAAAATGCCTGTTTTTGTGGAAAATATTCCAAAAAGTACCGTACAAAAGTACCGTCAAAAAGAATGGTGTCTCGCAATTTATTCAGCAAATGGCAGTTTGCTATTCAAATCATAGCGACACCATCGAAAGACCAGCATGGTCGATTTTGTCGCCCTCACACAAATGACCACCAACACCTCGACTTAGCTGGCGCTGCCAATCACCACCGACACCTCGTTTATTTTTAAGCGAGGTTTAAAACGTGGGTGGCTTTTTTAGTCAATAAAAAACCCTAAGAAAATAAATTACTTAGGGCTATATTTTGGCGGAAGCGGTGAGATTCGAACTCACGAACGTCGCAAAACGTTGCCGGTTTTCAAGACCGGTGCAATCGACCACTCTGCCACGCTTCCAAGGTGGCGGATTCTACCCTGTCAATCTGGTGCTTTCGTGGGCTTATCATTCAAGCTGTAATTTGTCCACCACGCTACACGCAACAAGGAACTTTCCATGACCACCACTTTGGCGCAAGGCCACCGTCTTTTTTCCCGCGTGCCGTTCATGGCGCAGGTGACGCTGCAACTGCCCGGGCAAACGCTGCAGGTGGAGTTGCTGGACATTGCCCTTAAAGGGGCGCTGATGCGCGCCGAGCCGGGCGTGACGGTCACCTTGAACGACAGCTGCCGCCTGGTGCTGCCCCTGAACGATGGCGATGAAGCGATTGAAATGAACGGCAAGGTGGTGCACCTTGAAGAGGGCAACATCGGCATGGCCTGCGCCGACATCGACCTGCAAAGCCTGACCCGGCTGCGCCGCCTGCTGGAACTCAACACCGGCGATGCCGACATGATGGACCGCGAACTCTCGCACCTGTTTGCCAAGCGCGGCGCTTGAGCGCAGACGCAGCTTTAACTCACATTGCATTCGCGCCGCAGCAAGGCCAGGGCATCGCGCAATTGGGGGTCGTGGTCGCTGCACAAAGTGGTCTGAGACTCCGCCACAAAGTCATTCCAAAGCGCCACAAAGTCGTCCTGATGTTGCTCTGGTGCGTGCCGAGCCAGGTAATCCACAGCCAGCGCAGGTGTCAAACCCTGCTTGCGAATTTTGCGCACCAGGGTCTTGGCGGTGGCCTCTGACAACAGGGTTTTGGGGGCGCTGCTTGCGGCCACGCACAGGCACAGCGTCAGCACCGTGCCATCATCACTGTGGCCCTGGGTGAGCTTGTCCCAGGCTGCGGAGCGCTGGTGGTCATGCTGGCTGACTTCGCTCAATGCATCTTCAATCCAAAAGTAACGCCCCATGAAAGCGGGGGTCTGGTCAAACAATTTGCGCGGGCTGATGCGTTTGTCGAGCAATTTGGGCCAGTCGTTGACCACCGACAGGCGCACCGTCTCGACCACCGGCTGCAAGTCGGGCGGCAAGTCTTTGGGACATTTCAACAGCGCGGCCGCGGGCTGTTTGAGCCGCAACGCGGTGATGAGTTTTTCAAAGCCAAGCCAGTCGGGTAACTCTTTGCGCCGGGTCAGGCTCAGCAGCAGCGCGGTGCGGATCACCGCCTCGGCATCGGGTTCCGCGTCCTGCAATTCGTCGGCCGCCACGCCGTACTGGTCGGCCAACCAAAGCGCGGTCTGCACCGCCTGCACCGCGTGCTGACGCGCCGCCAATTCCACCTGGTAGTCGGCAAAGCTGGCCAGTGACCAGCGCGCCAGTTGGGGGATGTGCCGGTCTGAAAACCCGCCGCGCTCGTTCATGCCAAAGTGGGTGTTCTGCGGCATCACGATCAGCGCCTTGAGCATGTCCGACCCTGCTTTGGAGCGCGACAGCAGGCTGTGGTCACGCAGCAGTTCAGCCGCCACCCGCAGGTCGCCCGCGCTGGCTTGCTGCAAATGCAGGCTGACCAGATTGACGATGCGTTCACGCGCCTTCTCCAGCTCAGGGCGCAAATATTCACTGCCAAAATAGCGGGCAATTTGCACCATGCCTTTGGCAGCCTCTTGCGCCATGGATTCGCGTTTGGCCGTGTCAATCAGGCCATGCTGCAGGCCATACACCAACGCTTTTTCAAAGAAAGGGCGGTCGTCAAACAGCGATACGGCGTGTGCCGCATCAGTATCAATGCGCGTCATGCGGGTCAATCTGGCTGTGCCGCGTCAAATGGCAGACTCTTCGTCCGGGTCAATCGCCGCTGGCGTGGCTTGGCCGCGGTCGGTGTCACCGGTTTCGACCTTGCCGTCGTCTTCATTGGCTTCTTCTTCATCTAGGCCGAGTTCAAAGGCGCGGGCTTTGGCGCGCAGCACCAGTAGCATTTCAATGAACAAGTCGGGACACTCGTAGCGCAACAGCCAGGCCAGTTGCATCCAGTCGGCGTCTGCTACCTCGTCTTCATCGAGCTTGGGTCGGGCGTAGGCATTGGCGCGCAACTCGTCCTCGGACAGCATCTCACCATCGTCTTCCACGGTGTCAAAGTTGCCGGTGCGTGCAAAGGCTTCGATGCGGCTCCACTTTTCTTCAAAATAATCTGCCAGCGCTTCACTGCCGCCTTCCAGGTCACCGATGGCGGTTAAAAAATCAACCGGCCGGGCTCCGGGGCGAAAGATCACCGAATTCATCATGCCGCGCAAATGCCCACGGGTCAGGTCGCGGTATTGTTTTTCGATCACCACCGCACGGGCAAATTGCTCGGGCTTGATCATCAGGTTCAGGATGGTCTCGCGCGAGCTGTCGTATTCACGGATCACCGCCAGCACGTCCTTAGGCGGCAACTGCTCTAGCACCAGCATCAGCGCGCCGTCGCCCTCGCGGTCGGCCAGTTCCACCAGCGCATGCTCTGCGCCCACAATGTCACCCGCAGCGATCAGGGCGCGGGTTTGTTCAATCAAAGCCAAATGGTGCATGGTGTTCCTTGTATTTCCATTTCTAAATCATTTGTGTCTAGGCGCGATGCCGCCGACAGTGCAGTAGCACGGCAAGGCGGAGCAACGACGACACGGATGGTTTGGCAATGGAATTATTCTTTGCGGTCAAAACCCTGGTCTTCCAGCCACTGGGCACTGTCCTTTTCGTGGTCACGTTCCTGGTGGTGTTCATCGTCGCGGTCAAAGTCGTGGCCGTGGTCAAGTTCGCGGCGATAGGTCTGCTCGCGGCCTGCGTCGTGATCATGCTCTTGGTCATGGTCTTGCGCCTCGTGCTGGTGCGGCGACGGCCGCTGGTGCATGTATTCAAGCGCAACCGTCACGGTCATGAACCAGTCGCCTTGTGGCTCCTGCAAAAACCCATTGGCCAGTTCCTGCGCCCAGGGGGTCAATTGAACGGCCTGGGCCAAACTAGCCCAGTCAGGAAACTCGTCCGAGTCCAGCGTCAGCAGGTGCTCCAGCACCGCAGGCTGCTCAAAGTGGAAGCCACCATGAAACACCACCGCCACCATTTCGGGGCTGAGCTCCATCATCTGGCGCAAAAACGCCACTTGGCTGCGCTTTTCCATCAAGCGCTGCTTGAGCACGTTGCGGCCCTCAGAATCAAAACTCAGGTCGTCAATTTCGGCCTGGTACGACGTGCGCAAATTGCGAAAAAATGCAGACAAGCTCATGTTGTGTTCCTGGTGGTGTACGGATGTCAGGGCGCGTTAAACGATGCGGCTGACGTAGGTCTGCCAAATCTCGTGCGCCGTGTGCAATGGGTCGTCGAGCAAATTGCGTTGGCGGTTGTCATCAAAAGCTTTGCGCTTGACCGGGTCAGACAGCACCTCGTAGGCCGCTTGCGCCGCCCGAAAGCGTGCGGCTGCTTCTGGAGCGGGGTTTCGGTCCGGGTGGTGCGTGGAGGCGGCCTGGCGAAAGGCTTTTTTGATGTCTGCCAGGGTTGCCGAACTGCGCAGGTTCAGGGCAGCGTAATGGTCTTTCATACAAATGGTGTGTGGCGCAACCGCAAAGTTTGATTATCGACCAATCGGTTGCCGGTATGAATTTTGCCTTTTGCCATGTCCATCCACGCTTTTGCGTCCTAAAATCCCGCCGCGATGGGGACATAGCTCAGATGGGAGAGCGATTGGTTCGCAATCAATAGGTCGGCGGTTCGATCCCGCCTGTCTCCACCATACCTAGTAGTCCGTTTCACCAAAACGCCTACATGCAATCGCGTCTTTTCCAGCCACGCGTCGTTGCTCGTCGTTGCAATAGCTACGGCTATTGCGCCTCCTCTCGCCTAGCTTGACTGAAAAATCCATCGATTTCATTTTGTAACCCTTTTGATGAAACGCACTACAAGGCGCTGACTTGGCGCAGCCCAAGTTCAACGCGGCAAGGCGCACACCTCGCGCGCAAACGCATCCACCGTGTCCCAATTGGTAAATTCAACCACCGTCTTGGGGTCGGTCGGCCCATCGGTGATGAGCATGATGAAGCGAATCATCAACCGGTCTAGAGCCCCGTATTTGGGGTAATCGAGCTTGCCAGCAAACACCCCGGTCAACGCCGGTTTCCAGGTGATGGTGCGCAAAAACTTGATGAGATACGGGTTGGTTGCTGGCGTGTTTTTTTGCGGCTTGCGAGCCACGATGTTGACGGTAAAAAACGCACTGGGGCGGCTTTCAAGCAGCGCTTGGTGTTTGGCAATGAATTGCGCCACCTCGGGCTGGTGGTGGCCGTAGCGGATGCTGGCTCCAATCACCAGTCGCTGGTAAGCGCCCAAATCATGCGCGTTGGCCTGTGCCAGCGGCAGCACCGTCACTTCATGCCCCAGGCTCAGCATCACTTGTTGCAAGCGGGCGCAGATGCGCGGCGTGTGGCCGTCGGTGGTGGAGTAGGCAATCAGAATATGTTGGGGGGCAAGGTGGGTCATGGCGTGCTCGGGGGGGGAATCAAGTGCAAAGTTTACGGCCTTCAATGCGGAAACAACTCCGGACTTTGCGCAATGACCCGCTTCAAATGGGCAAAGCAATCGGCATCAATGGCGCTGCCCACGGTCTCGCCCATGATGACCAGCGTTTTGTCCACCGGCACCGCGCCCCGGTAAGGCCGCTCGGCGGTGATGGCATCAAAAATATCAGCCGTGGTGATGATGCGGGTTTCGAGCGCAATGGCATCCCCAGCCAGACCCTTGGGGTAGCCCTTGCCGTCCAGACGCTCGTGGTGCGCTGCCGACACACGGGCCAGCTCGTCAAAAATGCGTACCCGGCTCAGAATGGCTTCGGTGTAGCTGGCGTGGCTCTGGATAGCCTTCCATTCGGCATCATCGAGCTTGCCCGGCTTGTCCAGAATGCGGTTGCTCACCCCCAGTTTGCCTACGTCGTGCAACAACGCGCCGCGCTTGAGCCAGCGCCGGCGCGCTTCAGGCACGTTCATGGATTCACCCAGCAGCGCGGTGTACAGCCCGACGCGGGCGCTGTGCCCGGCGGTGAACGGGCTTTTGGCATCGACCACCTGACCAAAGGCTTCGGTGATGTCGTCCAGGTAGTCTTCGTCCACCACCACTTCATGGCCACCAGGCTCCATGGCGTACACCGCCGGCTCCAGTTGAGCGGAACCAAGCATGGCCCAAAATGCCGCGTCACTGCCAACGGCCACCAAGGCATCCACCAGCTCGGGGTCAAACCAGCTGCCGCTGCGAGCCCGCACCTCGGCCAGCGCCGTGGCAGAGCCGCTGGCCACCTGGTGCACGTCCACCACCTGGGCCAGCAAGGCAATGCGGGCGTTGATGGGAATGGCATCACCCACCAGGTTATCAGGGCGGCCCTGGCCGTTCCAGTGTTCATCCAGCGCGTAAATACCCTCGGCCACACTTTCCGGGAAACGCAGCTGGCGCGCAATGTCGGCACCGCGCGTGCAGCGCGTCAGAATCAGTTCCTGGGCTACTTCATCGCCGTGCTTCATGATGCCGCCCAGCGCCTTGAGCCGCTCCATCAACCCGGCGGCCGGGCCGGTGTGGCGCAGCACAAAGCGCAGCACCTGCGGCAGGCTGCCATCGACCCATTTGAAATCACGCTTGAACGCCAGGTCGTCTTCCACATACAGCTGGCAGATGCGCGCGGCGTTACTGGAGCAGCCCAGGTCTTTGAGCAGCAAGGTGTAGTACAGCGTCCATAAGTCATCGCTGTCCAGGCCGACGCGCTGGCCAATGTGCATGCCAATCCAGCAACAGCGCACGCAGTGACCCTCGGGCTGTCCTTCGGTGATGTCAAGCGCATGGCTCAGCGCGCCAATGAGTTCGGAGAGTTTCAGTGATGACACGATGGACTCCTGCAAAAAATTATATAATAAATTAGCCTGTAGCCCTTTAAAATAAAGGCTTAGTAGCTATTATATTAATAGCTAAAGAGGGTGTTCGGTATAAAACTTGCCGCCGTGGTAGAGCAGCGGCGAAGCGCCCACGCGGTGCGCGCAGTGCTCCACTTCACCGACAAAAATCACGTGGTCACCTTCCACATAGCGGCTGCGGTTAAAGCATTCAAAGGTAGCCACGGCACCGGCCAGCAGCGGCGCACCGCACGCACCTTCAACAAAATCCACATCGGCAAAACGATCTACGCCGCGGGTGGCAAAACGCTGTGCCAGCGCCTGCTGGTCAGCGCCCAGGATGTTGATGGCGTAGTGGCTGCCCTTGCGAAACGCTTCCATTGAGCTGGCTGCCTGCGACAGGCTCCACAGCACCAGCGGCGGCTGCAGGGACACCGAGTTGAACGAGCTGGCCGTCAACCCTACCAAATGCCCGTCAAGGGTGCGGGCGGTGACGATGGTCACACCGGTGGCAAACATGCCTAAAGCGGTGCGAAATTCGGGGCTGGAAAATTGAGGCGTGCGCGCGCGCACGCTGGACTGGGGCAAAAGCATACGCCGCAATTTACCCGATATCACCCCCACCAGCACTGACGAGGCCATTGCAGGGCGCACGTGGAATGCGCAGTGCAGCCCCCCTCTAAAATCAGGGCATGCTGCCGACCCTCAAATCAAAATCTGTATTTGCTACATTTATCATAGCTGCATGCGCTTTTAACGCATGGGCTTGCGGTGATTTTTATAAGAAACTCCCAAACGTGTCAGCCACCTTGTGCGCCAGCGCCCAACTGACCGCCAGCGGTGCGCACAGCGTACAGGGGCGCGCCTTGCTGATGCGCGACATCACGGTCGATGCGCCCAAGCTGCGCGTGCTGGTGGTGGCCGCCATGCATGGCGACGAGTTTTCTTCGGCATCGGTGGCGCTGCACTGGCTGGCGCTGGCTCAAACCAGCCCGGATGCCACCGACTGGCGTTTCATTCCGGTGCTGAACCCCGATGGGCTGATGCGCCGACCGGCGCGGCGCATGAACGCCAATGGCGTCGATTTGAACCGCAACTTTCCCACCCCCAACTGGCAGCGTGAAACCAAACATTACTGGGAAAAGTTGACCCGCAAAGACCCACGCCGCTGGCCCGGCAAAGCGCCGCTGAGCGAGCCTGAGTCGAAGTTTTTATTTGACCAGATGGCCAGTTTCAAGCCCGACGTGATCGTCAGTATCCACGCGCCCTACGGTGTGCTGGACTTTGACGGCCCAGTGCTGCCGCCAACCAAGCTCGGCCGCCTGTACCTGGATCAGGTGGGGGTGTTTCCGGGCTCACTGGGCAATTACGGCGGCGTGCAAAACGCCATGCCGGTGGTCACCGTGGAACTGCCCAGTGCGCTGCGCACCCCGACCAACGTCGACATACTCAAAATGTGGCGTGACCTGCGCCGCTGGATGGACCAGACACAGCTGGCACGGCGCTAAGGGCTCGTAAAGTAATAAGTTGGACATTTTGACGGCCAGATTTGGGATGCAGTGCTAGGCACAAAACGCGCCTTTTAGCTCTGCTGCACAAGCGATTTGCAACGACGCAGTGCGCCCAAAGTTGGCTGGGCAAATGTCCAACTTATTGCTTTGCGAGCCCTAACGACCATGTTCAACAAAGACACCCCAAAGTTTGAACATGCGTGGCCTGCGTAGGGCGGGTTTCAACCCGCCATGGCCGACTGAAGTCAGCCCTACAACACGCTATTCTTGGTGGCTGTGGTCGTTGTTTCACGTTAAAGTTTGAAACATGCGTGGCCTGCGTAGGGCGGGTTTCAACCCGCCATGGCCGACTGAAGTCAGCCCTACAACACGCTATTCTTGGCGGCAGTGGTCGTTGCTTCACGTTAACCTGGCGCGACAGCGTTGGTTAAAGTTGGGCGCTTAAAATTCAGGAATTATTCAGTCGTTTCCACTGTGTTTTGTCGAGTCGGTATTGCGCTGTGGTGCGCCTACCCGCCCTGAGCAACGACTGAGTTCCCGCTGTCGAGGTTGTTCGCCAGCGCCCGAGTTGCAAGCTGCCACCGCGCAGTTTGCGGCACATTGCTTCCCCATCTTTTATCGATGCCACCCGGTTTCACCCGGTGTGGTTGTATGTTCATGAATTTTTCAACATGTCGCCAAGACTGGCTGTCCAACGTCAAAAACGACCTGCTGGCCGGGCTGGTGGTGGCGCTGGCCTTGATTCCAGAAGCCATTGCGTTTTCCATCATCGCCGGAGTTGACCCCAAGGTTGGCTTGTACGCCGCGTTTTGCATTGCCACCGTGAGCGCGTTTGTGGGTGGCCGCCCGGGCATGATTTCCGCCGCCACCGGAGCCATGGCCTTGCTGATGGTGACGCTGGTGAAAGACCACGGTCTGCAGTACCTGCTGGCCGCCACGGTGCTCACCGGCCTGTTGCAAATCGTGGCAGGCTGGCTACGTTTGGGTGAGTTGATGCGTTTTGTGTCGCGCTCGGTGATCACCGGATTTGTCAACGCGCTGGCAATTCTGATTTTCATGGCGCAGCTGCCCGAACTCACCCACGTCAGTTGGCATGTGTACGCCATGGTGGCCGCCGGCCTGGGCATCATTTACCTGTTTCCCTACATCACCAAAGCCGTACCTTCACCCTTGGTGACCATTGTGGTGCTGACAGCTGTGTCGATGTGGTTGGGCCTGGACATCCGCACCGTGGGTGACATGGGTCAGTTGCCCGACAGCCTGCCGTTTTTCTTCTGGCCTGAAGTGCCGTTGACGCTAGAAACACTCAAAATCATCTTCCCGGTGGCGGCCACACTGGCCACCGTGGGCTTGCTGGAATCGATGATGACGGCCTCCATCGTGGATGATTTGACCGACACCAGCAGCAACAAAAACCGCGAATGCGTTGGTCAGGGCGTGGCCAACATCACCGCTGGTTTTCTGGGCGGCATGGCCGGTTGCGCCATGATTGGGCAGTCGGTGATCAACATCAAGTCAGGCGGTCGTGGGCGTTTATCGACCTTGGTGGCAGGGGTGTTTTTGCTGCTGATGGTGGTGTTCCTCGGCAACTGGGTGGCGCGGATTCCGATGGCGGCACTGGTGGCTGTGATGATCATGGTGTCGATTGGCACCTTCAGCTGGACTTCCCTCAGCAACCTGCGCGTGCACCCTAAAAGCACCAGCCTGGTGATGATGGCCACCGTGGTCACGGTGGTAGCCACGCATGACCTGGCCAAAGGCGTGCTGGTGGGCGTGCTGCTCTCGGGCTTCTTCTTTGCGCACAAGGTGGGGCAAATTTTGCGTGTGCGCTCCAGCAACGAAGACCAGGGCCGGCTGCGTGCTTATGCGGTCACCGGGCAGGTGTTTTTTGCCTCGGCCGAGCGCTTTGTCAACGCGTTTGACTACAAAGAGGTGATCGAAAAAGTGCGCATTGACGTGAGCCGAGCGCACTTTTGGGACATCACCGCAGTGAGTGCACTGGACAAAGTGGTGCTGAAATTTCGCCGCGAGGGCACCGAGGTGGAAGTGATTGGCCTGAACGCTGCCAGTGCCACCATGGTCGACAAGTTTGCCGTGCATGACAAAGACGGCGCTGAAGACCTGCTCATGGGTCACTGAGCCCACACCTACATAAAACATATCATCCTAGACAGACTGTCGGACTTTCGCTACATCGGGTGCGTAGCGATCTCACCCAAAAGGTGAACCTGACTGAGACTGAAATAATGAATATTCATATGCACTTAGGGCTCGCAAAGCAATAACTTGTACATTTGCCCAGCCATCTTTGGGCGCATTGCGTCGTTGCAAATCGCTTGTTTAGCAGAGCTAAACGGCGCGTTTTGCGCCTAGCACTGCATCCCAAATCTGGCCGTCAAAATGTCCAACTTATTACTTTACGAGCCCTTATTCAAGAAAACAAGCGGTCAACTGAGGAATCCAAGATCATGATTGAACAAGACAAAGTACTGGCCTGCGTCGACCAATCCCATTTTGCTGACCACGTGACCGATTACGCCGTCTGGGCCGCCAAACGCATGGACGCGCCGCTGGAACTGCTGCACACCATTGAGCGACACCCGGAGCTGGGTAGCGGCAGCGACCACAGTGGCGCCATTGGCATTGATTCACAAGAAAACTTGCTGACCGAGTTGTCCCGAGAAGACGAATCACGCAGCAAAGCTGAACGTGAAAGGGGCCGGCTGTTTTTGCACCGTTTGCGTGAACGCGCCGTAGCGGCCGGCATCATGCACATCGACACCCGGCAACGCCATGGCCGTCTGCAAGACACGCTGGTAGAGCAAGAAGACGACGTGCGGCTGTTTGTGTTGGGGCGACGCGGCGAATCGGCTGAAGTGACGCAGCGTGACCTGGGTCGCAACGTGGAACAAGTGGTGCGTGCCCTGCACCAACCCATCCTGACGGTGACCGAAGGTTTTACCGAGCCCAAGCGCGTCATGATTGCCTTTGACGGCAGCATTGTCACCCGTCGCGGGGTCGAGATGGTGGCCAGCAGCCCGCTGTTCAAAGGACTTCCGGTGCATCTGCTGATGTCGGGCCAACCCAGCCCTGAGGCCACCAAACAACTGGACTGGGCGCAAGGCATGCTGGCCGGCGCCGGGTTTGATGTGGTGCCGCATTTGCTGCCCGGCGACACCGAGCGCGTGATTGCACAAACCGTGACAGACCAAGGCATCGACATGCTGATCATGGGCGCTTATGCCCATTCATCCTGGCGCGGTTGGCTGTTTGGCAGCAAAACCTCTGAGCTGTTGCGTTCGGCCAAGCTGCCGACCTTGCTGCTGCGTTGAGGCGCGCAAAAAAATGAGAACTTGTCCAAGCAAGGGATATCCCTTGGACTTGCATTGCATTTGATCAAATATAATGCAAGTTGTTGTTCTTGTTTAGCGATCAGAGCAGCAAGCGAGTTCGGAGTCCTTCGGGACTCCTTTTTTATGCCTGGCCGCCAGGCTGAGCGGGCGAATCCTTGGGCAGGCGCTGCAATTGCAGCTGTGCCAGCGCGCTGTACAGCGGCACACTGAGCAAGCGTGACACCCCACTGGCCACCATGGCGGTGGCCATCAGGCTCAGCACCAGGCCATGGCCGTCCACCATTTCCATGACGATGATGAACGAGGTGAGTGGCGCTTGCGTCACCGCCGCTAGAAACCCGGCCATGCCCAGCGCGATCAGCGTGGGCGCATTGGGGTAGCTGAGCAGTTGGGCGATGTCGTTGCCCAATGCGCCGCCAATTGACAAAGCCGGCGCAAAAATACCACCAGGCACACCAGCCCAGGCGGTGATCCAGGTGGCGATGAATTTCAACAGCACATACAGCGGCTCGGTGTCATTATTGCCTTCCAGCATGGCGCGGCTATGGGCATAGCCGGTGCCAAAGGTGTGGCCGTGGCTGACCAGCCCAATCACCGCCACCGCCAGACCACAGGCCGCTGCAAACGCCACCGGGGAACGCAAACGCCAGCGGCTAAAGCGGTCGCCAGACTGGCCCCGGATCGATACCAGCAACACGCGTGCAAACAAGCCGCCCGCCAAACCACTGAGCAGCGCCACCAGCAAACCCGGCAGCAGCAGCGCCAGACCCAGGTTCTCAACCCGAATCACACCAAAATAAGTTGAATTGCCATAGATCGACACCGCCATCAAACCGCTCAACACAATGGCCGCCAGCAGCAGGCCGCTGGAACGTTGTTCGGGTTTGCGCGACAGTTCTTCAATGGCAAACATCACGCCACCCAGCGGCGTGTTGAAGGCCGCTGCAATACCAGCGGCTCCGCCGGCCATCATCAGGCCATGCTCAGAGACCTGGGACTTATCGGGCAACCAACGCCGCGCATGGTGCATAACGCCTGCGGCGATCTGCACCGATGGCCCCTCGCGCCCGAGCGACAAGCCCGCCAGCAGCCCCCAGGTGGCCAACGCCATTTTGGCCAGCGTGAGTTTCAGCGACACAAACAGACTGCGGTTGGCCGGGCTCACACTGGCATCCAGCGCGGCCATCACTTGCGGTATGCCGGAGCCAGCGCTGCCCATGGCATAACGGCGCATGACCCACACAATGGCGGCGGTGCACAGGGGTGTCCAGAGCAATGGGCTCCACCAATAGCCTTGTTGCATTTGCTCAAACAGCTCAAAGGCACGCTCGGTCATCCAGGTGAAGGCCACTACGGTCAGACCCGCTGCCGCCGCAAAAGCCAGCACCAACGCACGACCAGTCCAAGCGCGCCAGTCCACCACCTGGTCGTGGATAGCATGCAGAATTTCATCGCTGTTGATGTTGGAATTCATGTATCTTTGAGCACGCTTCAACAGAAAGTGTTGAAAGGCGATGTCAAAGTAGATTGTGTGTGCAAACTGTATTTCTGCAAATGTATTTAAGGAATAATACCTTTACGTGATGTGCACATGTTGGTCAAGCACCACGGTCATTACAAAAAAGGACATCATGATCAAAATTGGGTTGGTAGGTTTTGGCAAGGCCGGGCAAGCGGTGGCCCAAGTGCTGCTGGACGATCCACGCTATGAATTGTGCTGGATTGCACGCCATCAGGCAGGGACAAGCATTGCTATCACGCCTCAAGTCAGTCTGCCATCGGTCGCCCTGGACAGTCCTGCCGGTTGGGCGCATTGGCTTGATGCCCACCCAGTTGAGGCCTTGGTGGACTTTTCCAAACCGGAGAGTTTGCACTTGTATGGCGAACAGGTGCGCCAGCGCGATTTGATGCTGGTGAGCGCCATTTCTGCCTACAGCGAAGAAGACATGGTTTATGCACGCTCCCTTGGCACACAGGCACGTGTGATGTGTTCGCCCAACATGACGGTCGGTATCAATTTTTTGATTCTGGCCGCGCGGCTGTTGCGCACCATCGCGCCCTTTGCCGATGTTGAAATTGTTGAACAGCACTTTCGGGAAAAACCAGAAATTTCGGGCACTGCGAGAAAAATTGCACAAAGTATCGATGTGGATGAAAACCGCATTACCTCCCTGCGACTGGGCGGCATTGTGGGTCACCATGAAGTGATTTTTGGCTTTCCGTACCAGACCGTGCGTTTGATTCACAACTCGATCGAACGGCGCGCTTTTGGCACCGGCGTGGCCTTTGTGCTGACTGAGTTGGCAAAATGCGAACACGGGTTTTACACCTTTGACGACTTGATGATGCGCATGGTGCGCCATGAACTACTCAGCGACGTGTCAATCCCTTTATAGGTACGGTTGGCTCTATGATGCTGCCTATGGCATCCATTTCACCGTCCTTTATGCCACGCCAAAACAACGCATCGTCGAGCTCATCCACTCAGGTGTTACGCCGTTTTCGGGTGGTGTTCAACGCTATTCGCAGCCATTTTCAGCAGGTTGAAAAAAAAGTCGGCTTAGGCGGCGCGCAGGTGTGGGCGCTGAGCGTGATTCACGAGCAACCCGGCATTGGCATGGGAGAACTGGCCAGGTGCATGGACGTGCACCAGTCCACCGCCAGCAACCTGGTTAAGGCCTTGTTGCAAAAAGAACTGATCGGGGTAGAAAAAGACGCCATCGACAAACGCCATGTGCACCTGCAGATATTGCCCAAGGCGCTGAACTTGCTCCAAACGGTACCTGGGCCATTTGAGGGGGTTCTTCCTGTCGCTTTGGCACAACTGAGTCCCAACACGTTGCAGCGGCTAGACCACGACCTGGGCGAACTGATTGCCTTGATACAGGCCGACGAAACCGCTGGCCAGCTCCCGCTGGCTCAGTTGTAGTCACAACATCGTGACAGTCTCCAAAAGATCACGTCTCAGGTCGTTTGTTGTTGAGATCACCTTGTTTTTTTGAACCTTGCACACGCCACCTGTCTCTCCTGCGTACACAACAACTCACGTGATCATCGTGGGTGCGGGCATTGTGGGCGCAGCCATTGCGTATTATTTAACCCGTGTCGGTGTCCGGGTGACCTTGTTGGAGGCCCAGGCACCTGCAGCGGGCGCTTCGGGGGCATCAGATGGGGCGATCTCGGTGGCCAGCAAGCGCCCGGGGCCGATGATGGCGCTGGCCTGCGAGGCGCGCACGCTCTATGGGCAGTGGGTCGACCAGGGCATCATGCGCGACATCTACCACCCGCGCCCCACCTACCTGTTTGCCCGCACTGACGAAGAAGTGGCGGTGATTGCGCACCAGGGGTCGGACTTGATGGAGCTGGGTGAACGCATTCTGCCGCTCACGCACGCCGAGCTGATGCAACGCGTGCCCGGCCTGGGGCGCCATGTGCTGGCCGGCATGAAAGTGCCCGATGACGGGCATGCGCTGGGTTACCAGGTGGTCGACCGACTGCTGCAGGCCAGCGGCGCTCAAGTGTTGCGCAACACACCCGTATTGCGGCTAGCACTGTCGGACGACAAGGTGGTCGGTGTGGTCACATCCAGCGGAACCCTGGTGGCCGATCGCGTCGTTGTCGCCGCAGGACTCGGCAGTGGCTCATTGTCAGGCTTTCAAGCTATTTTGATACCACGCAAAGGACAGTTGGTCGTCACCGACCGCGCTTCATTGACTGGCGCTGCGCTGCGTGGGCCGTTGTTGTCGGCCGGCTATCTGGCCGCCAAACGGCGCATGGTTCTGGGACAAAGTAGCACCAGTCTGGTCATTGATCCGCTCGCCACAGGCCAGTTTTTGATTGGCAGCAGCCGGGAAACTGGTTTTGCCGACCGACAGACTGATGTGCAGACCGTCTCCACCCTGTTGCGCGAGGCAATGGCGGTGTACCCGGCGCTGGCGCGCCAACGGGTGATCCGTACCTTTGCCGGCATTCGCATTGGTACCCAGGATGGCTTGCCCATTGTCGGCCGCCACCCGACCTTGCCGGGTCTGTTTATCGCCACGGGTATGGAGGGCGATGGCATTTGCCTGGCACCGGTGATCGGCTCTGCTGTGGCCGACATGGTGCTGGATCAAACTCCGCGCTTTGATGTGTCTGCGCTTAACCCTGGGCGCTTTGGTGCTGTGTCAGTGCGCCAGGCCAACTGAGTTACCTGATGGTTTTTGCACGGGTAAATCCGCAACATGGAGCCAGAGTGATCTGTTATCGTTGTTGACATATTTGCCCAAATCAATCCATGTCTGAAACTGCTGCGCTGCATTTTTACTGGTGTTCACAGCCCGTGCCGTTTCGCGCTGGTGAAACCATTGCGGCGGCATTGCAGCGTGCCGGGCTGTCCGATCTGGGCGCTGCGGTCGGTGGCCTGCACGGGCGCTATTTTTGCGGCATCGGCACCTGCCAGGCGTGTCTGGTGTCGGTCAACGATGCCAGCCCGGTCGAGGCCTGCCTGACGTTGGCGCAAGAGGGTATGCGACTCAGTCCGGCGCTGCAGCCGCGAAGGGTCGAAGCCGGGGTGAGTTCATGACACGCGCCGATGTGCTGGTCATCGGTGCCGGGCCGGCTGGGCTGGCCGCCGTAGCCGAATTGGCAAGTTGGGGTCTGACCAGTCTGCTGGTGGAACAGCGCGACCAGGTGGGTGGCGCGATTTATCGTCGCCATGTGGGTGACGGCAGCCATGTGTTGCTGATGCCCGAACACCATCGCCGCCGTCGTGACGCGCTGATGCAAGCCTATACACAAGCACAAGCAAGGGTGAGCCCACTTTTTTCGTCGGTGTTCATCGGTGTGGATCGCGATGGCCGCTTTCTGATCGACAACCGGAGCCTGGGTCGGGTGCAGAGCGTGCGACCCAAGGCCGTGATTGTGGCGGTGGGCACGGTCGAGCGCGTACTCCCGCGTGAAGGCTGGGAACTGCCCGGTGTGGTGACTGCCGGTGGCATGCAGGTGCAGTTCAAGGAAACTGGGCAAACGCCGCAGGGCAAGATATTGCTGGCGGGTAGCGGCCCCTTGCTGCTGGCGTTGGCTGCACAGCTGGCCGCAGCAGGTAACCCGCCATTGGCGGTGCTCGAGCATGCCCAGCCGCTGGCAGCGGTCTGGTGGCAAGGCCGCGCGGTGTTCAATGCGCTGCGCAGCTGGCCCCATGTGCAAGAAGCCATGCTATATGCCCGTGAACTGTGGCGTGCGCGGGTTCCTTACCTGACCGGCTGGCAAGTGCAATCGGTGCAAACGGTGGCCGACGGTTTGCGGATCAACGCGCGTCACAGCAGTGGCCTGACGCGCCAATACACCGTGAAGCACCTGGCGCTGCATGATGGCTTGCTACCCAATACCACCGGCCTGCCTGGAGCCGTGCAACGGACTGACAACTGCATCGTTCACGCGGGAGATTGCCGCGAGGTACTGGGAGCCAGCGCCGCCATTGACGATGGCCGACGTGCGGCGCAACAAGTGGTGCGCGCTTTGGGTCAGCGCTGCGACAGCGACCCACTCGACCGAGCCATTACCGCAGCGCAACGCACGCAAACTGCGTTGGCACGGTTGTTTCAGACCGCGCCGGTCACGCCCACGGCCAACACCGTGGTGTGTCGTTGTGAAGGCTTGCGCCGCAGCGCCTTTGATCAGCTGCAAGTGGCGGGCTCGGCACACGAACTACGCCTGGTCGGGCGCTTTGGCATGGGCGCGTGCCAGGGCCGGTTTTGCGCCCACACGGTGAGCGCACTGGCGCACGAACGCGGCATCGACTTTGACCCGGCGGCGATTAACGGCAACGTACTGCGCTGGCCGTTACGCCCGGTGTCGCTGGCGGCGCTGGCGGCCTATGATGAATCCGAATCTGCTCCCGAGGCTGTTTTGTAACCGGCAAGCCACTTGTCAATTTACAGGAGCAAAGACATGACGGGTATTGTCAAAAAGAACCCTGGCATTGGCCACGTGGAGGTGCCCGCGCTGATCAAGGGCACGGGCACCAACGCAGGCTTGCACATGGAGGCTGACCCGCGTTGCAAAAGCTATGCTGACGCCTGGATTGCCGACCTGCGAAAACCGACGCCATCAACACGATTTTGCAGAGCAACCTGGACAAGCTGATGAACATCAAGCGCGAAGAAATGCCTGCCATCATCAGCTTTTGATGCTTCATCTTGACGCAGCATTGCAACCGCACTGAAGCAAGGAGTTGGCGGGTACGCGCGGAATTTTGGCTGCCAATGGCAATACCGTCAGCTCTTTGCCAGCGGGCTCAAGGTCACGGTGGGCTGTAGCCTGCTGTGTAATGCGTTTGGTTTGTCGGTGGGGCAGGTGTCGGGCATTGGCGGGCTGGCCAAAACCCGGCTCATTCGCCTGCAGCTGAAATGGTACGTGGAACTTTTTCGGGCTACGCCGGTGTTGGTACTGATCATCTAGGTTTATCCCAAATAATCCATTAGGCGGCACTTCTTGCCCTAACGTCCATGTTCAACAAGGACACCCCAAAGCATGAAACACGCGTGCCCTGCGTAGGGCAGGGTTTCAACCCGCCATGGCCGACTGAAGTCGGCCCTACGACACGCCATTCTTGTCGGCTGTGGGCGTTGTTT
>MNXW01000078.1 GCA_001871515.1 Comamonadaceae bacterium CG2_30_57_122
CTTCATGGCCATCAAAATGCGGTCTGAGCCGTGTTGCACCGGCAGGTGCAGGTGGCTGACCAGTTTGGGCAGCTTGTCGTAGGCGGCAATCAGCGCCGGGGTGAACTCGTTGGGATGACTGGTGACGTAGCGGATGCGTTCGATACCAGGAATGTCGGACACGTATTCGAGCAGCGTGGCAAAGTCGGCCACCTCGCCGGTGTCAGCCGCAGCACCAGGCGTGGCGACCATCTTGGCGCGCCAGGCGTTGACGTTTTGCCCCAACAAGGTGATCTCTTTCACACCTTGGTCAGCCAGACCCGCCACCTCCACCAGCACGTCTTCAAACGGCCGGTGCACTTCTTCGCCACGGGTGTAAGGCACCACGCAGTAGCTGCAGTATTTGGAGCAACCTTCCATGATGCTCACAAACGCGCTGGCCCCTTCCACACGCGCCGGGGGCAGGTGGTCAAACTTTTCAATTTCGGGGAAACTGATGTCGACCTGCGAGCGACTCGAACGTGCCCGCTCGTCAAGCATTTGTGGCAGGCGGTGCAGCGTCTGCGGGCCAAACACCACGTCCACATACGGCGCGCGCGCAATGATGGCTTCGCCCTCCTGGCTGGCCACGCAGCCGCCCACGCCGATCAACGCGCCTTTTTTCTTCAGGTGCTTGACGCGGCCCAGGTCAGAGAACACCTTCTCTTGCGCCTTCTCGCGCACCGAGCAGGTGTTGAACAAAATCAGGTCGGCTTCTTCCACGTTGTCGGTCTGGGTGTAGCCCTGCGCCGCAGCGAGCACGTCGCTCATCTTGTCCGAGTCGTACTCGTTCATCTGGCAGCCGTAGGTTTTGATGAAGACTTTTTTGCTCATATTGAGGTTTGCATGTTTGCTATATTTTTAATAGTGTGTAGCCCATATAAATAAAGGGCTACAGTCTTATTTCTTATAAATAAAGTGAAATGTCCGAAACTGGCCCAGCGCGCAGCGTGGCGCTACTGCTGGAACTTAGGCAGCTGGTCAAACGGTGTCTTGCCGTCGTCGGTCTTGGGCTTGTCCGCGTCGGAGCCGAAGGTGAAATTGGTGATGGGCTCCATGCCCGCACGCTTTTCTGCGGCCTCGGCCGGGGTCAACAGCCACAGCTCATGGAGCTGGCCCTGCGCGTTGCGCACATAGTTCACCAGCACCGGCTGGCCAACCAACGCGCCTGACAGAAGCAACTGGTTGTTGGTGCCTTTGATGCGTGCGCCGGGGGACAGGCGTTCGGCTTGTCCGTTGAGCAGCACGTTAGGCGGGGCGGTGACCTCCAGCATGGCGCGCCGGGCAGTAGGCGGAAACTGGCGCACAAAACCTTGGGCAGAAACCGACACCGGCAGCAGGCTGACCGTCAGGCACAAGGCGGCAAGACTTAACGTGAAACAACGCCCACAGCCGACAAGAATGGCGTGTCGTAGAGCCGACTTCAGTCGGCCATGGCGGGTTGAAACCCGCCCTACGCAGGGCACGCATGTTTCATGCTTTGGGGTGTCCTTGTTGAACATGGACGTTAAAAGAATGCCCCTGCGGGCATGAAGGCAGCGGTTCATGGTGTTCATCCAGAGGCTGTTGATGGAAAGGCCTGGATTTTAGGTCAAACCGTGCCAGCCATCAGGGTTTGTTCCTGTCGAGCAAGTCCGGCATGGGCTGCGCCATCTGCGCGCGCAGCTTGTCTTTTTTGCTTGGCCGCGCACCTTTCACACCCCCATTGCCCAGTGCATTCGGGTCACGGGACATCGGCGCAGCCTCTTCCTGGGCTGCAAAGCCATCCACGCTTTCCAGCGGCAACGCCAGCTGCTGGCGCTTGGCAATCAAGCGCCAATGGTGCAAGGTGCTGGCGCTGACAAAACTCACCGCCAGCCCCGGCGCTCCGGCGCGGCCGGTACGGCCGACACGATGCGTGTAGTCGCTGGCCGAACGCGGCAAATCAAAGTTCACCACCACCGGCAGTTGGGCGATGTCCAGGCCACGCGAGGCCACGTCGGTGGCCACCACCACGCTCAGGCGCTCGGCCTTGAAGTCGGCCAGCACCTGGGTGCGTTTGCCTTGGCTGAGTTCGCCATGAAACGGCTCGGCCGTCAACCCGGCTTTGCGCAGCTTGTCAGCCACAATCTCGGCGGCAAACTTGGTGGCCACAAACACCAGCACGCGCGACCAACCGTGCAGCTTGATCAGATGGCGCAGCAGTTGGGTGCGTTTGGGCGTGTCCACCGCAATGACGCGCTGGATGATCTCCACCGGAGGCTGCAGATCGGGCCGCACATCCACCCGCACCGGCTCACGCAGCAAGGTGTTGGCCAGCGTTTGCACGGCGGGCGCAAAGGTGGCCGAGAAAAACAGGCTTTGCCGTTGGGCGGGCAGCAGAGCCAGTACCTGGGCGAGTTCGTCGGCAAAGCCCAGGTCGAGCAAGCGGTCGGCCTCGTCAAGCACCAGCAATTTCACCGCCGAGAGCGTCACGGCGTGGTGCGCCACCAGGTCCAGCAGCCGCCCCGGTGTAGCCACCAACACGTCGCAGCCACCGCGCAGCGCCATCATTTGCGGGTTGATCGACACGCCGCCAAACACCACGCTGACCTTGACGCGCTCAGGCAGGTGCTGCGCCAGTGCGGAGATGCCCTCGCTCACCTGGGTGGCCAGTTCGCGCGTGGGCACCAGCACCAAGGCTTGCGCCTGTTTTCGTGGGGTAGGTTCTAGTCGCTGCAGCAAGGGCAGCGCAAAGGCCAGGGTCTTACCTGAACCGGTGGGGGCGCAACCCAACACGTCCTGCCCCTGCAGTGCGGCGGCAATCGTGCCACGCTGGATCGGCGTGGGGACGGCAAAACCCAGGGTATGAAGAGCCGCGATCAGCGGGGCGGACAGGCCGAGGCTTGAAAAAGTCATGGTGGGGTCGGGGTGCAAGAGGCGGTGAAATTGAGGCTGGATGGATCAGGCAGTTTAGGTGTTTCGCAGGCGTGCCGCGCCACAGCGTTCAACCTGCAGGCCAGACGCATAATCTCCCCCACTCCAAGCAGCCCGCACAGGGCGCGTCAAACCACATCAAAGGACACCGTGAAAAAAACATTCAAACTCAACATGGAAGGCAAGAACCGCGACCGCGTGCTCGATGCCACCAAGCATGAAATTCGCCAATATGTCAAACGCGAACGCCGCAAGACTTTGCCCGAAGGCGTGGATTTTTGGGACTTTGACTGCAACTTTGGTACCAGCGTGGACAACGCCCAGAGCGTGCATTTTGCCACCCTGACCGCCTTGATCGATGCCGTGGCTGCGGCTGGCGGCGATGCGTTTTACCTGGAACTGCTGGTCAAGCCGGGGCATCGGGCCGCACGTGCAGCCACAGACAACACATCAGGCAACGAGGAATAATGCCGCTGGATCAGCGTGCCGCTGAGCGCAGCGTGCGGCTGAGCAACACCACCGGAATCAGCCCCACCAACACCAAGGCCAGCGAGGGCAGAGCCGCCTCGCCCAGGCGCTCGTCACGCGCCAGCTGATAGGCCACCACCGCCAGCGTGTCGCTGTTGAAGGGCCGCAACACCAGCGTGGCGGGTAATTCTTTCATCACATCCACAAACACCAGCAACAAGGCCGCCGCCGTGGAGCGCTTGAGCAAGGGCCAATGCACCCTTGAGAGCAGCCCCCATGCGCCGCTGCCGAGCATGCGTGCCGAATCGTCAAAACTGAGAGGAATGCGCGCATAGCCGCTTTGCACCGACTGCAAGCCCACAGCGCAAAACCGCACCAGGTAAGCCCACACCAGGCCCAGCACCGTGGCCGTCATGAGGTAGCCCACCCCGGTGTCAGGCCAGCGCGCTTGCAACCACCCCACGGGCAGCAGCAAGCCCACCACAATCACTGCCCCTGGCACGGCATAGCCCAAACCGGCCAGTTGCACGGCCCAGCGGGTCGGCGCGTCCGTGCTGCGTCTGGCACTGAACGCCAGCCCAAACGCCAAGGCCACCGCCAACACAGAGGCCATCAGCCCCAAGCGCACGCTGTTGAACGCCCAGCCCAAAAACGGTGTCCATGACAACACCGCCCAATCGGCCACCAAGGGGCGTAGCATGAACAGCACCGGCAAGACAAAACCGGCCAGCACTGGCAGGCCGCACAACACCCAGGCTGCCGTGTGTTGCGCACCTTGCAAACGCATGGGTTGTGCGTCCATGGCTCCGGCACGGCCACCACGGCTGGGGGCAAAGCGGAGTTTTTGGCGCGACCGGCGCTCCAGATAAATCAGCAGCGCCACCATCACCAGCAGCACCGTGGCCAGTTGGGCTGCTGCCAAGCGGTTGTCCATGGCCAGCCAGGCTTTGTAAATACCGGCGGTAAAGGTCTGGATGCCAAAGTAGCTGGACACCCCAAAATCGGCCAGCGTTTCCATCAGCGCCAGGGCGGTACCCGCCGCCACCGCCGGGCGTGCCAACGGCAAGGCAATCTGCCAGATGCGCCGGCGCATCGGGGCACCCAGCAGGCGTGCCGCTTCCATCAAATGCGCCGCGCGCTCACTTAATGCGGTGCGTGCCAGCAAGTAAACGTATGGGTAGAGCGAAAACACAAACACCCATGCCGCCCCGCCCAGATTGCGCACCTCGGGGAATACCCGCCCCTGCCAACCCGTGAGTTCACGCAGCCAGGTTTGCAAGGGGCCACTGAACTGCAAAAAATCAGTGTACGCATAGGCCACCACATAGGCCGGCATGGCCAGCGGCAACAGCAGCGCCCATTCAAAAAAACGCCGCCCGGCAAAGTCGAACAAGGTCACTGCCGCCGCACACGACAAACCTACAGCCACCACCCCCACCCCTACCATCAGGCTCAGCCACAGGGTGCTGCCCAGGTATTCAGGCAACACCGTTTGGGCCATCTCCAGCAGGATTTCTCTGGCGACTCCGTCCACCTCCCCCAATGACAGCCAGGAGGCCATAACCGCCAGCACCGGCAGCATGAAGACCAGGGTCAGCAGCAAAAACAACAACTGTCGCAGACGAGGCAAAGACATAAAAAAGTAAGAGGGTGAAAAGAGCGGCGCAAATGAGAATTGTAAGCATCTACAATCATTTTCATGTTTTTAGAAGTACGCCAACTCAGTGTGATTTATGCAGGCCAAAACACGGCCGCAGTCCAGGAGGTTTCTTTTGGTTTACGCGCCGGTGACATTGGCGTGCTGATTGGCCCCTCGGGCTGCGGCAAGACCACCTTGCTGCGTGCGGTGGCCGGGCTGGAACCTGCCTGCGGCGGCGACATTCGCCTGGCAGGCCAGGTGGTCAGCCAGGCGGGTTCGTCGCTGCCAGCGGAGTCCCGCCAGGTGGGCATGGTGTTTCAGGACTATGCGCTGTTTCCCCATCTGGACATTGGTCGCAACGTGGCTTTTGGCATTGAGCAGTTGCCGCGTGCTCAGCGCCAGGCCCGCGTCAGCGAGGTGCTGGAACTGGTGGGTTTGCAGGGGCAGGAGTCGCGTTATCCGCATGAACTCTCGGGTGGTCAGCAGCAACGCGTGGCGCTGGCCCGAGCACTGGCACCCAAACCACGCCTGCTGTTGCTCGACGAGCCGTTCTCCAACCTGGACGTGGACTTGCGTGAGCGCCTGGCTTACGAAGTGCGCGGCATCCTGAAAGCCGCGCAGACCACCGCCTTGTTTGTCACACACGACCAACTTGAAGCCTTTGCCGTGGGCGACACCATTGGCGTGATGAACCAGGGCCAACTGCACCAGTGGGACAACGCCTACACGCTCTACCACCGACCGGCCACACGCTTTGTGGCTGAATTCATTGGCCACGGCGTATTTGCCCCGGCTGTGATCTGCGAAGTGGATGGCCAAGTGGTGGTGCATACCCCGCTGGGGGATTTGACCGACATGGCCGAGTGCCCGCTGCCTTGTGCCTACTCCAACGGTGCGTGTGATGTGTTGCTGCGTGCCGATGACATCGTGCACGACGATGAGGCTCTGGTCAAAGCGCAAATTCTGCGTAAAGCGTTTCGTGGTGCCGACTTTTTATACACCCTGCGCCTGGCCACGGGCGAGACCGTGATGGCTCTGGTGCCCAGCCACCACGACCACTCGATTGGCGAATGGATCGGCATCCGTGCCCAGGTCGACCACGTGGTAACCTTCAACCGCGATTGCCCGAAAAGCCCCGACCATGTGTGCCGCATGCCCTGCGAACACACCACCAGGCCGGCAAATCTGCTGCAGCCTTTGCGTCAGCTGGCTGTGCCTGGGGCGGCATCCACCGCCTGATACGCCACGCGCCCACCCACCAGGGTGTAACGCACCCGCCCCGGCAACTCGTAGCCCGAAAACGGCGTGTGTTTGCCCTGGCTGACCAGGGTGTCGCTTTGCACGGTCCAGCGCACGTTCGGGTCAAACACACACACGTCACCCAAGCCCCCCATCTGCAATCGGCCGGTGCGTCCTTGGCGGTTGCCCATGGAAGCGCCTAGCACCCGGGCCGGGCCGTCGGTCACCACCGAGATGGCACGCGCCAAATCTACGCCGTCGTCCTGATGCCACTTGTAGGCCAGGCTCAGCAACAGTTCCAGCCCGGTGGCACCGGGCTCGCTCTCGGCAAACGGCAAGGCCTTGGCATCTTCATCCACCGGCGTGTGGTCTGACACCAGCGCATCCAGCGTGCCGTCCGCCAGCCCAGCACGCAGCGCATCGCGGTCACGCTGCTGGCGCAGCGGCGGGTTCAGGCGGGCGCGGCTGTCAAAGAAGCCAATGTCGATGTCGGTCAGATGCAGCGAATTGATGCTGACATCGCAGCTCACCTTCAAGCCGTCCAGCTTGGCCTGGCGCACCAGTTCGACCCCGGCCGCACTGCTGATGCGGCACAGGTGCACGCGTGCGCCAGTGGCACGCATGAGCTCAAAAATGGTGTGCAAAGCCACCGTTTCGGCCATCACCGGCACACCGCTCAAACCCAAGCGGGTGGCCAAGGGACCACTGGCAGCCACGCCTTGCCCCAGGTAATGATCTTGCGGACGCAACCACACCGCGTAGCCAAAGGTGCTGGCGTACTGAAAAGCGCGTTGCAGCACCTGGGTGTTGGAGAGCATGGCCTCGGCCTGGGTAAACGCGACGCAGCCGACATCGGACAGCAGCACCATCTCGGTCAGGCTGTCGCCTTTGAGGCCACGGGTGAGCGCCCCCAATGGGTAAACGCGGGCCTGCTCCAGCTTCTCGGCGCGAAAGCGCAGCATTTCTACCAAACCAGGCTCGTCCAGCACCGGGTCGGTGTCGGGCTGGCACACCAGGCTGGTCACCCCCCCGGCCATGGCTGCGGCCATTTCAGACTCCAGCATGCGGGCATGTTCGTTGCCCGGCTCGCGCAGGCGCACCGCCAGGTCCACCAAGCCTGGCAACACCAGGCAGCCTGAGGCATCAATGGTGCGCTCGGGATGAAAATCGGACGCTATGTTATCAATAGCTGCTACCACACCATTGACAAGGGCTACATCCACTTTTTTATCATAAGCACTGGCAGGGTCTATGACCCGGCCACCCTGAATCAACACACGTGTTAGCTTGTTCATCTGACTGTTCCAGAATAAGGGGTTAAGCCTCGTTGCCCGCCACGATGCTCATGGCGGCCATGCGCACCGCAATGCCAAAAGTAACCTGCGGCAGGATCACGCTTTGCCGCCCATCCACCACCGCCGAGTCAATTTCGACCCCGCGGTTGATGGGCCCGGGGTGCATCACGATGGCATCGGGTTTGGCCAGTTGCAGCTTGGTCGGGGTCAGGCCAAAGCTCTTGAAAAATTCCTGACTCGACGGCAGCAGCGCCCCACTCATGCGCTCGTTTTGCAGGCGCAGCATGATCACCACGTCGGCCCCCTTGATGCCTTCTTCAAGGCTGTGGCAGACCCGCACGCCCATTTGCGCCATGTCGCAGGGCACCAAGGTTTTGGGGCCGACCACGCGCACCTCGGCACAGCCCAGGGTGGTGAGCGCATGGATGTCCGAGCGCGCCACGCGCGAGTGCAGCACATCACCAACGATGGCCACCGTCAGGTTGGCAAAGTCGCCCTTGTAGTGGCGAATGGTGTACATGTCGAGCAGGCCCTGCGTTGGGTGGGCATGGCGGCCATCACCGGCGTTGACCACGTGCACATGCGGGGCCACGTTCTGGGCAATCAGGTAGGGCGCGCCGGATTCGCTGTGGCGCACCACAAAGATGTCGGCGGCCATGGCGCTGAGGTTGGCCACGGTGTCGAGCAGGGTTTCTCCTTTGGAGGCCGATGACTTGGCAATGTCCAGGTTGATCACGTCGGCCGACAGGCGTTTGGCCGCAATCTCAAACGTGGTGCGGGTGCGGGTGGAGTTTTCAAAGAACAGGTTGAAGACGCTTTTGCCGCGCAACAAGGGCACTTTTTTGACCTCGCGCTGGCCGATGGAGACAAAGTTGGACGCGGTGTCGAGAATTTGCGTCAGGATGCTTTTGGGCAAGCCCTCGGTCGACAGCAGGTGAATCAGTTCGCCGTTTTTATTGAGTTGGGGATTGCGCTTGTACAACATGGTTAGATGTCTTTCACATTGAAACTGAACCGACCATCCTCAGCGCGTGCCAGCGCCAGCGACTGGGTCGCAGGCAGCGTGATGCGGGCCGCGCAAACTTCTGCAGCCAGCGGCAGTTCACGGCCGCCCCGATCCACCAGCACCGCCAGCTTGACACTGGCCGGGCGACCAAAATCAAACAGCTCGTTGAGTACCGCGCGCACAGTGCGGCCGGTGAACAGCACATCATCCAGCAGCAGCACCTTTGCGCCATTGACATCAAACGGAATTTGCGTTTGAGCCGAGCTGGTCATGCCCCGGCGGGCATAGTCGTCCCGATGCATCGACGATGAAATGATGCCCATGGGGGTCTGCAGGCCCAGGTCTTTGTGCAAACGCTCGGCCAACCAGACCCCACCGGAGGCAATGCCCAACAAATGGGTGTCAGGCTGCAGCAGACCGCGAACACTGCGCACCAGGTCCGCGTACAGCGCCTCGGCATCAAGTGCCAACAAACTCATGGGAGACTCCTTAAAAATTGTTCCAGAATGATGCAGGCGGCAGCGGCATCGGCATCACGTGCGCCGTTGGCACGCGCCTCGGTGGTGGTGTAGCGCTCATCGACCTCATACACCGGCAAATTAAAGCGGCCATGCAACTGACGGGCAAAACGACGCGCACGCAAGGTGTTTTCGTGCGCCGCACCGTCGGGGTGAAACGGCACGCCGACCACCAGGGCATCGGGCTGCCAGGTTTTGAGCTGCTGCGCCACTTTGTCAAACCGGGCATCGCCCGCGGCAACGATCGTGCCCTGGGGTTGTGCGGTGCGCATGAGCCGGTTGCCGACCGCAAAGCCGGTGCGTTTCAGGCCAAAGTCCAGCGCCAGAAAAGTTTGCAGGTGAGCTGGCACCACCGGACAGGCGTTGATGCTGGCGCTACCGGTGGCGGCATTCATGCGTGCCCCGTATCAGGTGAGAGCATCCAGGGTTCCAGACCAAGCAGCTTCAAGGCTTGGCCATAGCGCTCGGCCACCGGGGTATCAAAGATCAGCCGCGCATTGGCCTCTACGGTGAGCCAGCTGTTTTCGCCCAGTTCAGATTCAAGTTGGCCTTCACCCCAGGCTGCGTAGCCCAGTGAAATGAGCACCTTGCGTGGGCCGCTGCCAGTGGAAATAGCCTCAAGCACATCGCGCGAGGTGGTCATTTCCAGGCCACCGGGAATCACCATGGTGCTGGCGTAAACCGGATGCTCTGGTTGGTCGGCGGGCGCAAACGTGGCCTCATGCAACACGAAACCGCGTTCAGTCTGCACCGGGCCACCAAAAAAAACCGGGGTTTTTTGCAGATCGACCCGCGACAAGGGCAACTCTACCTTGTCAAACAGACCTTTGAGGTCGATCTCGCAGGGTTTGTTGATGACCAAGCCCAAAGCCCCGCGCTGGCTGTGTTCGCAAAGATAAACGACACTGTGTTCAAACAAGGGATCCTGCAGCCCGGGCATGGCGATCAGAAAATGATTCGTCAAGTTGATGGGGGCAGGCTCTTCAGACATGGAACGATTTTAACGATGAACGCCTCACTCAAATTTGACACCGGCCTGATGTGGTTTCGCCGCGATCTGCGCCTGCACGACAACGCCGCCCTGCACCTGGCACTGAGCCAATGCCGCCAAGTGCACTGCGTGTTTGTGTTTGACACTGACATCCTGAATGCTTTGCCACGCCGAGACCGCCGGGTGGAATTCATCCGCGAATCGTTGTTGCAGCTCGACGACCAATTACGCAGCTTGAGTGGTCAACCTGCGGCCGGACTGATCGTGCACCATGCCATCGCCCGCGACGCAATACCTGCCTTGGCGGCCTTGCTGCAAGCGCAAGCGGTGTTTGCTGCGCGTGATTACGAACCCCAGGCACTGGCGCGAGATGCACAGGTAGGCAAGGCACTAGCGCAAACTGGGCGCACGTTCATCACCTGCAAGGACCAGGTGGTGTTTGAAGGGCGTGAAATTCTGACGCAAAGCGGCACGCCCTATGGCGTCTTTACCCCTTACAAAAACAACTGGTTGGCGCGCATCTCTGCAGTAGATTTGGTGGACCACGACCGCACCGCTCTAGCACAGCGCTTGTGTGCTCGACCTGCTTCATTGACGCAAGCTGTACCCACTTTGGTTGACCTGGGGTTTGAACCCACCAACCTCAGCGTGCTAAAAATTCCATGCGGTGAGCGCGGCGCTGAGGCATTGCTGGAAGCGTTTTTTGAGCGCATGGACGACTACCACGCCACGCGCGACTTTCCGGCGGTCAAGGGTCCCAGCTACCTGGGCGTGCACCTGCGCTTTGGCACAGTGTCGATCCGCCAACTGGTGCGGCTGGCGCTGCAGCGTCAGGCAGCAGGCAGCCCAGGCGCAGCGGTCTGGCTCAGCGAGCTGGTGTGGCGCGATTTTTACTTTGCCATTCTGGCGAATTTTCCGCATGTGGCAAGCTGCGCCTTCAAGCCTGAATACGATGCGATTGATTGGGAA
>MNXW01000130.1 GCA_001871515.1 Comamonadaceae bacterium CG2_30_57_122
AACATTTGCGGGGACGTAAATCGGCTGAACGTCCAAAAATCTTGCGCACGACCGAGGTTTTGTGTTGCCTTTTTGGTTCCGGCTTGTCCGGCTTAGGGGTAGCCAGCCAGCCGCCATGGCCACAGCCTGACGCAGGCCGGTGCGCATGAGCAAATTGGCATCGAGCGTGAGAATGCGCTGCTCGGCGTCGAGCCAGCGCGGGCGTTTGCGGGCCCCGCGCGCCAACAGCACCAGGCGCAGCTGGTGTTGGCCAAAAGTGGCGGCCAGTTCCTGCCACACCCCCAGCGCCGTTGGCTCAGCCTCGTTGGCAATCACCCAGACCCACAGCGCCCCGCCCTGCGTCGGCACACGGTGGCGCGCTGCGGCCAAGTCAGGGGCGCGCGTAACCTGCGCGCCGTCCGCCAGCAGGTAGGCACTGAGGTCATCGGCCAGGCTGCTGGCATCTCCCACCACCAGGCAGTCGAGCCCGTGAAGCAAGTTTGTCACGGCTGCGGCACTTGTTGACCCATCACGCAGAGCAGCCTCGGCTACTACCGGCAGCAACGACACATTGACGGTAAAAACCGAACCGGCATCAGGCGCGCTTTGCACGCTGATGCTGCCGCCCATCAGAGCGACCAGCTGGTGTGCAATCGCCAGCCCCAGGCCGGTGCCGCCAAAGCGCCGGGTGGTGCTGGCGTCGGCCTGGGTAAAGGCGGTGAACAAACGCGCCTGCGCGGATTCATCCATGCCGATGCCGTTGTCGCTAACCTGAATTTCAAGATGCACCTGCTCTGGTGTGCGCCCGACCAGCACGCAGCGCACCGCCACCCGGCCGACGCGCTCTTGCCCACTGGAGAATTTGATGGCGTTGTTGGTCAGGTTGATGATGATCTGGCGCAGCCGCGCCGCGTCTCCCAGCAGCAGCACCGGGATGGCCGGATCCGTAAACAGCGTCAGCGCCACTTGCTTGTTGCGTGCCAGATGGTCGAGCATGCTGCAGGCCTTTTCCACCACCTCGGCCACGGCCATCGGCAGGCTTTCAAGCTCCAGCTTGCCCGACTCGATTTTGGAGAAATCGAGGATGTCCTCGATGATGCCCAGCAGGGCAAAGGCCGATTCGCGAATGGTGTCGACCATCTCCACCTGATAGCCCTGCAGGCTGGTCTGCTGCAGCACGTCAACCATGCCGATGACGCCATTCATCGGGGTGCGAATTTCATGGCTCATGGTGGCCAAAAAATCAGACTTGGCGCGGCTGGCAGCTTCAGCGGCCTCACGTGCGGCCAGCAGCTCGGCGGTGCGGTCTGCCACGCGCTGTTCCAGGGTGGCGTTCAGGGCCAGAATCTCGTCCTGGTTGCGCTTGCGCTCGCTGATGTTCTGAATCTGGGAAATGAAGTAACGCGGCGTGCCATCCTCGCGCCGCACCAGCGACACACTGAGCAGCGTCCAGACGGTGTGACCATCTTTGTGCAGGTAGCGCTTTTCCATCTGGTAGGACTCAATGCGCTGCGCCAGCATGGCACTGACCTGAGCCAGGTCGGCTTGCAAATCGTCCGGGTGGGTGAGGGACTGAAAGTTGCTGGCCAGCAATTCGTCACGCGAGTAGCCCAGAATCTGGCTGAGGGCTTGGTTGATTTCAAGCCATTGCCCGTCGGGCGCCAGCAGCGCCATGCCGATGGGTGAATGCTGCATGGCCGCGCGAAAGCGTGCTTCGCTCAGGGTCAGCGCTGCTTGCTCGCGCCGGCGCTCAATCACCAGCTGCGCCAGGTTGGCGGCAGTGCTGATCATTTGAATGTCGTCAGCGTCGGGCTCCATGACTTTGTCGTGGTAGGTGGCAAAGGTACCCAGCACCGCACCCGCGGCGTTGAGAATCGGCTCTGACCAACACGCCGCCAGCCCGGCCTGCTGCGCCAGGGCACGAAAATTGACCCAATAAGGATGACTGGCGATGTCGGCCACAATGACGCGTTGGCCGGTGAAGGCGGCCGTGCCGCAGGAGCCCACGCCCGCGCCAATGGCGACACCATGAATGGCCTGGTTGTAAAAGTCGGGCAAGCTCGGTGCTGCGCCCAACAACAGGTGTTCACGCGATTCGTCGAGAAGCAAGATCGAACAACGCGCTTGCGGGTCTTGTGCCTCCACATAGCGCGCAATGTCGTGCAACAACTCCGGCAACGGGGCATGGGTGCCCAGTTTGGCCTGGATCGCGGTGCGACCGTTTTCCTGCATGGCCAGGCGGTGGCTGTCGGTGATGTCCATGAACGTCACGGCCACTTCAGACAGCGCCTGCTGGGCATCAAAAATAGGCGTGGCACCGGCCAGCACCCAGGTGGTGCGTCGCGTGTCGGGAAACACCAGCCCACAGACAAAATCGGGGATGACTCGGCTTTGCGTCAACACCTGGGTGACGGCGTAACGTTCCTTGGGCAAGCGCTGGCCGTCTTCGGCCACCAAATACCATCCAGACTCACCCGGGTGTTGGCCTGCCAGTTGGTCGGCGCTGCTGTGCAGCAGACGCTGCGCTGCGGCGTTGGCGCTCAGGATCACGGCTTGGCGGTCGTACACCACCACGCCCACCGGCAGATTTTGCAGCAAGGTGCGCTGGCGCGACTCGCTGAGCGTACGCATCCTGATCTCGCGCGCCATGCGCCGCTGGTTGCCCACCACGGCAAAAGCCAGGGTGCCGGTGAGCAGCATCAGCACCACGCCGACAGCAAAAAACAATTGCACGTAGGATGAGTGGCCCAGCAACCAGGGTTTGACGCGCCACAGCTCCAGCATCAGGCCGTCACCGGCAAAACCACCCATGGGGGTGCTCCAGTCGGGCTGGCTCTGGCGATCCTCAGGCACCGCAACGCTGACCATTGCTGACGCTGCACGGTTCCAGGGGGCCACCGCGCGGATACGCAGGCCCAGGCCTTCCTGCGCGGCGTGGGCGATGGGCACGGCCAACAGCGTTTGCGGGTCGAGCACGGCAATGGCAAAGCCGCGCAATGCGGCCTCACGCGTGGCCTCGTCGGCGCGCTCGGCATCAAAGCCCAGGCGATAGATCGGCATGAACAGCCGCCAGCGGTTCGTGCTGGCAGGCAGGTCGGTGCGCAGCAACAAAGCGGGACGTGTGGTCTGGGCCGCGCGTTGCATCGCCAGGCGATTTTGGGGGGCGGCACCCAGATCAAAGCCCAAGGGCTGGCGTTCGCCATGGCCGACAACAAACCACATCGGAAAGTAGTCCGGGCGCACCTGTGCTGCCGACAGTTGATGATCGGCAGTGGCTTCTGTCAACGTGATTCCGGACAGTCCATCACGCCGGGCCAGGGCGTTGACAAAGGGCCGCTCAGCGTGGCTGATCCGCGGGGCCCAGGTGATCAACTCGACCCCGGAGCGCGTCACCGCCAGTCGGTTGAAGTCGTCAAAGGTGGCCGCAGACGGCATGGGGTTGACCTCGAACAAGCCCTCTACGGAACGCAGGCGTTCGCGGCGTTGGGCCAGCAGGTTCTCAAACTTGTTTTGCAGGTCTTCCCCATTGACCGCCATCTTTGCGTTGTGCTCGGTTTGCTCGGCGTGTACCAGCCAGCCGTAGCCCGCGCCGACCAGCGTGGCCACCAGCAACAGCGGCAGTGCAATGGCGCTGGCGTGACCCCGCCAATGCTGGCGCGTGGGCTGCAAAAGCAGCAGTGTCAAGGGAGTAAACAGCAGCACGCCAAAAGTGTCGCCAGCCCACCAGGTGGGCCAGTCCGCCAGCATGGCAGCGGGCGGCAGGTTCAAGACCAAAGGCAGCAGAGTCACGCCCACACTGGCGGAGATCAGGCAAGCCAGCGGCCCGCCGAGCAGTAAAAAGATCAAAGCCGTGCGCGCTTGTGCCAGGGGTTCTGGCATGCGTAAAAAACGCTGCACCAGCACCGCGCCGACGATGGCCTGCAGGCAGACGCCGCTGGCGGTGAGCGCGGCGGCGGCACCATCGCTGAGTGTCAAGCTGGTGTCCGAGAACCAGGCCAGCGAAATTAGCTTGGCACCAAATTCGCCCAGCCAGAGTGCCGGCCAATAGCGCCAGCCCCAGACCGCCAGGCACGCCAGCGCCACCCCGGCCCCGGGCCACAGCGGCACCGACAAGTAGACCGAACGGCTTAACCGAAAGGCCAGCAGCGCCAGCAAGAAATAGCTGATGCCCAGCGCCAGAGCGCGCGCGACTGCAAAGCGGCTCAGTGCGAGCGATTCATCTGCATGGAGAGAAGAATTCACTGTGTGGTGTCCCTGAAACAAATGATGGCAACACCAAAATGTTCGTCAGGCCTTCGGGGAGTTATCCGGTGCATCAGCGCCAGATCGGGCTGTTGTTACATCTGCGCAGGCGCTTTGATGGTACTCCTGATCATGCGAAAGCGGTATCTTGCCAGCCCTTGCCGCTCAAAGCGCGCATCGACATGCTCTCCACCGGCATCCGCACCGAAAACGCGCTGCTGTCCGCCTACATCTTTGTTGACCTCCGCGACCGTGACATTGGCAGCTATGTGGCTGATGCCAAAGCCGCAGTGGCCAAACAGGTGGTCTTCCCCAGCGGCTCACGTCACCTGGAGTGGCCAGTTTGAGTACATGGAGATCGCCATCGAGAAGATGAAGGTCGTCATCCCGGTGTGGCTGACCTGTACGAAGCGATGATGGAAGGTGCTGTGGAGCGCGTGCGCCCCAAGATGATGACGGTGGTGGCCATCATGGCCGGCCTGTTGCCGATCATGTGGGGCACTGGCGCCGGCTCAGAAGTGATGAGCCGCATCGCCGCGCCGATGGTGGGCGGCATGATTTCGTCAACGGTTTTAACTCTGGCGGTGATCCCGGCCATTTACGCGTTGGTCAAGCAGTGGCGGCTGGGGCGGGGGTTGAAGCAAGCAGGGTAAACTTTAGCGCTGCGGCTAAATGATAAAGGCTATTATTAACGTGAAACAACGCCCACAGCCGACAAGAATGGCGTGTTGTAGGGCTGACCTTCAGTCGGCCATGGCGGGTTGAAACCCGCTCTACGCAGGACACGCGTGTTTCATGCTTTGGGGTGTTCTTGTTGAACATGGACGTTAGACCCTGTAAAAATGTACGAATTGCTTGGATGGTGGAATGAAAATTTTGCTGGTAGATGATGCGCGCTCCGTGGCCATGGTCATGACTTCACGCCTGTCAAGTTATGGGTACGACGTGGTGCTTGCCGGCAACGGACAAGAAGCGGTCGCCAAGTTTTCCAGTGAAGCACCAGACTTGGTGTTGATGGACATTGAAATGCCTATCATGAACGGCTTTGAGGCCACGAACCGAATTCGTGCTTTTGAGGCCACTCAGCAGTGGGCTTGGACACCCGTGATCTTTTTGACATCCTCAGACACGGTCGAAAATCTGGTGACCGCCATTGAAGCGGGCGGGGATGACTTCATGAGCAAGTTTGTGCCAGAGCCCGTGTTGCAGGCCAAGATGAAAGCCATGAACCGTATCGCCGGTCTGCGGCACAGCCTGACACAGGCCAACCGAAAATTGCAAGACCTGGCCAGTCAGGATGGCCTGACCGGCTTGTGCAACCGGCGCAGCATGGACTTGCGGGTGGACCATCTTTGGCATGAAGCGGTGGCGCGCAAATACACGTTTGGCATGTTGATGCTTGACATTGACAACTTCAAAAAATACAACGACCACTACGGACACCAGTCCGGTGATGATTGTTTGCGGGCGGTGGCACACACCATTGATGCCACCGTGCGCCAAGCCGCAGAATCAAGCCAGGACACGGGGGCGTTTGCCGCGCGCTACGGGGGTGAAGAGTTTGCAGTGATCGTGCCCCATGCCAGCGCAGCGGCGCTTGACGGCCTGGCGCAGGGCATTGTTTTAGCCGTCAGTACGCTGGCACTGGCGCATGAGAAAAATGATGCGTGGGGTGTCGTGACCATTTCCGTAGGCGGTGCATTGATGTCACCTGCAAGCGGTGCCGTGGTTGATCTGTTTCGGCAGGCAGATATGCGGCTTTATCAGGCCAAACAACTGGGGCGCAACCGCTCAGTGACCGTGTGAACGCGCTTTGGCAAAGGCCTTTAGCAGCGTTTGCCTGAAGTGGGGTGCGATAAAATTCAGACCCAGTCCCAACACGGGAAGCAAGGCCTAAACACCATGAATTTCATAGCAACTCCCGCCCGTTTATCAACGGCTAGCAGCACATTTGATGCTGAATTCAAGGCGCGTCTGCACTGGTCAGCCGAGACCGATGCCGGTATTGAGCAGCGCGTGGCCGACATCCTGGCTGATGTTCGTCTGCGTGGCGATGCGGCGGTGCTGGATTACACCGCGCGTTTTGATGGGCTGCAGGCCAATGCCATGACCGAGCTGGAACTTACCCAAGCCGAACTGAAACGCGCCTTTGAAGCGCTGCCAGACGTGCAGCGTCAGGCGCTGGAAGCCGCCGCCCGTCGTGTGCGCAGCTACCACGAGGCACAACGCAAAGCCAATGGCGAGAGTTGGAGCTACCGCGACGCGGACGGCACGCTGCTGGGGCAAAAAGTCACGCCTTTGGACCGCGTTGGCATCTACGTACCGGGTGGCAAGGCGGCTTACCCGAGCAGCGTGTTGATGAACGCTATTCCCGCGCACGTGGCGGGTGTCGGCGAGATCATCATGGTGGTGCCCACACCCAAAGGCGAAAAGAATCTGTTGGTGCTGGCTGCGGCCTATGTGGCCGGGGTCACGCGGGCCTTCACCCTTGGTGGGGCGCAAGCCGTAGCCGCTTTGGCTTACGGCACCGTCACCGTGCCCAAGGTGGACAAAATCACCGGTCCTGGCAACGCTTATGTGGCCAGCGCCAAAAAACGTGTGTTTGGTGTGGTTGGCATCGACATGATTGCCGGCCCGAGTGAGATTCTGGTGCTGGCCGACGGCAGCACGCCGCCAGACTGGGTGGCGATGGATTTGTTCAGCCAGGCCGAGCACGACGAGCTGGCGCAAAGCATTTTGCTGTGCCCCGACGCCGCTTACATTGACCAGGTGCAAGCCGCCATTCACCGCTTGCTGCCCGAGATGCCACGGCGCGAGATCATCGCCAAGTCGCTCACCGGGCGCGGGGCACTGATCCACACCCGCAGCATGGAAGAGGCCTGCGCCATCAGCAACCAGATTGCGCCGGAACACCTGGAGGTCTCCAGCCGCGAACCGCACCGCTGGGAGCCGCTCATCAAACACGCTGGGGCGATTTTTTTGGGCGCTTACACAAGCGAGTCTTTGGGTGACTATTGCGCCGGCCCGAACCATGTGCTGCCCACCAGTGGCACGGCGCGCTTCAGCTCTCCGCTGGGGGTGTATGACTTTCAAAAGCGCAGCAGCTTGATTGAAGTCAGTGAGGCCGGTGCGCAGGTGCTCGGAAAAATCGCCTCCACCCTGGCGCATGGCGAAGGCTTGCAGGCCCACGCCCGTGCCGCTGAAATGCGACTGAGGTAAACCTGCCATGAAACTGCTGTTTGTTGCGGATCCGCTCGAATCCTTCAAAACCTACAAAGACACCACCTTTGCCATGATGCGTGAGGCGCAACGGCGCGGCCACGTGTTGAGCGCCTGTGAGCCCAAGGACATCCGCTGGCAGCGGGGCGAACGGGTGACGGCTTTTGTTCGCGACATCACCCTGACCGGCCAGGCTGTGGACTGGTTTAGTTCAGCACAACAAAAGCCCAATGAACGACCAGTGGCATTGAGCGATTTTGACGCGGTGCTGATGCGCAAAGACCCACCATTTGATGCTGAGTTTTTCTACACCACGCACTTGCTGGAGCAGGCCGAGCGCGAGGGCGCACGGGTATTTAACAAGCCACACTCACTGCGCGACCACCCCGAAAAACTGGCTATTCTGGAGTGGCCGCAGTTCATTGGCCCGACGCTGGTGACGCGCGATGCGCAAGACATCAAACGCTTTCACGCCGAGCACCGCGACATCATTCTGAAGCCGCTTGACGGCATGGGGGGCATGGGTATCTTCCGGGTGAAAGAAGACGGTCTGAACCTGGGCAGCATCATTGAAACCCTGAACCACGAGGGCGCGCAAACGGTGATGGTGCAAAAGTTTTTGCCCGCCATTGCGCAGGGCGACAAACGCATTCTGGTCATCGGCGGCCAGCCTGTGCCCTACTGTCTGGCACGCATTCCCCAAGGCGGTGAAGTGCGTGGCAACCTGGCCGCAGGTGGCAAGGGCGTGGCCCAAGCTTTGAGCGAGCGTGACCGTGAAATTGCCGAGGCGATTGGTCCGGTGCTTTACCAGCGCGGGCTGTTGTTGATGGGGCTGGATGTGATAGGCGACAGCCTGACCGAGATCAACGTCACCAGCCCCACCTGTTTTCAGGAGATCACCGATCAGACCGGTTTTGACGTGGCGGCCATGTTTGTCGACGCGCTGGAAGCCACAGGGGTTTGATGCAGCGCCACGCAGCGTTGCATTTCATCGACAGAAGCACTGCGGTGTGACGGGCAACTGCATTGCGCCGGCAAACCGTCCACAAACACCATCAACTGGCCTGGCAGCATGGCCACCCAGTCTTCGTCAGTGGTGAGTGGCTCGGTCACCACAATCACCAACCGGTCTTCGGGGCTATTGAGTTGCGCCAGGTTAACCGTCACGTCATCGTCTTTCAGGTGCACCTGGTGAAACGGATGAGCCCGCAGCACGTAATGCAGCTTGGTGGTGGCGTGCGCCCATAAGGCCTGGCCGTTGCTGAGCAAAAAGTTAAAACTACCATGCTTGGCAATTTGTGGCACCAGTTCGCGCAGCGTGCAGGTGAGTTCGTCCACATTGGGCACATCGGCGTGTGATTTGGCCAGCTCCTGCATCAGCCAGCAAAACGCCAGTTCACTGTCGGTGCTACCCACGGGCTTGAAGTTGCCGTGCAATTTAGGCGCGTAATGCTTCAGGTCACCATTGTGGGCAAACACCCAGTAGCAGCCCCACAGTTCGCGCACAAATGGGTGGCAGTTTTCAAGCGCCACGCTGCCCACGGTAGCCTTGCGCACATGCGCTACCACGTTGTGGCTTTTGATGGGGTAGCTTTTGAGCATCTGGGCGATGGGTGAAGTGGCGGCACTGCATTTGTCCACAAAATGCCTTACGCCCTTGCCAGGGGTGGCGCAGTCACTCTCAAAAAACGCAATGCCCCAACCGTCTCCATGGTGGTCAGTGCAGCCGCCGCGCTGAGAAAAACCGGTAAAACTCAGCGTCAGGCTGGCCGGCAAATGGCTGTTCATTCCGAGAAGTTGGCACATGGTGGGTCTGAATCGTCAATCAGTGAAGGGGCAAAAAACGCAGGCCAACGCGACTAGTAGTTCGTTTCTTAAAAACGGTTGAAAAATGAAATCGATGAATTTTCAAGACTGGCTAGGCGAGAGAAGGCGTTTCAGCCGTAGCTATGGCAACGACGAACAACCACGCCAGGCTAGATAGAACACGATTTTATGTAACTGTTTTGGTGAAACGGACTACTTGCTTACCGATTTACCGATTTAATCCCCAGCTGGCCAGCATTTCCATGTCAAATCATACGGGTAAAGCGTTATGCTCTTGGATGAAATTCCAGGAAAAGAGTGGCCACGGGTTGAAGCCTTGCCCATTGGGCGGCTGGGTATGAGCAATAGTTTTTTGAGTCCATTGTTAAACAAAGGAAATCTGTCTTGAAGAGCAGACTTAACGTGAAACAACGCCCACAGCCGACAAGA
>MNXW01000094.1 GCA_001871515.1 Comamonadaceae bacterium CG2_30_57_122
AACCCGCCCTACGCAGGGCACGCATGTTTCATGCTTTGGGGTGTCCTTGTTGAACATGGACGTTAGAGCCAGACTTTAACGTGAAACAACGCCCACAGCCGACAAGAATGGCGTGTCGTAGGGCCGACTTCAGTCGGCCATGGCGGGTTGAAACCCGCCCTACGCAGGGCACGCGTGTTTCATGCTTTGGGGTGTCCTTGTTGAACATGGACGTTAGAGCCAGACTTTAACGTGAAACAACGCCCACAGCTGACAGGAATGGCGTGTCGTAGGGCCGACTTCAGTCGGCCATGGCGGGTTGAAACCCGCCCTACAGTCGGCCATGGCGGGTTGAAACCCGCCCTACGCAGGGCACGCATGTTTCATGCTTTGGGGTGTCCTTGTTGAACATGAACGTTAGCCGCAGCCTGCTATCCTCAAACCATGAACTATGCGCAATTGCTGTTCCCCGATTTTTCGCTGATCTTGATCGGCTACCTGGTGTGCCGCTTCACGCCCCTGAACCGCCCGGTGTGGACGCAGGTCGAGCAGCTGGTGTACTTTCTTTTTTTTCCGGTGCTGCTGTTCCAGTCAATCGTTAAAAGCCCGCTGGACATCGGCGCGGCGGGCAACCTGGTGGGCGCGGGTTGGGCGCTGGGCCTGGGTGGTATTGCAATGGCCTATTCAGTGCCTTACTGGCCGGGGTTCAAACACCACTTTGCCGCCCGCCAGCATGCGGGCAGTGCCCAGATTGGGTTCCGTTTTAACTCGTTCATTGGTCTGGCACTGGCCGACAAACTCGCTGGTGCGCCAGGTCTGGCGGTGGTGGCGCTGCTGATTGGCGTGAGTGTGCCGCTGATGAACATTGGTGCGGTGTGGCCTATGGCACGCCACGGTCAACGCGGTTTTTTGGCTGAGCTGGTGCGCAACCCGTTGATTATTGGCACCGCCGGCGGACTGCTGGCCAACCTGGCCGGGTTTCACATGCCTGATTGGCTGGAGCCCACCGTGAGCCGCATTGGCGGCGCGTCGTTGGCGCTGGGCTTGATGGCCGCCGGTGCAGGCATGCAACTCGGTGCGCTGAACCACGCCAAGCTGCTGGGGGTGGCGCTGCTGCTGATTCGCCACCTGCTGATGCCGGTGCTGGCCTTGGGGCTGTCGCATCTGTTTGGCCTGAACCCGCTGCAAAGCACCATTTTGCTGATGTTTGCGGCCCTGCCCACGGCCTCCAGCTGCTACGTGCTGGCGGCACGTATGGGCTATGACGGAGCCTATGTGGCAGCGCTGGTCACGGCATCTACCGTGCTGGGCATGGTCAGCTTGCCGCTGGCGCTAGGCTTGTTGCGCTAGGAGACTGTCGAACTTTCGGCATCGAAGCGTTCTCTAAGAGCGGCGTAGCCAAATTCGACTCCAGCGAGATCAGTTTTCCGCCTTGACCGGGGTGTGATAAATCTCACCCGGCAGCTGCCTCGACCAGTCCACCGGGTCTTGTTGCAGCACCATGTCAATGTCCAGCCCCAGCACTTCGGCCACCTGCGACGGGAAACTCACCGCCAGCGCGTTGGGCGCATACCGGGCCTGACGGGTGATGGCGCGCCAGATGGCCAGGTGCAACACGCCCGCCAACGGTTCATAGGCCTGACGCACAAATGGCGCGTGCGCATAAGCCAGTGCGTCCACCATGACGGTTGGAAAATGCCATTGGTTGGCCAAGCCTGCGCCCACTTGCGTATAGCCAAACCCCAGGGCGCGGCGCTCGGTGCGCAAACGCTTCAGATGCAGCGGCGCACAAGTGGCATCCAAAGCCACCGCCTCGGGCATGGCCGAGCGCATGAGCAATTCACCTACCGCATGAATCAGACCGCAGGTATAGGCGGCTTGCTGGTTCAGGCGCAGCAAACCCGCCAGGGAACGGGCCACCCGTGCCACATCCAGACTGGTGACCCAAAACGCACCCAGCGACAAGCCTGACCACGGGGTCAAGGATGTCTGGCTGGCCGCCTGGCTGACCATGGCCTGGACTTGCCCTAGACGCAAAATAGCCAAGGCTTCGGTCACACTGTGGATTTGCCCGCTCAGTTTGAAAAAAGGCGCATTGGCAGTTTGCAACAGGTGCAGGCTCAGCCCTGGGTCGGTAGAGATAAGCTGGTCAATGCGGCGCAAATCCGGCTGGGTGGCCGCCAGTTCAGGCAGCAACAGTGCCACTACACGGGGCACGCTGGGTATGACAAATCGTTGCGTCAACAAATCTGCCAGTTTCATGGTGCTTACCCCAGTGCCTTGAGTTTGGCAAAGGCGCTGGACATGGCGGTGGTTTGTGGCGCATGTGCATGGCCCGCAGTCTGGCTGGCATAGCCTGAACCGCTTGAGCGACCGCGCTGCTGCGCGCCTGCAGCCTGATAGCGGTTATCCCCCGCGCCACCAGAGTGCGCTGGTGCGGCACCGAGTTTCATGGTCAGGGCAATGCGCTTGCGCGCCACGTCGACCTCGACCACCTGCACCTTGACGATGTCGCCGGTTTTGACAACTTCACGCGCGTCATTCACAAACTTGTGCGCCAACTGGCTCACATGCACCAGGCCGTCCTGGTGCACGCCCAAATCCACAAACGCACCAAAGGCGGCCACGTTGCTCACCGTGCCCTCCAGCACCATGCCCTCTTTGAGGTCGCGGATGTCTTGCACGCCCTCGCTGAAACGCGCCACCTTGAAGTCGCCACGCGGGTCACGGCCGGGTTTTTCCAACTCGCCCAGAATGTCTTTGACGGTAATCACGCCAAATTTGTCGTTGGCAAATAACTCTGGCCGCAGGGTTTTGAGCATGTCGGCGCGGCCCATCAGCTCGGCCACGCCTTTGCCGGTTTTGGCGATGATTTGCTCCACCACCGGGTAGGTTTCGGGGTGCACACCGGTCATGTCCAGCGGGTTGGAGCCGCCGCGAATGCGCAAGAAGCCCGCGCACTGTTCAAACGCCTTGGGCCCCAAGCCGGTGACTTTGAGCAGCTCTTGGCGGCTGGCAAATGCGCCGTTGGCTTCGCGCCAGCGCACCACCGCCTTGGCCACGCTGCCAGACAGGCCGGAGACGCGGCTCAAGAGTGGCACGCTGGCCATGTTCAGGTCAACCCCCACCGAATTCACGCAGTCTTCCACCACCGCTTCTAGCGTCTTGGCCAGATCGCTCTGGTTCACGTCGTGCTGGTACTGGCCCACGCCGATGCTTTTGGGGTCGATCTTGACCAGCTCGGCCAGCGGGTCTTGCAGCCGCCTTGCAATGCTGGCGGCGCCGCGCAGGCTCACGTCCACGTCGGGCATTTCTTGGCTGGCAAATTCACTGGCCGAGTAGACCGACGCACCGGCCTCTGATACCACTACTTTTTCAATGGCTGATCGCGTTTGACTGGCGCTACGGGCAGGCGCGCCAGCGTCTGCAAACGCTATTTTTTCAATAGCTGCTTGCCCTTGTTCTGTATGGTCTACAGCCTGTTTAGCCATAAGTTTTATCAAATCGGAGGCCAATCTGTCGGTCTCGCGGCTGGCGGTTCCGTTGCCAATGGCGATCAGGTTGACGCCGTGCTTTTCACACAGTTTGGCCAAAATGTGCAGCGAGCCGTCCCAGTCTTTGCGCGGCTCATGCGGGTACACGGTGCTGGTGTCGACCAGCTTGCCGGTGGCATCCACCACTGCCACTTTCACGCCGGTACGAATGCCGGGGTCTAGCCCCAACACCACGCGCGGCCCGGCGGGCGCGGCCAGCAGCAGGTCGCGCAGGTTGTCGGCAAACACCTTGATGGCGACTTTTTCAGCGGCTTCGCGCAGGCGGGCAAACAGGTCACGCTCGGTCGACAGGCTGAGTTTGACGCGCCAGGTCCAGGCCACGCATTTGCGGATCAAGTCATCCGCCGGGCGGCCTTGATGCTGCCAGCCGAGCTTGAGGGCAATGCGCCCTTCGGCCAGCGACACAGCCGGTGTTGCTCTTGATTTTGTAGCTGTTTTCCCTTGTTCCACATGGGCTAGAGGCTGATTTGTTATAAATTTATCAGCCGCGTCGACAGCTGCATCCGGCAACACCAGCTTGGCATCGAGCACTTCCAGGCTACGTCCGCGAAACACCGCCAGTGCCCGGTGCGAGGGCACGCGGCTGATGGGCTCGTCGTAGTCAAAGTAGTCACGAAACTTGGCCACATCGGCATCGTTCTCATTTTTACCCGTCATCAATTTGCTTTGCAGCAGGCCCTGGGCCCACAACCATTCGCGCAGGTCTTGCACCAATGACGGAGCTTCGGCCCAGCGCTCACTGAGCAAATCGCGCACGCCGTCGAGCACCGCAGGCACGGTAGAAAAATCGGCTTGCTTGTCTTCGCCTGGTGCAGCCTCCTTGAACGGGATCAGGTACTTTTGTGCTTCATCAGCAGGCACCAACATGGGGTTGGCAAACAGCGCATCAGCCAGGGGTTCCAGCCCGGCTTCACGCGCCAACTGGCCTTTGGTGCGGCGTTTAAGCTTGAACGGCAGGTACAGGTCTTCCAGCTCTTGCTTGGTGGCGCAGGCGTGCAAGGCCGCCAGCAGTTGGGGGGTCAGCTTGCCTTGCTCGTCAATGGCTTTGGTCACGGCGGCCAGGCGGTCGCGCAGTTCGCGCAGGTAGCTCAGGCGGGCTTCCAGCTCACGCAGTTGAATGTCGTCGAGCCCGCCGGTTACTTCTTTGCGGTAGCGGGCGATAAAAGGCACGGTGGCACCGCCGTCCAACAATTCCACAGCGGCGTGCACCTGGCTGTCTTTGACGCGGATTTCCTGTGCAATTTGACTGATGATTTTTTGCATAACTCTCTGATTTACCTCTGACGCAATGCGACTCAAAACGAAGAAGGCCGCGAGTGTGCCACAGGCGGGCGCAAGCTCTGCGCGTTCACATTTGCTTACGTCTTTTACCCCATTGTGCCTCGACAAACCCCCTGCGAGCCCGCAAAATCAGCGAACCCCGCTAGTGCAGTGTTGCATGCTTGATGGCACTAAAACGTCAAGCGTATCTTGACGAGGGCTCAAGAAAGGCCCGCTATGACCACGATCACATCAGAAGACATCCGTAGCCGCCTGTTGGTGGCCAAATTGCCCAGTCCGCCGCAAACACTGCTCAAGTTGATGCGCTTGTGCCAGTGCGAGGACTCCGGCATCAAAGAGTTAACCGACCTGATCACCCTTGACCCGGCGCTGTCCGCCAAAGTGCTGGCCGTGGCGCACAGCGCCGCTTACCACCAGGCCGAAGCCACCCCACTATCCCTGTTGCAAGCCTGCAGCCGTCTGGGCACCGAGTTCATCAAAGTGCTGGTGATGGCCGACATGGTGACCCAGACTTTCAACGCTTTCACCCCTGCCGGCGCCATCGACCTGCGCTCTTTCTGGAAACACAGTCTGACGGTGGCATCGATTGCAAAAGAACTGGCCCTCAAGCTTGATGACACCGCAGCAGAAGAAGCTTATCTGGCCGGTTTGCTGCACGACATTGGCCGACTGACCCTGCTGGCAGCCGTGCCGCTACCGTCTCAGGCCCTGTTTGCCGACCCTGACGATGAAGCCCTGTGCGCCAAAGAGCAGCACCGCGTGGGCATGTCCCACACCGAAGCCGGGGCCTGGCTATTGCGCCGCTGGCATCTGGGCGATGCCTTGGCCGAGAGCGTGTTGCGTCACCATGAAACCGCGCCAGCCCCTGTGGGTACGCATGCTCTGACGCGCCTGATTCATCTGGCGCACCGCCTGGCCGCTTTGCCGCTGGATCAGCCTGAGGCCACCACCCACTTTGCCTGCGACCAGGCGCTGTCGGCAGCCGACCTGTTGAGCGTGCTGCAAAGTGCGAATCAGCAGGTGCAGCACATGGCGCGTGACCTGGGCTTGGACATTTCCACAACCGAACTGCAGATCCAACCTGCAAGCCGTGTGCAGCCCTTGCCCCCCGTCGATCCGCTGCAGACCCAAATGGCACAAACGGTATTTGACCGCAGCGTGCTCAATGAAATGGCCATGAACCTGATTGGCCGCAGCAGCAACGAATCCGCCCTGCGGCATGTTCGCCAATATGCCAGCGCCCTGCTGCAACTTGAAAATTCTGTGGTCATGCTGCTGCACAGCAACCAGCAGCAACTGCGCCCCGTGTCGATGCAACCACGCCATCAGGGAGCCAGCAAACTTGCTTTCGACATGGCCAAAGACCCGGTGTTTGCCAGGTGTGTATCCACCTGTAAAGTGGTGTTTGCCGGGCGCACCAGCCGCTGTGCGATTGCACTGCTCAATGTGCTCGATGCCGACGAACTGGTGTTGATCCCGCTGATTTCTGCCCGCCACTGCATGGGGCTGGTGGCCGCAGCGGTGCCCACCGAGCTGGCTGCCCACACCCACGGCCAAGTGCCCCTGTTGCAAGCCTTTGGCACGTATGCGGGAATGGCGCTGTCCAGAAGACGTCAGGCCACCATGACCGCGCAAACCCTAAGCGCCATCTCCAAACAGGAGCAACAGCTCGGACTCATGAAAATGGTCAGGGAACTGGGCAAACAGGCAGACCCGTTGGGTTCGGTGGACATCTGCCTGGCGGTCAGTGAAGTGGTGCAACGGCTGCAAGTGGGCCGACTGCTGCCCGGCAACATCAGAATTCATTGCCAACTGGCAGACCGGGCCAGCTTTGTGCGTGGCTCCATGGGCATGATCCAGCTGGTGACCCTGCTTTTGATCAGCAATGCCGTGGAGCGCATGACCCGAGAAGGCGACATGGTGATCAGCGCCGGGGGGCTGGCTTACCGCAATGGCAACACGTTCACCACCCTGACCCTGTCGGATGCCAGCCCCAGCAGCTCACAGGCGATTGATGCGCAGCTGTCTGCACAGGTCACCATCAGCACCGCCAGCGATGCCCGCACCCCGGGGTTGGCCGATGTGAGCCAGATGGTTGAAAAAATGGCAGGGCACCTGAGCTTCAAAGCCAGCAGCACCGGCACCCGCTTTGACATTTTGTTGCCCTGCGCCAAGCACCTGCAGCTGGCGGCTTAATTTCGCAACGCCGCCCTGAGTGACTCGCCTATGGCGGGCTTGGCCGCAAACGGATCGCTGGGGTTGCGCAATTGCAGCACGTCTTCCAGACGGGTCTGCACCCCAGCGAGCATGTGCGGGTGGCTCAAAATGTAGAACTGGTTGGCGGCCACTGCATCAAACACCTTTTGCGCCACTTCAGCCGCACTCACCTTGCCCGAGCCCACCGCCTTGTCGCTCATGGCCTGGCTGATCAACTGGCTTGGCGTGGGTTTGGCGGCCATGCTGATGCCAGGCTGATTCACCGGCCGGTTGCGGTGGCTCTGGCTGATGCCGGTGGGCACAAAATACGGGCACAGCACCGAGGCACTGATCTGGTCGGTGACCAAAGACAAATCCTGATACAGGGTTTCGCTCATCGACACCACCGCGTGTTTGCTGGCGTTGTAGACCCCCATGTTGGGCGCATTGAGCAGCCCGGCCATGCTGGCGGTGTTGACAATGTGGCCGCGCCAGGCGGGGTTAGCCCGGGCGGCAGCCAGCATCATCGGTGTGAACACGCGTACACCGTGGGCCACGCCCATCAGGTTCACACCCAGCACCCAAGCCCAATCGGCCGCAGTGTTCTCCCAAATCAAGCCACCACTGGCCACCCCGGCGTTGTTGAACACCAGGTGGGGTGCGCCAAAGCGGGCCAGGGTGGCCGCGCCCAAGGCCTCCACCTGGTCGGCCTGTGACACATCCACCGTTAAAGCCAGCACCTCGGCCCCCAGGGCCTGCACTTCTGCCGCTGCCGCATCCAGCGCGTCTTGCTGCACGTCGGCCAGCACCAGCTGCATGCCCAGGCGCGCGCCAAGGCGTGCCATCTCCAGCCCAAAGCCGGAACCTGCGCCAGTTAAAACGGCAGTTTTTTGTTTGAAATCAGTGATCAAAAAGCACCTCTGAGCTGGTTAAAAAATACAAAGAATAGGCCGTGGCCAGCATCGCCTGGTCAAGCCACCGGGTGCAGCATTTCCAGGTGCGGTATGCCGTCTTCCAGATAGGTTTTGCCGACATCCTGAAAACCATGTTGGGCATAAAACCTGGACAACTGCATCTGCGCACCTATGCGTATGGCCTGCGGCCCCCAGACCTGGTTGATGGCGGCAATGGCCTGATCGATCAAGAGATGCCCCAAGCCCGTGCCGCGTGCGCTCCGGCGTGTCAGCACCCGCCCAAAGCTGGCCTCGGGGAACTTGACGCCCGCGTCAAAACAACGGGCGTAGGCTTGCAACTCACCATGCTGCACACCCAGCAAATGCATGGCCTTTTGGTCTGCGCCGTCGATGTCCTGAAACAAGCACTGCTGCTCCACCACAAACACCTCGCTGCGCAGACGCAGCACCTCATACAACTCAGACACGCGCAGGTCGTCAAACGTCATCAAGCGCCACACCGGCGCAGCATCGGTACGGGTATGGCTACCAATCGACCAAAGTTTGAATGTCATAGGCTCACCTCAGGTTCAGTTCAATGGGAAGGATCATCATAAGTTGAACCTGGCGCTGCGGTGCGTTTCATGCGCTGGCTTCCTGCCGTTTAAGCGCATAACCAATCCGGGGAAAGTGCACCTGTACTTGCCCGGCTCGGGCATCAACGCGGCGCAGGGTGTAGCGCGTGCGGGTAGCCGCCACCAACTCACCCAGGGTCGGCTCAGCCCCAAAACTCTCGGCACTGATGCTCACCAGGCTGCCCAGCGCAATCCCATGGTCGTCCTGAAAATATTCATCATTCTGGGCTGTAGCCCTTGTAGAACCTGCGCATACAGCTATTGCCTCTGTAGCACTTAGCTTGCCCATCTGGCCATGATCCAAGGCGGCGATGCGATCCATCCAGGCGAGCACCGCAGGCGTGGCTTGCAAAATACCGGCCATCACCGGCACCTGGGTGCGGGTGAACCACAGCGGGTGGTAGGCCGCAAAGTCAGCCATGCACGGCGCGCTGCCAAGCAAAAAGTCCTGGCCATCAAGCATGTCGGCCAGTCGGCGCAGGTAGGACTTGTAGGCACTGGTGGCATCTGCCGGGCGTGCGCGGGTCATGCCTTGTGCCATGGCACCACGGTCGGCGGCAAAGGCCTTCATGGCATCGGGCGGCACGTTGGCAAACAGCTCGGCCATGCCCGGCTTTTGCAGGTTGTAGCCCATGGCGGCCCAAAACAGCGTGCTGTCAGCCCACTGAGCCAGGGTGCGCGCCAAGCCCTTTTGCCCCTGCGGATAGAGCGTGGGGCTGGGCTGCACGTGCTCCAGCACCTCACAAATCAGCGCCGTGTCGCAATACACGTCCGAGCCGATTTGCAGCACCGGCGTTTTGCGGTAGCCACCGGTGAGCGCCGTCAAATCCGGCTTGGGCATGATGCTCGGGATGATGACCGACTGCCAGGCCAGTTTTTTGAAACCCAGCACCGCGCGGATTTTTTCCGAGAACGGTGACGTGGGGTAGTGGTGCAAGATCAATTCAGACATGATGTACGGCTCGGGTTAACGTACGACGAGTGTTGGCAGACATGGCTTGTCGTAGGGCTGACTTCAGTCGGCCATGGCGGGTTGAAACCCTGCCCTACGCAGGCAGCACCTGTTTCACGCTTCGGAATTGCCTTATAGAACATGTTGAACATGGACGTTAGATCAGCTTGACCAGCTGTTTGCCAAAGTTTTTGCCCTTGAGCAAGCCCAAAAAGGCCTCGGGCGCGGACTCGATGCCTTGGGCAATGGACTCACGCGCACGCAGCTTGCCGGTGGCCACCAGTGTGCCCAATTCCTTGAGCGCCTCGGGCCAGACCTCCATGTGCTCACTGACAATGAAGCCTTGTACTTTGAGGCGGCTGACCAAAATCAGCGCCGGGGTGGCCATCGGCAGCGGCGCACCGTTGTAGCCGGCAATCATGCCGCACACCGCAATGCGGCCAAAGGCGTTCATGCGGGTCAGCACCGCGTCCAGAATCATGCCACCCACGTTCTCGAAATAGCCGTCAATACCGTTCGGGCAAGCGGCCTTGAGGGCTTTGGACAAGGATGCGGCATCTTTGTGCAGTTTGTAGGCAATGCAGGCGTCAAAGCCCAATTCATCAACGGCGTATTTGC
>MNXW01000157.1 GCA_001871515.1 Comamonadaceae bacterium CG2_30_57_122
CCATCTCGAACGGTTGCGTGACGCGCTGCAAGTAGCCGGCGAGTTGTGATTTCAGGTCTTGGTCGAGCATGGTGGTTTCCTGTAGATGCAAAAAATAGCGATACGTCTTTCCCGTAAGCAACTGTCAAGCAGTGTGCGTTGGGTGTCTGACGTAGCCAAATCAAGGAGGAGGCTTGGGGCGACGCCCCAAGCCGGGGGACATTGGCGTAGTTAGATACCCAACGTGCGCTGCGGGTTTAAACCAAAGTTCTGTCCCGCAAAACCAATCAGTTGTGGGACAGCGCTAAAGATCTGTCCCACAAAGATCAGCATGCTCAGATTTTGCCGACCAGGTCCAGTGAAGGAGCGATAGTCTTGGCGCCTTCTTTCCACTTGGCGGGGCACACTTCACCCGGGTGGGCTGCGGTGTACTGGGCGGCTTTGAGCTTGCGCAGGGTTTCCGACACATCGCGGGCGATTTCGTTGGAATGCACTTCCATGGTCTTGATCATGCCGTCCGGGTTGATGATGAAGGTGCCGCGCAGGGCCAGGCCTTCTTCTTCAATATGCACGTCAAACGCGTGGGTCAGCGCGTGGGTCGGGTCGCCCACCAGCGGGAACTTGGCCTTGCCGACCGCAGGCGATGTTTCGTGCCAGACCTTGTGCGAGAAATGCGTGTCGGTGGTGACGATGTAAACCTCGGCGCCCATCTTCTGGAATTCGGGGTAGTTGTCAGCAGCGTCCTCGACTTCGGTCGGGCAGTTGAAGGTGAAGGCGGCGGGCATGAAAATCACAACCGACCACTTGCCCTTCAGGCTGTCTTGGGTGACTTCAATGAACTTGCCGTTGTGAAACGCCTGGGCTTTGAAGGGCTGGACTTGGGTGTTGATCAATGACATAAAGAACTCCTTGGGTTTGGGTTGAAAACAATGGTCGGTGTCACAGCTTATGTTCGCCGATGGGTGAATCATAGGGGCAATCTATCGTTTTCATGATGCATTGTTTATAAGCTATTCATAGCCAAACTTTATGGTTGGGTTGGCGCAAACACCAACCCTGGAGGCTTGCCTCGGTGTTTGAGGCGCACGCTTGCGACTCAGGGCGTCGTGTTGGAGCGAAGCAATCAATAATTAATTGAAAATCAGAAAACAATTAAACTTAAGCTTGGGAGCTAAAAAATATCACCAGGAGCCCATCATGCAAACCCTGAACCTTGAACAACTCAAAGCCGCCACCCAAGCCGGTGGTATCACCGGCATCACCCTGCGCGGTGACGGTGCGGCGTTTGTGGTGAGCGTGCAGACCCAGCGTGGGGAGGCTGTGATGGTCACCACCCGGCGGCAGCCGCGCCGTTTTACGGATCCGCGCAAGGCGCTACAGGTGCTGCGTGGCCTGGGTTGGCATCAGTGCCAGGTGGACGCAGCGCAATGGCGGCCTGAAGAACATGCTCTTGAAAAAGTAGCTCGCCCGGATCGCAGTGCAGCCTTGAAAGCGGCACATGTTGCGGCGCAAGCCGATGCCGATTACGACCGCTGGTTTCACGCCAAGGTGCAGGCCTCGATCGACGGCATCAAGGACGGTAGTAACCGCCTGATCCCCGAAGAGGAGTGGGTGGTTCGTCGTGCGGCACTCATTGCTCGCATCAAGGCGCGCCAAGCTTTGACTGCACAGGCTAAAGCTGCGCCGCAAGTGTTATGAGGAGTCGCCGGCTTGTGGTGGTTCGCGCAGAGGGTTATTTGCGCGATTTGGAAGCCGTTCACGACTACATAGAACACGATAACCCCGATGCCGCCATCGCGATGTTGTTGCGTATCGATCATCAAGTCGATAGCCTGGCTGACCCCAATTTCCCGCTTCGGCTGGGCCGAAAACCCGGCACACTGGAACTGGTGGTGCACCCCAATTACGTCGTGGCGCTGCAGCAAACCGAGACCACCGTGACGGTCTTGAACCTGCTGCACGTGGCACGCCAGTACCCCTGAAGTTATAGAAGAAATTGGCCTCTAGCCCTCATGAATGCTGCGTAAACAGCTCTTATTTTTATATCAATCAAACCACCATGCTGTTTTTACTTTCCCCCGCCAAGTCGCTCGACTTTGATACGTCCGCAGGCCAGGTGGCGCACAGCCAGCCGCTGTTCGTCAAGCAAGCGGCTGAGCTGATCGACATCCTGAGCCAAAAATCGCCGCAAGACATTGCCAGCCTGATGCATTTGAGTGACGCGCTGGCCGGGCTTAACGTGGCGCGCTACCAGGCTTGGCGTCCCAAATTCACCGCCAAAAATGCCAAGCAAGCGGTGCTGGCTTTTAATGGCGATGTGTACGACGGGCTGGATGCCAAAACCCTGGGAGCGGCTGACCTGGCCTGGGCGCAAGACCATGTGTGCATTTTGAGCGGGCTCTACGGCGTGCTGCGCCCGCTGGACTACATGCAACCCTACCGGCTGGAGATGGGCACCGCGCTGGCCAACGCACGGGGCAAGAACCTTTATGCGTTTTGGGGCACGCAGATTGCGGACTACCTCAACACCCGCCTGGCTGCAGACATGACCCCGGTGGTCGTCAATCTGGCCAGCCAGGAGTACTTCAAATCGGTGGACACAAAAGCCCTGAAGGCGCGGGTGGTGGACTGTGTGTTTGAAGATTTCAAGGACGGCCACTACAAAATCATCAGCTTCTATGCCAAGCGCGCCCGGGGGCTGATGGCGCGTTTTGCGGCCACCCATGCCGTGAACCAGCCCGAGCAACTCACCGCCTTTGACCTGGACGGCTACGCCTTTGCGCCCGACCAGTCCAGCGCAGACAAACTGGTGTTTCGCCGTAAGCTGGCAGATCAGGATGAATGAGGGTAGCGGGGGTGACGAGGGGGATCGTAGGGCGGGCTTCAGCCCGCCATGGTCGACTAAGGGCTCGTAAAGTAATAAGTTGAACATTTTGACGGCCAGATTTGGGATGCAGTGCTAGGCGCAAAACGCGCCGTTTAGCTCTGCTAAACAAGCGATTTGCAACGACGCAATGCGCCCAAAGATGGCTGGGCAAATGTACAAGTTATTGCTTTGCGAGCCCTAAAGTCAACCCTACAGTCCTCCGCTTTTTAACGAATGGCATTTATGACCACACCAAACCACTCCCAGTTGGGCCAACCCACCACCTACCCGGATCAGTACGACGCTGCGCTGCTGTTCCCGATCCCGCGTGCGTCAGCGCGTGCCAAGCTGGGCTTGTACACCAGTCTGCCGTTTCTGGGCGCTGATATTTGGACAGCGTTTGAACTCAGCTGGCTGGGCGCACGCGGCAAACCACAGGTGGCGCTGGCGCACATCACCGTGCCGTGCGAGTCCAGCCACATCATCGAGAGCAAGTCGCTCAAGCTTTACCTCAACAGCTTCAACAACACCCGCTTTACCGATGCGTTGGATGTGTTGACCCGGCTCAAAGCTGATTTGACCGAAGCCGCCTGGCGCGGTGGCGTGGTGCAAAGCAGTGTGGGCGTGAAACTGGTCGCCGCTGATGTGTTTGACCGCGAACCTATCTATGAACTCGACGGCCTGAGCCTGGACCGCTTGGATTTGGACTGTGACCGCTACACCCCCGCGCCCGACTTGTTGAGTGCCGCCCTGGACGAAGCGCCGGTGTCCGAGGTGTTGACCAGCAACCTGCTGCGCAGCAACTGCCCGGTCACCGGCCAGCCGGATTGGGGCAGCGTGCAGATCAGCTACTTTGGCCCGCAAATCGACCAGGCTGGGTTGCTGCGCTACATCGTCAGCTTTCGCAACCACCAGGGATTTCACGAAGACTGTGTGGAGCGTATGTTTCTGGACATCCAGACCCGCTGCCGGCCGCACAAACTGGCTGTGTACGCGCGCTACACGCGACGCGGTGGGCTCGACATCAACCCGTTTCGCAGCAGCTACCCGCAGCCGCTGCCCGCCAACCAGCGCAACGCGCGGCAATGATGGCTGCGTGCACCGGCCGCTGGATGCTATTTTAGTTATAGCTGGTTGCGCTTTATTTACGGGGGCTAGAGGCCTATTTTGCTTAAAGTTTTGAGCAATTCATCGGCTGACATGGGGCGACCAAAGTAGTAGCCCTGGAAGGCATCGCAGTCCATGCCGGTGAGCAGGTCGCGCTGCGAAACTGTCTCTACCCCTTCGGCAATCACCCGCATGCCCAGGCTGTGACCCAGGCCGATGATGGTGCGGGCAATGATGGCATCGTTGGGGTCGGTGAGCAGGTCGCGCACAAACGACTGGTCAATTTTGAGCTGCGCCAGCGGCAGCAGTTTCAGGTAAGACAGTGAGGAGTAGCCGGTGCCAAAGTCGTCCAGAGAAAAGCTCACCCCCAGCGCCTTGATGGCGTTCATTTTGGCGATCACCGCGTCCACATCTTTCACCAGCATGCTCTCGGTCAGCTCAAGTTTGAGGCGCAGCGGATTGGCGCCAGTTTTTTCCAGTGCCAGCACCACGTTGTCGACAAAGTTGACGTGGGCAAACTGGCGCGCGCTGACATTCACCGCCACCGTCCAATGTGCCATGCCAGGGGTACTGGCCCACTGCACCAGCTGGGCACAGGCGGCCTCCAGCACATATTGCCCCAGTGGCAAAATCATGCCGTTTTCTTCGGCCAGGCCAATGAATTCCAGTGGCGACACCATGCCGCGCTTGGCGCTGCGCCAGCGCACCAGCGCCTCCGCCCCTGTGGGGTGACCCCGGATGTCGACCTGTAACTGGTAAAACAGCGTGAACTCCTGCTGCTCAAACCCCACGCGCATGTCTTGTTCAAACTCGGCGCGCGCCACCGCCTGGGCCTGCATGGCGGGGTCAAAAAAACGCACCGTGTTGCGCCCGGCGGCCTTGGCCTGGTACATGGCAGCGTCGGCGTGTTTGACCACATCGTCACGGTTTTCGATGCCTTGCATGAACACCATGGCGCCAATGCTGGAGGTACTGGTGAAGCTTTTGCCTTGCAACAGGTAGGGTTCAGCCAGTTGTGCCAGTATTTTTTGCGCCACGGTTTCGGCGTATTGCGCGGCTTGCGACGGGGTGTAGGCATAGGTGTCGAGAAGCACCATGAACTCATCCCCGCCCACACGGCCGACACTGTCGCTCTTGCGCACGCAGGTCTGCACGCGCTGTGCAGCCTGTTGCAGCAGCTGGTCGCCCACTTTGTGGCCTAGCAAGTCGTTGAGCTGCTTGAAGTTGTCCAGGTCTAGCATCAGCAGCGCACCATAAAGTTGCTTGCGTTCTGAACTGGCCAGGGCTTGCTGCAGCCGGTCGAGCATCAGGCGGCGGTTGGGCAGGCCGGTAAGTGCATCAAAAAAAGCCAGGTGGTGAATGGTTTCTTGGTCTTCAAGGCGCTTGGACAAGTCGTGCGCCACCACGTACACCGCCGGTGCACCGTCGTAAACAATGGCGGCACTCTGGATTTCGACATCCACCACGGTGCCATCCAGCCGCAACAACTTTTCTTCGATCATCGGCGCGTCTATGCCCAATGCCATGGCTTGCTGGGCGCGCGCCAGGCCAATTTCGTGGAAGTCAGGGTGCAAGATGTCCGCGATGTGTTTGCCAATCAGGTCAGTGGGGCATTGGGCGCGCAACAGATTCAGGCAGGCTGGGTTGACGTAAAGAATAATTCCCGCGCGGTGCACCGCCACCGCCTCGGGCGACCATTCCACCAGCGTGCGGTAACGGGCTTCGCTTTCACGCAGCGCAGCTTCTTGTTCCACCAGCGACTTTGATATTTGATGGTGTTCTATGACCAGCCCGAGCAAGTAGGCGCTGCGTTGGATGGCTTGCAGTTCCAGCGGCTGCGGACTGCGCGGTTGCAGATGGTAATTGGCAAAAGTGCCCAGTACCGCACCCTGGGTGGACAAGATGGGAATCGACCAGCAGGCCCGCAGGCCTTGCGCCAGCGCCAGGTCTTTGTAGTCTTGCCACAGCGGGTCGTGTGCAATGTCGCGGGCGATCACCGCCTGTTTGGTAAACGCTGCGGTACCGCAGGAGCCCACCGAAGCGCCAATCGCTACGCCGTCAATGGCTTTGCAGTAGGCTTGGGGCAAGCTGGGTGCGGCCCCGTGGCGCAGGTGCACGCCATCGGCATCCATCAACAAGACAGAGCAGATGACCCCAGGGAAAATGGACTCGAAGCTGTGGGCATAGGCTTCCAGCAGCTCAGGCAGCGGGGTCTGTTTGGCCAGCATTTCCAGCAAGTGGAGTTCGCTGCTGGTTTGGGCTGCCAGGCATTTTTGTTCGGTGACATCGAGCGTCAGTCCGATCACATATTCGGCCTGTCCCTGGGCATCAAAGACCGGGGTTTTCGAGGTGACCGTGCGCACGTAAAGGCTCTGCGACGCATCCCACAGCGTTTCCTCAAAGCGCAGGGTTGTGCCTTGCGCAAATACCTGTTCGTCTTGCCTGGCGATGCACGCCAGGTGCTCTGCGTTCAGCCAGGTCGACAAATGCTTGCCGCGTATCGCCGATGTGGTGCTGCCCAGCATTTTGGCGCCAGCCTGGTTCATCAGCAGCAACTCGTTGCGGACATTTTTGACAAAGCAATGCTCCGGCAGCGCGTCCATGAAACGCTGCAATAAGTCCAAATTGCTGGTGAGCAATTGGTTCAGTGCTGCTGAAGATTCAGGTTTGATGATCATCGCCTAAAGCGTTTGTCAGTTGTTGTTCGACCTCCAACCGGCCGAGCTTCTATCTTAATGCTGTTTGTTTCGAAGGTGTCACAGCAATCAACCAGGTGCGGGTTTGTCCCAGTGTGCGTGGCATCAGTTAAAACAACTGGGGCTCATTAGCTATCAATGCAGAAGCACCATGTGGTTTAAATCCATGGGCTAGAGCCGCTTTCATGGTAAGGGTTTGCGCGCCATCCAGCGGGAAAAGTGAGGTGGTACGCACCCCCAGCAAGCGCAGTGGTCGCTGCAGTTGCACCCGTTTGAGGCACTGGCCAGCCACCTTGCGGATGGTGGCGGCATCCCCGGTGGGGGCAGCCAGCGTTTGGTCGCGGGTGACGCTTTTAAAGTCGTCATAGCGCAGTTTGATGCCAATGGTTTTGCACTGGTAGCCTTTGCGTTGCAGGTCCTGCGCCACTTGTTCGCACAGGCGGGTAAAGATCGCCCCCAACTCCAGCTTGTCGCGCACTGCGTGCAGGTCGCGCTCAAACGTGGTTTCGCGGCTGATGGACATTGGCTCGCTCTCTAGCACCACCGGCCGGTGGTCGATGCCGCGCGCGGCTTCAAACATCCAGGCGCCAGTTTTCTGGCCAAAGTGGTCGATGAGCCAGTCCACGCTTTGCTGCGCCAGCTCGCCAATGGTTTGGATGCCCAGGCGTTGCAATTTTTCGTCGGCCTTGGGGCCAATGCCGTTGATTTTGCGGCAGGCCAGCGGCCAGATCATCGGCTCCAGGTCAGCCTCCGTCACGATGGCGATGCCGTTGGGTTTGTTGAACTCGCTGGCCATTTTGGCCAGCAGCTTGTTGGGTGCCACGCCAACCGAGCAGGTCAAGCCCGTGTGCTGAAAAATGGTTTTTTGGATCAGGCGCGCCAGCACCCGGCCGCCGTTGCGCTGGCCGCCAGGCACATCGGTGAAGTCGATGTAGACCTCGTCCACGCCGCGGTCTTCCATCTGCGGGGCAATGTCCAGAATGATGGCCTTGAAGGCTTTCGAGTAACGCCGGATCTCGGCAAAGTCCACCGGCAGCAAAATCGCTTGCGGGCACAGTTTGGCAGCCTTCATCAAGCCCATGGCCGAACCCACGCCAAACTGGCGCGCGGCGTAGGTGGCGGTGGTGATCACCCCACGCCCGGTGTAGTCCTTGAGCTGCGGGAATTCGGCCACCGGGATTTTGTGCAACGGGCGTTCGCTGTGACCCGCTTGCAAGGCCTCGTCTACCGGCCTGCGCCCACCACCAATTACCACTGGCAAGCCTTTGAGTTGTGGGTAGCGCAGCAGTTCCACCGACGCGTAAAACGCGTCCATGTCCAGGTGTGCAATGCGGCGGCTGCTGGCTTGTGTGATGTCGTGGGCGAGTGAATCTGGGTTGACTGGCATGGATTCGGGCGACGGATAAGCGGTTTAAGCGGTTTGTGAGCCAAATCAAGCCCGCAGTGGGTTCAAAAGGTTAAGCTTGCAACTTTTCAAATAGTCAATAGGTGGTTTCATGGATAAGCATTTCTTAAGCGCGCTGTTTTCGCCAGCCTCTATTGTGGTGTTTGCTGGCAAGCCAGATGCGCCAGATTCGCACACGCCACAGTCCAAGGCTCTGCGCGAGGCTATCACGGCGCAGCGCTTCAGCGGCAAGCTGGTGTTTTTGGACATCCACGCCACCGGCACACTGGCCGATTTGGCCAGCGTGCGTGCCGACTTGGCGATCATTGCGCTGGTGCCAGAAGAGGTGGGTGATGCGCTTGAAATCACCGGCCGAATCAAGTGCCATGCCGCGCTGGTGATTTCCAGCGGCATTGATGCTGCGCAAGCGGCTGATCTGCACAAAATTGCCGCGCGTGACAACATCCATCTGCTGGGCCCCAACTGCCTGGGTTTTCAGCGCCCAGACCTGTTACTCAATGCCAGTGTGGCTGGGAGTTTGGCGTCGCCAGGGCCGCTGGCATTGGTGTCGCAGTCTGGAGCCTTGACCGCTTCCATTCTGGACTGGGCCAAAAAGAATGCGGTGGGCTTTTCAACGGTGGTGTCGCTCGGCCCCAACACCGCAGTGGACATGGCGCAGGTGCTGGACTTTTTGGCTTCAGATGCCAAAACCCACAGCATCGTGGTGTACCTGGAAGGCATCACCAACGCCAGGCGCTTCATGAGTGCCCTGCGTGCAGCGGCCAATGCCAAGCCGGTGGTGGTGCTCAAGGCTGGCAGACGTGAGCCGGGCAACCGCGCCGCGCTGACGCATTCGGGCACGATTGTGGGCAGCGACGATGCGTTTGATGCCGCCTTGCGCCGCGCCGGTGCGGTGCGGGTGCGCTCGTTTGTGGCGCTGTTCTCGGCAGCCAAGTGCCTGGCCTCGCGCTTCAAACCGGTGGGCAAGCGTTTGGCCGTGGTCACCAATGGGGGCGGGCCGGGCGTATTGGCGGCAGACTGGATCAGCGAAATCAACCTGGAGCTGGGTCGCTTGACCCCCGAGCAGGTGCACGCCATCACCCCGGTGATGCCCAAGCAGGCCACTTTTACCGATTTGCTCGATTTGTCGGAAGACGCGAACCCAGAGCAATTCCGTGCCGCCATTGAGGCCGTCAGCCATGCCCCGCAAATTGACGGCATTTTGGCCATTTATTCGCCCAAGATGGGTGTCGATGGCGATGCGGTGGCGCGCGCCATTGCCGACTACAACCCGCACGTGAGCAAGCCATTGCTGACCTGTTGGATGGGCGACGCCACCGTAGGCGAGGCGCGCAAAATTTTGAACGACGCGGCCATTCCCAGCTTCAGAACGCCAGAGGCGGCGGTGGGGGCGTTTGGCAACATTGCTTCGTTTTACAAGAACCAGCAGCTGCTGCAGCAAACTCCGCCACCGCTGTCAGACCTGGCAAAACCCGATGTGGAAGGTGCGCGCCTGCTGATTGAGAGCGTGCTGGCTGAGCGCCGCAAAGTGCTCACCGAGATGGAGTCCAAGGCCTTGCTGGCGGCCTTTCATATTCCGGTGACCCAAACCATTTTGGCGCGCAGTGCCAACGAAGCCATCATGATCGCCACGCAGCTGGGGTTTCCGGTGGCACTCAAGATTGATTCGCCCGACATCAGCCACAAGTCGGACGTGCAAGGCGTGGCCTTGGGCATCCTCACCGCGACCAGCGTGCGCGACACCTACCTTGACATGATTGCGGCGGTGAGCAAGCTGCAACCCAATGCCCGTATCAACGGGGTGACAGTGCAGAAAATGTCGGAGCAAAAGCGCGGCCGTGAGGTGTGTGTGGGCCTGGTCACGGATGAGCCTTTTGGCCCGGTGATTGCGTTTGGCGCGGGCGGCACCATGATCGAACTCATCAACGACCGCACCATGGAACTGCCGCCCTTGAACCAGTTTCTGGCCGGGCGCTTGATCGAGCGCTCACGCGTGGCCGAAACCCTGGGCGTGTGGCGTGGCGCACCTGCGGTGAACATGGTGGCGCTGGAGCAAATTCTGATGCGGGTGTCGGAAATGGTGTGTGAGCTGCCGCAACTGCGCGAGATGGACATCAACCCGATCATCGTCGACGAGAACGGCGCGGTGGCGGTGGACGCGCGCATTGTGGTTGAAAACGCAGCGCCTTCGGTGCGGCACTACAACCACCTGGCGATCCTGCCCTATCCGTCGCAACACGAGCAGCTGTGCCCGCTGGCCGGTGGGGGTGAGTACATCGTGCGCCCGGTGCACCCGGACGATGCCCACATGCTGCAAAAGTTTGTGCGCGGCCTATCACCCGAGAGCCGTTATTTCCGTTTTGTGTCGAGCATGCAAGAGCTGCCCGCGACCATGCTGTCGCGCTTCACGCTGATCGACTACGACCGTGAAATGGCGCTAGTGGCGCTGGTGACTGAGGAAACCAAAGACGCACAGGGTCATGCGGTGGAGAGCACGCGCATTGTGGGGGTGTCGCGCTACATCACCAACCCGGATCGCGCCAGTTGCGAGTTTTCTCTGGTGGTGGCGGATGAATTCAAGGGCAAAGGCCTGGGTTCAAGGCTGATGCTTTCCATCATGGACTTTGCGCGTGAAAAAGGTCTCACCGAGATTGAAGGGCTGGTGCTGGCCAACAACCCGAACATGCTCAAGCTGATGAAGGGGCTGGGATTTGCCGTCAAGTCGTTCCCGGAAGATGCCGACTTCAAGCTGGTCACGCACCATTTGCAGGTGGTTTGAGGGGTGGGCTGTCTACACCGGGTAAGTTCCGGGCAGCAAAATGCTTTTGTCCACGGTGTCAATTTGTGTGCGACCACAAAACGCCATCGTCAGGTCAAGTTCCTTGTGGATGATCTCCAGCGCTTTGGTCACACCGGCTTCACCCATGGCGCCTAGTCCGTACAAAAAAGCGCGGCCAATGTAAGTGCCACGCGCGCCCAGGGCACGGGCTTTGAGCACGTCCTGGCCGCTGCGAATACCGCCGTCCATGTGCACCTCGATCTGGCTGCCGACCGCGTCCACAATGGCTGGCAGGGCGGTGATGGAGCTGGGTGCGCCGTCCAACTGACGCCCGCCGTGGTTGCTGACAATCAGCGCGTCAGCCCCTGAATTGACGGCCAGGCGCGCATCTTCAACGTCTTGAATGCCTTTCAGGATCAGTTTGCCGCCCCAACGGTTTTTGATCCACTCCACGTCGCCCCAGTTCAGCGCCGGGTCAAACTGTTTGGCAGTCCACTCGCTCAGCGTGCCCATGTTCTCAACGCCCTTGACGTGGCCCACGATGTTGCCAAAGCCACGCCGCTGCGTGCCCAGCATGCCCAAGCCCCAACGCGGTTTGGTCATCATGTTGAGCAGGTTACGCACGGTTAATTTGGGTGGAGCCGACAAGCCGTTGCGCAGGTCGTTGTGGCGCTGCCCGATGATTTGCAAATCCAGCGTCAGCACCAGAGCCGAGCAGTTGGCCGCCTTGGCACGGTCGATCAGGCGCTCGATGTAGTCGCGGTCTTTCATCACGTAGAGCTGGAACCAGAACGGGTGACCCCCCGTCTCGGCGGCCACGTCTTCGATCGAGCAAATGCTCATGGTGGAGAGTGTGAACGGTATGCCGAATTTTTTGGCGGCGTTGGCCGCCTTGATCTCGCCGTCGGCACACTGCATGCCGGTCAGGCCGGTGGGTGCAATGGCCACTGGCATGGCCACTTTTTGACCGATCATGCTGCTGGCGGTGCTGCGGTTTTCCATGTTGACGGCCACGCGCTGGCGCAGCAATATCTTCTGAAAATCGGCACTGTTGGCGCGGTAGGTGGACTCGGTCCAGCTGCCAGAGTCGGCATATTGGTAAAACATGCGTGGCACACGTTTTTGTGCCAAAAGACGCAGGTCTTCAATGTTGGTAATCACCGGCATGGCGGGTCTCCTAAAAAAAGAAGATGGTAATGGTTGACTACATGGGCAACTTTTAACCCAAACAATTCATTAGGCGGCACTTCGTGCCTGCATCATGCCTGGCGGTTGATTTGCGTCCACTTTGACAGACCTTTCGTCGTTCATGGCATCCCAACCCCGCACGCGGGGCAGGTGTTCGCAAAAAAACAAGCCCCTTGTTTCTTGTGAGCGACGGCTATGAACGCCTCTCGGCCGACCAAACTGCCGCGTAACTCATTGCACCATGCATTCATGCCTTAGGGGGCAAGCGAGAATAACTTGAACAGTTCGGCCGTGCTGACAAGCGCAATGCGTTGTTGCAAACCGCTTGTGTAGCCAGCTACACCGCGCGGTTTGCGTCTAGCCTAGCACTTGCCATCACGACCTCCTTTGTCCAAGTTATTCTCGCTTGTCCCCTTAATGGATTGTTTGGGTCTAGCTTATATCTGGCAGTGAAAAAATTTCAAACGACGAGCAAAAGGTTGCAGGTGATTGCACCTTGCTGACGGCCAGTGCTTTTATCCTAGGAGGCTGTCGGACTTTCGGCATCGAAGCGTTCTCGAAGAGCGGCGTAGCCAAATTCGACCCCAGCGAGGGCAGTTTTTGCCGGATTTGCTGGCTCATAGCCGTAGCTATGAGCCAAAAAGACGGTAAAAAATGAACCGCTGCGGTCGGATTACAGCCGATGTACCGAAAGTCCGACAGCCTCCTAGGGTGCACCGCGTGGCCCATGGTGTCCACCAACTCAAGGTATTCTTGCAGGCCAAAGGGAATG
>MNXW01000138.1 GCA_001871515.1 Comamonadaceae bacterium CG2_30_57_122
CGCGCACAGCGGGGCGAATCGAGCCGACGTAATTGCCCAGATGCGGCGTGCCAGAGGTGGTGATGCCGGTCAGAAAACGTTGTGTGGTCATGTCGAGAAATGTTCAAAAATAGCGCAGGATTTAACGTGAAACAACTGTCATGCGCGACTGAAATGGATGCGCTTAAGGTCGACTTCAGTCGGCCATCGCGGGCTGAAGCTCGCCCTACAACGCAGTCCATGTTTCATACTTTGAAGTGGCCTTTGGCTATGCCTGTTGGCTCACCAGCATGGCCAGGGGCGAGAGCAGCAGGTTGATCAACTGGTAGGTGAGCCCCATCAGCGGGCGCATCCACAAATTGCTGACCACGCCCACCAAGACCAGCCCCATCACGATGAAAAACCCCCAAGGCTCCACGCGTGACACCAGCATGGCTTGCTTGTAGGGCAGCAGCCCGACCAGAATGCGGCCACCGTCCAGCGGCGGCAGCGGGAACAAATTGAAGACAAACATCACCACATTGACCAGCACGCCGCCTTGCGCCATTTCCACCAGAAAGGCTTCGCTGATGCCCGCGCCTTGGTACAGGTAAAGCAAGATGCCCCAAAACAAGGCTTGAAGAAAGTTGGAACCAGGTCCTGCCAGCGCAACCCAGACCATGTCGCGCTTGGGGTTGCGCAAATTCCCAAAACGCACCGGCACCGGCTTGGCGTAACCAAACAAAAAAGCGCCTGAAGTGGCCACGTACAGCAGCAGTGGCATCAGGATCGTGCCTATCGGGTCAATGTGCGGCAGTGGGTTGAGCGTGACACGACCCTCCTTGTAGGCGGTGTTGTCGCCAAAGTGCTTGGCGGCGAATCCGTGCGCTGCTTCATGCAGGGTGATGGCCAGTAGCACCGGAATGGCGTAGAGGGTAATGGTCTGGATCAGGTGGGCAAAGTTCATGGGGGCAGGTTCGCTGGGCTAGTAGTTTGTTTCATTAAAACGCTTACAAAATGAAATCGATGAATTTTCCAGACTGGCTAGGCGAGAGGAGGCGACATAGCCGTAGCTATGGCAACGACGAACAACAACGCCAGGCAGGAAAAGGCACGATTTCATGTAAGTGTTTTGGTGAAACGGACTGCTAGGTGGTTTACAGGCCCAGCGCGGCCAGTGAGCCACGGCCTTCTCGGATGATGACGGGCTCGCCACTGGTCAAGTCCACCACGGTGGTGGGCTCACGTGGGCAGGCTCCGGAGTCGATCACTGCGGCGATGCGGCCGTGGTAATGGGCGCGGATGTCGGCGGCATCGTTCATTGGTTCGGTTTCGCCTTCTGCTATTAAAGTAGTAGCTAGAAGCGGTTGATTGTAGAGGGCTAGAAGCTCTTGAAGCACTTTGTGTTCAGGCACGCGCAGACCAATCGTCTTGCGTGACGGGTGGCTCAGGCGGCGCGGCACTTCTTTGGTGGCCTGCAGGATGAAGGTGTAAGCCCCCGGGGTGGCGGCCTTGATGCGGCGGTATTGCTGGTTGTCTACCTGGGCGTAATTGGCCAGCTCGGACAGGTCGCGGCACAGCAGCGTCAGGTGGTGTTTGTCGTCCACACCCCGAATGCGGCGCAGCTTGTCGGCGGCAGCCTTGTCGTCCAGGTGGCACACCAGCGCGTAGCTGGAGTCGGTGGGCACGGCCAGCACCTCGCCACGGTCAAGCAAGGCAGTGGCCTGCTTGAGCAAGCGGGGCTGCGGGTTGTCGGGGTGAATTTGAAAAAGTTGCGGCATGGGGCTATTGTCGCTTGGCGGCTGCGCCAAAACACCAGGGTTCAGTGCGTGGGATGCTGTATGCGCTCGGCCAGCAGCGCCCACACGGGGGTAAGGCCGTCGGGTAGGGCGGGCAGGGTGCCGAGTTCTGTGCGGCTCTCGGTGGGGGAATGAAAGTCGCTGCCGCGCGAGGCGGCCAGGCCAAATTCGCGCGCGGTGGCGGCGTAGCTTTGGTATTCCGCTGCCGAGTGGCTGCCGGTGACCACCTCCACGCCCTGGCCGCCATGGCCTTTGAATTCGGTGAACAGGGCAAACTCTTCATTGGCGCTGAATTTGTAGCGCGCCGGGTGGGCAATGATGGCCATGCCTCCAGCCTGCGTGATCCAGTGCACGGCATCTTTCAAACGCGCCCAGCGGTGTTCCACAAAACCGGGTTTGCCCTCCACCAGGTATTTGCGAAACACCTCATAGGTGTCTTTGCAGACCCCGGTTTCAACCAGGTAGCGGGCAAAGTGGGTGCGTGAAATCAGCTCCGGGTTGCCGGCGTATTTCAAGGCCCCTTCAAACGCGCCCTTGATGCCGATGCGTGCCAGGTCAGCGGCCATTTCCTGGGCGCGCTGGCCGCGCCCGCCACGGGTTTGCTGCAAACCCTGGGTCAACGCCAGGTTGCTGGCGTCAAAGCCCAAACCGACGATATGCACCGTCTGGTGCAAAAAAGTGACCGAGATTTCAACCCCGGTGAGGTAGTCCAGTCCGCAGGCGGCGGCAGCGGCGGCGGCGCGAGCCTGGCCACCAATTTCATCGTGATCCGTCAAGGCCCAAAGTTGCACGCCCTGGGCTTTGGCACGTGCGGCCAGTTCCTCGGGGGTCAGGGTGCCGTCGGAAACCACAGAGTGGCAATGCAGGTCGGCGTTGAGTGTGTTCATGGTCGGGACATTCTAGGATGCCGCAGGTAATTCTGCCCCTTCCACCAAAAACCGCACCCGGCGCTCGCCACGCCAGCTGTCTACATCCAGCCGAAAAGCCAGGGTGACACGTGCGGGCAGCGGCTCGGTGTGGCTAAACCAGATGCCGTCCACCGGCTGACCGTGGTGTTTGAGCTTGAGCGACAGATGCTTTTCAGCCACCAGGCGTTGTGACACCACCTCCAGTTCTTCGCTGAAGGTGGGCGCTGCAAAGCCCTGGCCCCAGACCTCGTGGTGCAAGGTGTCGACCAGGTCGGCGCGGCGGTACTCGGGCTTGAGTGGGCCGTCGGTGTCGAGTCGGCGCAGCAGCGTGGCGGCATCTAGCCATTGCGCGGCAACCTCGGCCAGCCCGTGCTCAAAGGCGGATAAATTTTCTTCAAGAATGGTGCAGCCTGCTGCCATGGCGTGGCCGCCAAAACGCAGCAGCACGCCGGGGTAACGCTTGGCCACCAGGTCGAGCGCGTCACGCAAATGAAAGCCGGCAATGGAGCGGCCCGAGCCTTTGAGTTCGTGCCCATGGCCGGTGGCGCCGCTGGTGGCAAACACGAAGGTCGGGCGGTGAAACTTGTCTTTGAGGCGCGCGGCCACGATGCCCACCACGCCTTCATGAAAGTCGGGCTCAAAGACGCAAATGGCGGGCGGGGCTTCTGCCGCGGCCTCAAACAGCGAATCTGCGACCAGCAGCGCTTGCTCGCGCATGTTGCCTTCAATATCGCGCCGTTCGCGGTTGATGTTGTCCAGGGTTTTGGCCAGTTCCAGGGCTTGGGCGGGGTCGTCGGTGAGCAGGCATTCAATACCCAGCGTCATGTCGCTCAAACGACCTGCAGCATTGATGCGCGGGCCCAGTGCAAAGCCAAAGTCAAACGTGGTGGCGCTCTTGGCCTCACGCGAAGATGCTACAAATAATGCAGCTAGTCCCGCAGGTAATACAAGGGCTCTGACCCGTTTTAGGCCTTGAGCCACAAGGCGGCGGTTGTTGGCGTCGAGCTTGACCACGTCGGCCACCGTGCCCAATGCCACCAGCGGCAGCAGGGTATCGAGCTTGGGCTGGTGCAGTGCATCAAATTTGCCACGCGCGCGCAGCTCGGCGCGCAGCGCCAGCAGCACGTAAAACATCACGCCCACGCCGGCGATGGACTTGCTCTCGAAGCTGCAGCCGGGTTGGTTGGGGTTGACGATCACATCGGCATCAGGCAGTTGCACTTGCCCAGCACGCAGGGCGGGCAAATGGTGGTCGGTCACCAGCACCTGCAGGCCCAGGGCGCGGGCGCGCACCACACCCTCAAAGCTGGCAATGCCGTTGTCCACGGTGATCAACACGTTGGCACCGCTGGCTTTGACGCGCTCGGCAATCGGTGCGGTCAGGCCGTAGCCGTCTTGCACCCGGTCGGGCACGATGTAGTCCACATGCCTGGCGCCGAGCAGGCGCAGGCCACGGATGCCGGTGGCGCAGGCGGTGGCGCCGTCACAGTCGTAGTCGGCGACGATGCAGAGTTTTTGATCGGTTTCAATGGCATCGGCCAACAGGCGGGCGGCCTCTTGCGTGCCTTTCATGGCGCTGGGGGGCAGCAGCTTGGCCAGTGCGTCGTCTAATTCTTGCGGGCTTTGCACGCCCCGAGCCGCGTACAGCTGCGCCAGCAGCGGGTGTACACCGGCTTGCTCCAGCGCCCAGACGCTTCGCGGCGGGCTGTCTCTTACTATTAATTTCATAGCTGTTTGAGCATATTCTGTATGGGCTGCGGCCTTAAAAAGCCATTAACTTTTTGCATCAGGCTCTGCGGCTGACTGTGCCAGGTTTGGGCATGGCGTTCGCCGCACAGCGAAAGCGTAATGGCTTCGCCGCGTTTGTGGGCTTGCAGCAGGGCATGGCCGTGTTCAGCATCCAGCGCGACCCAGGCACGAGACCAGGTGCTCCAGTCGCCACACAGCGCCGCATCACGCAAAGCGTTGACCAGCGTGGGCGCTTCTGGCGCACTGGGCGTGCCAAACCCTGGCGGTAAAACCCCAGTGCCATGGAGCCAGAAGGCGTTGACCGGCAGCGCCCCACGGGCTTCGCGTGCGTCGTTGACCGGGTGGGTGTAGAGCAGCATTTGCATTTCGCTCAAGAGGCGCATCAATCCGCTGGCTTGCGCACCACGCGGCATCCAGGGGGTCAGGTCGCGGCCATGGATGCGCTCGGGCGACGCGGTAGGCAGCGTGGCCAAGGCCGCGCCGTGCACCAGCCAGCAGCCGGGCTCGAAGGGGTAAAGGGTGAGGCCATCTTCGGCAAAAAATGGCTGCATGGCCTGCAGCAACGCATCCGATTCTGTGCTGGGCAAGTCCTGCATGGGCAGCTGGCGCAGGGTGACTTCTTTCATGTGCGCTTGCCAGTTGCACAGGGTCAAAAACGCCCAGGCTCCGGTCAATTTGGTCAGGGCAGGGTGTTGCTGCGCCTGCTGGGCAGCCCAGGGAATCAGCCCGTCGCTGGCGGGCAGCGCGAGTGCTTTGGCCAGGGCACGTTCATGCGGCGGTGACAGGCTGAAGGCATCGCCCGCGTCCAGCGGTTCAGGGCTTAGCCGGGTCAGGAGTTTTTGCAGGTGCGGCAATTGCAGGCTGGGCAGGGTGGCCTGGCAGCCTTCTTCGGGGCTGGCGGCATAGGGAATCAACAGATGCATGGGGCTGGTTCAGGCTTCCAGCACATCGGCAAACAGCTGCGCGGCGGTCATGCTCAGTGCCACGCTGGCCAGGGTCACGGTTTCTCCACGGTTAAAGGGGTGCAGCACCCACAGGCCGTCCGCGCCTTTGCGGTAGACATCCGTAGTACGCGTGTCCAGGTCCACCAGCACATATTCTTCCAGGCTGGCCAAGCTGCGGTAATGGCTGAACTTGAGGCCACGGTCATAGGCGGCGGTGCTGGGTGAGAGCACTTCAATGAGCAGCTTGGGTTCGGTTTTGACCATGGTGCTGGCCTGGTCTTGCGCACTGCAGGTGACCAGTACGTCGGGGTAAAAATAGCTGTTGGCTGCGGCCACATGCACCCGCATGTCGCTCATGTAGGTGCGGCACGGGCTGCCACTGAGGTGTTGACGCAAAGCCATGTAACAGTTGCCCGATACGGTGACATGGCGGTCTTCAGCACCGGCCATGGCAAAGACTTCGCCGTCCAGGTAGTCATGCCGCTCGGTTTGCTCGGCCTCCCAGGCCAGGTAGTCGGTGGCGGTGAAAATTGGTTTTTGTGCAGGTAATCCCATGGGTGAGTCCTCAAAGGTGGCTATGCGCCTGATTATCCGGGAGTTGTGCGGGTGTGGGGGCTTGGGATGCGATTCAAAGCGATGCGGCATCTTGACGCCACTTCGCCACTTTGAACCCGGCACGGCGACTGAGCCATGCGCATGCGGTTTTGGGAGCAAAACACGCGCCTTTGCCCCCAAAGCCCGGTCGCATGGCCCAATCACCGCGCCTGAGCGCTTCATAGGCAGACCCTGTGCGCCTCTGGTCAATCACGTTGTGCAGCACGCCATCAATGCCACAATCTGGCGCATGCAAATTCCTTATGAACTGATTCTTGGCTGGCGTTACACGCGCGCAGGCCGGGCCACGCGGCGCAACGGGTTCATCTCGTTCATATCGGGCGTGTCCATGCTCGGCATTGCGCTGGGCGTGGCGGCGCTGATCATTGTGCTGAGCGTGATGAACGGTTTTCAAAAAGAGGTGCGCGACCGCATGCTCAGCGTGGTCTCGCACATTGAAATCTTTGCCCCCAATGGCGAGGCGCTGCCCGATGTGGTGCGCACGCTGGCGCAGGTTAAGGCCAATCCACAGGTGGTTGGTGCTGCACCTTTCATAGCTACCCAGGCTTTGCTGGCAAGGGGTGAGGACATGAAAGGCACATTGGTTCGGGGCATTGACCCAGCGCATGAAGGCGAGGTGACCGACCTGGCCGCAGACATACAAAGCACGGTGCTGAGCCGCCTGATCCCCGGCGAGTTTGGCGTGGTGCTGGGGGGTGAGCTGGCCCGCAGCCTGGGCGTGATGGCGGGCGACAAGCTCACGCTGGTGGCGCCCAGCGGCCAGGTCACGCCTGCCGGCGTGGTGCCGCGCCTGAAGCAAATGACGGTGGTGGGCACGTTTGATTCCGGCCACTATGAATACGACTCCGGCCTGGTGCTGATGCACCTGGAGGACGCGGCGCGCATCTTCCGGCTGGAAGGCCCCAGTGGCGTGCGCGTCAAGCTGCGTGACCTGCACCAGGCGCGCGCTGTGGCCGCAGAGCTGGCCACCACGCTCACCGACCGCCTGCTGATCCGTGACTGGACGCGTCAAAACCGCACCTGGTTTGCCGCCGTGCAGCTTGAAAAACGCATGATGTTCATCATCCTGACGCTGATCGTGGCCGTGGCCGCCTTCAACCTGGTCAGCACGCTGGTGATGACGGTGACCGACAAGCGCGCCGACATTGCCATTCTGCGCACGCTGGGGGCTAGCCCGGGCAGCATCATGGGCATTTTTGTGGTGCAGGGCGCAATGGTGGGCGTGATCGGCACGCTGGCTGGGCTGGCGCTGGGGCTGGGCATTGCGTTCAACATTGACGTGATCGTGCCGGCGCTGGAGCGCGCCCTGGGAGCCACCTTTTTGCCGCGCGACGTGTACCTGATCAGCCGCATGCCCAGCGACCCGCAGCAGGGCGACATCTTGCCGATAGCAATCATCTCTTTGGTGCTGGCGTTCATTGCCACGCTGTACCCCAGCTGGCGTGCCAGCCGTGTCAACCCGGCCGAGGCCCTGCGTTATGAGTGAACCCAACAAGTCTTCTGAATGGGTGTTGCGTGCCCGTGGCCTGACCAAGCGCTTTATTGAAGGCCGCTTGGACGTGACCGTGCTTCAAGGCGTGGACCTGGACGTGCAGGCGGGCGACACGCTGGCCATTGTGGGCGCGTCGGGCTCAGGCAAAAGCACCTTGCTGCATTTGCTGGGTGGGCTGGACGCGCCCACCAGCGGCTCGGTGTTGCTGCTGGGGCAAGACCTGGCGCAGCAAAGCGCTGCCGCCCAAGGCCAGTTGCGCAACCAGCACCTGGGTTTTGTCTACCAGTTTCACCACCTGTTGCCCGAATTCAGTGCCCTGGACAACGTCGCTATGCCCTTGTGGATTCGGCGTATGGCCCATGCAGATGCTGCGCAAGTAGCTACAAAAATATTAGCAAGCGTGGGCCTGGAAGGGCGCTTGCACCACCGTCCGGCGGAGCTCTCGGGCGGTGAGCGCCAGCGTGTGGCGATTGCCCGTGCGCTGGTCACGCAGCCGGCCTGTGTGCTGGCCGACGAGCCCACTGGCAATTTGGACCGTGCCACCGCCCAAGCTGTGTTTGACCTGATGCTGGAACTGGCCCGCACCCAGGGCACGGCGTTTGTGGTGGTGACGCACGACGCCGCCCTGGCCGCACGCTGCCAACGGCAGGCGACGCTGGTGCAGGGCAGGTTGGAGCAACCAATAACTCCTGACCATCGGACTGTCCTCAGATGATGACGGGATGGATAGACACCTGTTACTAACGTCCATGTTCAACAAGGACACCCCAAAGCATGAAACACGCTTGCCCTGCGTAGGGCGGGTTTCAACCCACCATGGCCGACTGAAGTCGGCCCTACGACACGCCATTCTTGTCGGCTGTGGGCGTTGTTTCACGTTAACAGAGCACAGGTAACCTGAGGGTCAGATATTGACTTGGCCGCATCCAATCGGTCGATTCGTGCATGTCGTATGTGACAATAGACAGCAACGGAAAAGCATGACAGCGGTATCTGTTGCAAGCTGGCTTACAGGTTGGTCTTCAAAACATGTTTTGGTTTTCAGCAAACATGTGGTCATGCGGGTCGTGTATTTTTGCAAGCGGCTTTTTCTGCCCGTAGCTCAGTTGGATAGAGCAACAGCCTTCTAAGCTGTGGGTCACAGGTTCGATCCCTGTCGGGCAGGCCATATCCATTGCGCTTGGCACTATAAAATAAAGAGCAGTTGGCGTCGGGGTTGCACCCGGGTTGCGTCGCGGTTGCACGTCTTCAGCCAAGTCGACATTCGTCTATGTCGCGGCTTCCAGCCCGTTCTCGAAATGTTCGCGCATGCGTTTTTGGCTCTGGTCGGGGTTTCTGGACTGCAGTGCTGTCATAAGCGCACGGTGTTCTTGCAGTGACTCTTGAATACGTCCAGACTTCAGCAGCGAGTTGTGCCGGTTCAGCTTCATCACCTTGCGCAGGTCGGCCACCATCTGGTCGCGCCAGCGGTTGTTGGCAATTTCAAGCAAGCGCATATGAAAGCGTTCGTTGACGGCGAAGAACAGTTCCCGATCCACCTTTTTGGGCTGTGCGGCACGTTCCAGCTCTTCGTGCAACTGTTGCAGTTCCTGAAGTTGTTCGTCGGTTGCGCTGGTGGCCACGACCCCGGCCGCGTCTGATTCCAGCAGACTGAGCAGGTGATACACGTCGCAGAGGTCACGCTCCGAAACCTCGGTCACATACGCGCCTCGGCGCACCTTCATGGTCACCAACCCTTCGGCCGCCAGCACTTTCAACGCCTCCCGCAGGGGGGTGCGACTGATGCCATACGCTTCAGCGATTTTCAATTCGTCAATCCAGCTGCCGGGTTCGAGTTCGCGGCTGAAGATGCGCTGCCGCAGTAATTCGGCCACTTCTTCATACAGTGCGCGGGGTGCTAAGGAAATGTCTGCCATGGCGTGAATTGTAAGCTGCACGGAATTTTTTGCATCAATAATTATAAATAACGTAAACTTCCTGCCGTCAGAGAAAAGCGCTTCATTGTGTTTGCCAGCCCAACCAGCCCAACCAGCCCAGGCTGACAATGTTCTCTCTTTTTAATCAGACCCACTGCCATGACCAACAAATCTAACGAATTCCAGTCCGCTGATCTTGATGCCTGGGCCAAGGCCGCTG